>NZ_JAUTAH010000001.1:1329908-1661135 GCF_030818545.1 Brevundimonas sp. SORGH_AS_0993
CGGCCACCGGCGTCACCTCGACGGCCGTGCCGGTCAGGAAGCATTCGGTGAAGTCCGTCAGTTCTTCCGGCTTGATGTCGCGCACCACGACCTCGATCCCCTTTTCGCGGGCGATCTCGATAACCGTCTGGCGGGTGATGCCGTCCAGGATGTGATCCACCTTGGGCGTGTGCAGGACGCCGTCCTTGACGAAGAAGACATTGGCGCCGGTCGCCTCAGCGACATAGCCGCGCCAGTCCAGCATCAGGGCGTCGGCAAAGCCGCGCCGCTCGGCCGTGTTCTTGGACATCGTGCAGATCATGTACAGACCGGCCGCCTTGGCCGTCGTCGGCGCCGTCGCCGGATCGGGCCTACGCCACTTGGACCATTCCAGCTTCAGCCCGCGCGCCTTGACCTCGGGGTCGAAATAGCTGGGCCAGTCCCACACGGCGACCGCCAGGTGAACCTTGTTGTTCAGGGCCGAGACGCTGGTCTGTTCCGGCCCCAGATAGGCGACCGGACGCACATAACAGTCCGTCAGACCGTTCTTGGCGCAGGTTTCGTTACAGATGGCGTCGATTTCGGCGACGCTGTAGGGTATTTCGAAATCGAGCAGGTTCGCGGACCGCTTCAGGCGCTCCGAATGCGGCGTCAGCTTGAAGATTTCGCCGCCGTACATACGCTCACCCTCGAATACCGACGAGCCATAGTGGAGGGCATGGGTCAGAATATGCGTTTTCGTCTCGCGCCAAGGCACGAATTCGCCATCAAACCAGATCCATCCATCACGATCGTCGAAAGGAACGAAGGCCATTGAAACACGTCTCCCGCAGAACTGAGGGTGTTAGAGCTTCCCGAATCGTTCAGGTCAACGCCTTGAACGCCGAGAACGTCACATGAGCATGACGGAATCGCGCGCCTATGGCCGTTCGGGGCCTATCGCCGGCCCTGGCGTGGGTCGCCATCTGCTGATCGTCGACGACGACGACCGCATCCGCGAGTTGCTGAAGGAGTTTCTGGCGCGCGAAGGCTATCGCGTCACCGGAGCCGCCCACGCCGCCGCCGCCAAACGGATGATGGAATTGATCGAGTTTGACCTGGTCGTGCTGGACGTCATGATGCCGGGCGAAAGCGGCTTCGATCTGACGACCTGGGTTCGCAACAAGGCCGAGACCTCCAAGACCCCGGTGCTTCTGCTGACCGCCAAGGGCGACGCCGAGGATCGGATCGAGGGTCTGGCGCGCGGCGCCGACGACTACATGTCCAAACCCTTCGAGCCGCGCGAACTGGTGCTTCGGATCGAGGCCATCCTGCGCCGCACGGGCGGCAAGCCCATCGGCCCGCGCGAGATCAAGCTGGGCGGCGCGGTCTTCGACATGGAGCGGCTGGAGCTGACCCGCGACGGCGCGCCCCAGCGCCTGACCGAGGCCGAGGCGCAACTGCTGAAGACCCTGGCCCTGCACGCCCATGCGCCGGTCGAGCGGATGAGCCTGTCGCCCGACACCGCCGACATCACCGGCCGGGCCGTCGACGTTCAGGTCACGCGCCTGCGCCGCAAGCTGGAGGCAGACCCCAAGAACCCGCGCTATCTGCAGACCGTGCGGGGCGTGGGCTATATGCTGGCCCCCGACTGAGCCGGCGACGAACGCGATGCGGCTGTTGCCCGCCTATCTGTGGCCGCGCTTCCTGAAGCGACGCCTGCCGACCTCGCTCTGGGGCCGGTCGCTGCTGATCATCGTCCTGCCCGTGCTGGTCATGCAGGTGGCCGTGACCTGGGTGTTCTTCGACGCCCACTGGCAGACCGTGACCGCGCGCCTGTCCGAGGGCCTGGCCGGCGACATCGCCTGGGCGGTCCAGTCCTATGAGGACGACCCCTCCCCCGCCAATCTGGCGCGGATCGCCGACCGGGCCGAGCGATCCATGTCCCTGTCCATCGCGCTTCAGGACGGCCGCACCCTGCCGACCGAGACCCGGCGCGGCCCCATCGGCGTGGTGGACCGGGTGCTGGACCGCGCGCTGGATGCGCGTCTGGACCGTCCCTACTGGTTCGACACCACCCGCTACCCGGCCTATGTCGACATCCAGGTGCAGGAGCCGCAAGGCGTGCTGCGCATCATCGCCCCGCGCGAACGGGCCGTGGCGACCCAGGCCCATATCTTCGTCCTGTGGCTGACCATCGCCACGGTGCTGCTGATGGGGGTGGCGATCCTGTTCATCCGCAATCAGGTCCGCGCCATCGAGCGCCTCGCCGATGCGGCCGAGGCCTTCGGCCGGGGCGAGACCGTGCCCCGCTTCAAACCCCACGGCGCGCGCGAGGTGCGGGCGGCGGCCACCGCCTTCCTGGCCATGCGCGACCGAATCCAGCGCCACATCGACCAGCGCACCGCCCTCCTGGCCTCCGTCAGCCACGATCTGCGAACGCCCCTGACGCGGCTTCGTCTGGAACTGGCCCTGGCCCCGCCCTTCAAGCGTCAGGACGCCATGCGCGGCGACCTGGACGAGATGGAGCATATGATTGACGAATATCTGGACTTCGCGCGCGGCGAGGCCGGAGAACCGCCCCAGCCCGTCTCCATCCCCGACCTGCTGGAAGCCGCAGGCGACGACGCCCGGCGCGCCGGGGCCGAGGTCCAGGTGCTGGTTCCCGCCGGCCTCGCCGCCTCCCTGCGTCCCCTGGCCTTCAAGCGCGCCCTGGTGAACCTGGCGGGCAACGCCGCCGCGCATGGCGAGCGGGTCCGCCTGTCCGGCCGCGCCCTGGCGTCCGGCGGTCTGGAAATCGCGGTCGAGGACGACGGCCCCGGAATCCCCGAGGATATGTATGAAGAGGCCTTCCGGCCCTTTTCCCGCCTGGACGCCTCGCGCAACCAGAACCGCAAGGGCGTGGGTCTGGGCCTGGCCATCGCGCGTGACGTGGCGCGCGGCCATGGCGGCGACGTCGTCCTGGACCGCAGCGACATGGGGGGGCTGAAGGCCCTGATCCGCCTGCCCGCGCCCGTCACCGCGTCTCCGCCTTCCGAACCCAGGCCTGGCTGAAAATTCATGGCCGCGCCCCTTTCGAAAGGGGCGTCGCGGGCGCATCTTCAGTCCGACAGGGTTTGGAGATGAATTCGATGCGTAAACTCGCCTTTATCGCACCTCTGGCCGTGACGCTGGCCGTCGCGGCGGCCGCCCAGGCGCAGCCGGTCGTCAATGTGACCGTCGGCCCCGACCTGACCCGCGAAGTCAAGAAGCTGGGCGACCGCGATGTCGACCAGCAGGTTTCCGACCTTCGGACGGAAGTGTCCAAGGCGCTGGAACAGGCTTATCCCGGCGCGACCGCCGATCTGGTGCTGACCGACCTGAAGCCCAATCGTCCCACCTTTCAGCAGGTGCGCGATACGCCGGGCCTGGATCCGATCCGCAGCATCTCTGTTGGCGGGGCGGCGGTCGAAGGCCAGATCGTCACCGCCGACGGCCGGACCCTGCCGGTGAAGTTCTCCTACTATACGCCGAGCATCGCCGACGTCTGGGGCTTCGCCACTTGGCAGGACGCCCGGCGCGCCTTCGATCGCCTGGGCGATCAGATCGAGCAGCGCCGCTTCTAGAAAGCGTCACGCGCCCATTTCACGGTTGCGGCGCACGGCCGCCGCGACCGTGTCTTCCAGCATGGCGGTCAGGCGCCCGTCGCTCTGCATCGACTCCAAGCCCGCGCGTGTCGAACCGCCCGGAGAGGCGATGCGGGCGATCAGGGCGTCCAGCGCCTCGTCGCCCATGGCGTCGGCGGCGGATTTCAGCGTCGCGCGCGCCAGGGTCTCGGCCGTGGCGGCGTCCAGACCGGCCTTGGCGCCCGCCTCGGCCAGCGCCTGCGTGAAGGCGTAAAAATAGGCCGCTCCCGACCCGGCGACGGCGGTGGCCGCGTCCATCAGGTCTTCGTCCGCCAGATCGACCGTCTCCGCCATCGGTTCGAACAGGGCGCGTCCCAGGGCGCGCGCCGCCGCATCGGCCGCCCAGACCGAGGCCACGCCCCGGCCGCGCGCCACGCCTGTCGTCGGCATCACCCGCACGATGGGCCAGCCGCCCAACCCCTCGGCCAGGGTCGGCGCCGTCACTCCCGCCATGACGGAAACGATCACGGCCTGGTCATGCAGGAAGGGCGTCAGCGGCGCCATGACCTGTCGCCACAAGGCCGGCTTGACCGCCAGCACCACCGCCCGCGCGGCCGTCAGCGCCTCCAGCGGCGGATTGACCCGCGCGCCCTTTGCCCGGGCCGCCTCGGCGGCCGGCTTCCGGGAAGGACTGAGGATCATCAGATCGGACGGCGCGACCGCGCCGGTCAGCAGCCACCCCTCCAGAATGGCCGCGCCCAGACGGCCGCAGCCAACCAGGACGACCGGCCCATCGGCCAACGCCGATTCTGGCATCAGGCGTTGCCGACCGTTTCGAACAGGCAGGCGTCGATCGCCTCCTGCGGCTTCTTGTTGCCCCGAACCATGAAGTCGAAGGCGGGATAGTAGCGATCCGCCGCCTCGATGGCCGCGTCGATCATCGACGCCGCCTGCGCCAGGGTCGGACGTTCGCCCATCGGCAGGGCCAGGGAGTGACGGAAGACGATCTCCCCGTCCTCGGCCCAGACCTCGAAATGGCCCATCCAGGTGCGCTGATTGATCAGGCCGACCAACTCATAGGCGGCCGTCTTGCGGCTCTTGGCGACGCGCAGGTCCAGGGCGCAGCACAGTTGCAGGCAATCCCCTTCCGGCCGCCAGGCGAACCACAGCTCATAGTCCTTCCAATCCCCGGCCAGGGCGAAGGCCAGGTCGCCGTCGTCGGTGCGGTCGAACGGCAGGTTCTCGGCCGTGAGAACATGCTCCACGACCTCCAGCGGGTCGAAGGGCACGTCCGTTTCTTCGGGCCGGGCGATATCCATCAATGGTCTCGATTCGAACTGCGGCCGTGTGAATCACGACCGTTAACGGGACGGTAAGCCTGTTCGCGGATTCGGCTCAACCGGCTGCGTCCCCGGGTTGAGTTCCATCTGTGGACGTTCCCTTGAGAGGCTTGTCGGCGGCCTTCTTGGGCGCGGTCGCGCCGGCTTTCAGCGCCGCGATCTCGGCGCGCAGGGCGGCGATCTCGTCTTTCAGCACGTCGAATTCGTCGCGGCGGACCAGATCCATCTCGGCTACGATCCGGTCGGTCTGGGCGCGCCAGGCGGTCTTGGCCTCTTCACCGGCGGCCTGGGCCAGGCCCATCGCGCCCGTGGTCAGTTTGGCGAACTCGTCCAGAAGAGGATTGCGGGTCTGCATGGCGGGCTCCCACCGATCAGGGTTAACGAAGGTTCACCTACTATGGTGAACGAAACCTTTCTTTCCGCTGCTTCGGAGGCGCCATCAAGGCGTCGTGATGCGTCTTCGCAGGCGACGAAGGCCGCGACGCTTGCTAGACCGCAAGCAGCAGCACAGGCTTGAACAGGAACGCCCCTTGCCCTTTCCCGAATTCGATCCGGTCCTGATCCATCTGGGACCGCTTCCGATCCGCTGGTACGCCCTGGCCTATGTGGCGGGCATCGTTCTGGGCTGGTGGTACGCCGCGCGTCTGATCAAGACCCAGCGCCTGTGGGCGCCGGGCAAGCCGCCGCTGACGACCACGCAATTGGACGACTTGGTGCTGTGGATCGTGCTGGGCGTCATCCTGGGCGGCCGGCTGGGCTACGCCCTGTTCTACAAGCCGGTCATGTACGCCCAGCTGTTCACCGGCCAGTCCCTGGGCGAACGGTTCGAACTGTTCCAGCTGTGGACCGGCGGCATGAGTTTCCACGGCGGCATGATCGGCACCACCTTGGCCGTCGTCCTCTATGCCCGAGCCAAGAAGCTGAACACGCTCAGCATCGGCGACATGGCCCTGGCCACCGCCCCCATCGGCCTGTTTTTCGGACGCCTGGCCAACTTCATCAATGGCGAACTCTGGGGCCGGCAAACGACGGTTCCGTGGGGCGTGAACTTCTGCAACGCCAGGGTCCGCGAATTCTACGGCCCGACCTGCGAGTTCGTGGATCGGGCGGGTCATGTTCAGGGCCCCGGCGACATGGTGCGCCACGCCAGCCAGCTGTACGAAGCCGGGCTGGAGGGTCTGGTTCTCTGCACCCTGCTGGCGCTGGCGGTATGGAAGGGCGGCCTGCTGAAGAAGCCCGGCTATGTCACCGGCCTGTTCCTGGTCGGCTACGGCGTCTGCCGCGCCGCTCTGGAGAATGTGCGTGAACCCGATGTCGGCATGCCCCACTTCCCGCTGGGCCTGACCATGGGAATGATGCTGTCGACCCCGATGATCCTGATCGGCGCCTGGCTGATCTGGCGCGCCTGGAACCGGCCCCCCGTCGCAGCATGAGCGGCCAGGAGACGCTGAAGGCCCGTCTGGCGAGGGAGATCGCCCTGACCGGGCCGATGACGGTGGCCGACTATGTGACCCGCTGCCTGCACGATCCCAGGGACGGCTACTACGCCTCGCGCCCCGCGCTGGGCGAAGGAGGCGACTTCATCACCGCACCCCTGGTCAGCCAGATGTTCGGCGAACTGATCGGCCTGTGGGCGGTCGAGACCTGGAGCCGGCTGGGCGCGCCAGAAAGGTTCCGCCTGGTCGAGGTCGGTCCCGGCGACGGCACGCTGATGAGCGACGCCCTAATGGCGAGCAGGGGGGCCGCGCGCCTGGTTCCGGGCTTCCTCGAAGCCTGCGACCTTATCCTGATCGAGCCTAGCGGCCCTTTACGCGATCTGCAGGCCCGGGCCCTGGCCGACGCCGACCTGTCGCCGCGCTGGGTGCGCGACCTGGCGCGGATCGAGACCGACGCCCCCATCATCCTGATCGCCAACGAGGTTCTGGACTGCCTGCCCGCGCGCCAGTTCGTCCGCACCGACGGCGGCTGGGCCGAGCGGCGCATCGGCGTCACCGACGAGAACGACCTGATCTTCGGCCTGACCGCCATTTCCGGCGGCTTCGACAAGCCCGACTTTCCCATCGAACCCGGCCAGGTCTTCGAGATTTCCGAACAGCAGACCGCCTTCGGCCGCGACCTGGGCGCCCTCGTCAAGGCCGCCTCGGGCGCCGCCCTGTTGATCGACTACGGCCGCGCGCGGCCCGAGGCGGGCGACACCCTCCAGGCCCTGCGTCGGCACCAGAAGGTCGATCCGCTGGACGCGCCGGGCCAGGCCGACCTGACCCAGTGGGCCGACTTCCCCCTGGTGCTGGAGGCGGCGCTCCGCGCCGGCGCCGACGTCACCGGCTGCCTGCCTCAGGGCGACTTCCTGCGTCGCCTGGGGATCGAAGCGCGAGCTCACGCCTTGAAGGAGGGCCGGCTGAAGTCGGGCCGGCCCCAGGCCGCCGCCGTCATCGACCGCCAACTGAACCGCCTGACCGCCGAGGACCAGATGGGAACCCTGTTCAAGGCCGCCGCCATCTTCTCGCCCCGCACCCTGATCGTGCCCGGATGGGACGTGTGAGCGACCCGATGACCGATCTGGCCCCCATCACCCATCCGCTGCTGACCGCCGCCGGCTTCGACCACGGTTTCTTCACCCGCGCGGGCGGCGTATCGACCGGGATCTACGCCGGGCTGAACGCCGGCGTCGGCTCCAAGGACGATCCCGCCGCCGTGGCCGAGAACCGTCGCCGCGTCGCCGCCCGCTTCGGCGCCGACGCCGATCACCTGAACGGCTGCTATCAGATTCATTCCGCCGTGGCCCGCGTCGCGGAAGGCCCCTGGGGCGGCGACCGGCCCGAAGGCGACGCCATCGTCTCGGTCGAACCCGGCCTTCTGTGCTCCATCCTGACGGCCGACTGCGCCCCGGTTCTGCTGGCCGATCCCGAGACCCGCGCCGTGGCCGCCGTCCACGCCGGCTGGAAGGGCGCCCTGGGCGGCGTCGTCCACTCGGCCGTCACGGCGATGGAGGCCCTGGGCGCCCAGCCGCGCCGCATCCTGGCCGTCGTCGGCCCCTGCATCGCCCAGGCCAGCTACGAGGTCGGCCTAGATTTCCAGGACCGGTTCGCCCATCACGACCCCGGCAGCGCCCGCTTCTTCAAGCCGGGCGCGAGCGCGGACAAACGCCTGTTCGACCTGCCCGGCTTCGTCCTGTGGCGCTTGCAGCAGGCGGGGGTGGATCGGGCCGTCTGGACCGGACACGACACCTGCGCGGACGAGACGCGCTTCTTCTCCAACCGCCGCGCCTTCCAGCGCAGCGAACCGGATTTCGGTCGATTGATCAGCGTGATCGCGGCCTGACAGCCACAGTCCGTCCGCCTGGGTCAGCCGGCCTGGGCCAGTTCCGGCACGCGGGTGACTTCGCGCCAGGCGCTGGGCGTGGCCAGCAGTTGGCGGACCAGCTTGTTGTTCAGGGCGTGGCCGGCCTTGTAGCCTTCGTACCGGCCCAGCAGCGGCGCGCCCAGCACATAAAGGTCGCCGATGGCGTCCAGCGCCTTGTGGCGCACGAACTCCCGCTCCATCCGCAGGCCGCCGGGGTTCAGGATGTCGTCGCCGTCGATGACCACGGCGTTCTCCAGCGAGCCGCCGCGCGCCAGACCGGCCTGACGCAGGGCTTCGACCTCATGGGCGAAGCCGAAGGTTCGGGCGGCCATGATGTCCGAACGGAAGGTCGCCTCATCGACGACGAAGTCGATCACCTGATTGCCGATGGCGGCCGACGCAAAGTCGATCTCCATGCGCATCTCATAGCGGTCGCAGGGCATCAGGGCGGCGTGTTTGTCGCCCTCGACCACATGGACCGGCTCAAGGATCTCGATATAGGTTTGCGGCGTCGATTGAGGCCGAAAGCCCGCGCGATCAAGCAGCCTGACGAACTCCAGCGCCGAACCGTCCAGAATCGGCAGCTCCGGCCCGTCCACCTCGACCACGGCGTTCGAAACCCCAAGGGCGGCAAAGGCCGACATCAGATGTTCGATGGTCGACAGGCGCACGTCGGCGGCGTTGGCGATCATGGTGTTCAGGCGCGCGTCCACCACCGCCTCGCCCGAGACCGGGATGCGGTTGTCGCGGTCGTTCACATCGGTGCGCACGAACACGATCCCGCTGCCGGCCGGCGCAGGACGAACCGCCAGCCGCACGCGACGGCCGGTGTGCACACCCACCCCGGCGATGATGGCCGGGGCGACGATGGTGCGTTCGTGATGGTCGTGGCTGACCGGCAAACTCAAACTCGCTTCTCTACGCGCGTCGCCTCTGTGTGCGGATTGCGCCTTGCGCTGGATGTAGCGGCTTCGCTGCAAGTGCGAAATGAAAGTCGGGTTTCGGATTGTTTCGTTCCGGAACATCCCCGCCCGCAAATGAAAAACGCCCCGGAGCCGAAGCTCCGGGGCGCGATCTCAGGACCAGGTCCGATCAGTTCGCGAGCCGCCGAAGAAAGGACGGGATTTCCAGGTCGTCATCGGCCTGTCCCGCCTCCTGCTGCGGCTGCGGCGCCGCCTGGGCCGACGACCGCATCTGCGGGGCCGGACGGGCGCCATAGCCCGGCTCGGGCTGCGGCTGGGCGCGCTTGCCGCGACCGAACAGGCTCCAACCGCTGCGGCGATGATCGCGGTCGTCATAGTCGTCGACCGCCGGTTCGGGCGCGCGGCTGGCGTAGAGGTCTTCCTGCGGTTCGGCGCGGGTGCGCTGGGCCGCGGCGGGCGCGCGGGTCTCGTACTCCTCGACCCACGGATCGACGATGGGCTCCAGTGTGCGAGCATGCGCCTGGGGCTGAGGCTCGGCGACACGGATCACCGGCTCGGGGCGCGGTTCCGGCTCGCGGGCCTGAAAGGTCGGGACGACGGGAGCCGGTTCGATGCGGGGCTCCGGGCGCGGCTCGGGCGCGCGCTCGGCGCGGATCGGCTCGCGATAGGCGTCGCGCGTCGGGTCGGGCGCGCGGGTCGAAGCGGCGCCATACGTTCCGCCGGCCGAACGGCGGGCGTCATGGCCTGACAGGGTGCTGGTCGGGGCGATCGGCTCGATGCGACGGACCTCGCCCTCGTCCATGCCGGTGGCCACCACCGAGACGCGGATCTTGCCGTCCAGCGCCGGGTCGAAGGCCGCGCCGAAGATGATGTTGGCGTCGCCGTCCACCTCGGCCGAAATGGCGTTGGCCGCCTCGTCGACTTCCAGCAGGGTCATGTCCAGACCGCCGGTGATGTTCACCAACACGGCCTTGGCGCCCTTCAGGCTGGTCTCGTCCAACAGCGGATTGGCGATGGCGTTCTGGGCCGCCAGCAAGGCGCGGTCGTCGCCCGTGGCCTCGCCCGTGCCCATCATCGCCTTACCCATTTCGGACATGACGGCGCGCACGTCGGCGAAGTCCAGATTGATCAGGCCGGGCAGGATCATCAGGTCGGTGATCGAGCGGACGCCCGAGTGCAGGACCTGGTCGGCCATGCCAAAGGCGTCGGCGAAGGTCGTGCGTTCGTTGGCGACGCGGAACAGGTTCTGGTTCGGAATGACAATCAGGGTGTCGACATAGCGTTGCAGCTCGGCGACGCCCGCGTCGGCCAGGCGCATGCGGTGGCGGCCTTCGAAGGTGAAGGGCTTGGTCACGACGCCGACGGTCAGGATGCCGCGATCACGCGCGCATTTGGCGATGACGGGCGCCGCGCCCGTGCCGGTGCCGCCGCCCATGCCGCAGGTGATGAACACCATGTGCGCGCCTTCGAGGTGCTGATGAATCTCATCGGCCGATTCCTCGGCGGCGTTCATGCCGACTTCGGGGTGAGCGCCAGCGCCCAGACCTTGCGTGATGGTCTCGCCCAGCTGGATGCGGCGATCGGTCTTGGCGAAGCTCAGATGCTGCGCGTCTGTGTTGGCCACCACGAACTCGACGCCCTCAAGCCCGGCGTCGATCATGTTGTTGACGGCGTTGCCGCCGGCGCCGCCGACGCCGAACACGACGATGCGGGGCTTCAGTTCCGTGTGTTGCGGCTTGACCAATGAGAGCGACATTTTCTGTTTCCGACCTGCTGACCCGCCCCTTCAAACCAACCGACCGCCCCGCCGAATCGCTTTGGTTATGAGCGCGTTAAGGATTGCGCCCACGAGGGTTAAGAGAAGGTTACGGCGATAATGTGAGTCGGGGCGAAACCAACCGAAAACCTTAAGCTTAGCTGCAGAACGCCCACGAAAAAATGGGACGGATTGCTCCGTCCCATTGCTTAGCTCGGCCTTGAAAATCAGAGACCGCCAGGTCCGCAGTCGTTCTTGAAGAAATCTTCGACACTAGTGAGGATGTTGACGAAATTCTCCGGCGTCCAGGTGTTCAGTGTGTGCTCCATATCGGGCAGAATGGTCAGTTTGACCGACTTGCCGGCAGCACGCATCGCCCCTGCCATGCCTTCGGATTCTGACGGTAGAACGCGGGTATCACGGTCTCCCGTATAAAGGAACAAGGGAACACTGATCTCGTTCACGCGACGGATAGGATCCTCGCCGTCTGCAGTGGGATGCTGAAACTCGCGCAGAAAACGACTGTTGTAAGTGCCTTTCTTGAACAAAGCGATGCTCGCCGGTCCTGCACCAGCGGCGGCGCATTGGTAAATGCCATTGGATCGCACAGCCGCCATCATCGAGGCATAGCCGCCATATGAATAGCCGTGCATGGCGATCCGGTCGGGCGCAGCGACACCTTGGGCGATCAGATACCGCGCACCATCGTCGTTATCATCCTGCATCTTGCGACCCCATTCACGGTCGCCGGCGCGCCACAGACGCTCCCCCCAGCCTTGTGAACCCCGGAACTGAGGTTGAAGCACAGCGTAGCCCCGACTGGCGAAATACTGGGTCCAACCCGTCACATCCCAGGACAGGTCGTCACGCGACCACGGACCGCCATGCGGGGTGATGATGGTCGGATAAGGTCCAGGGCCATAAATTGCCGGATCGGGCTTGGTGAGGAACGCCGGAATCATCAGGCCGTCACGCGCCTCGTACTGGATCAGGGTCGTTTCACCCAAGGGTGCGCCCTGGAGTTCCGGATAGGCCCGCCCGAGAAGGCGCACGCGCCCCCCGTGCAAAATGTAATATTCCGGCGGAACACGAGGCCCAGACTTGCTGATGATGATGGTCGATCGATCATCCGACGTGACCGCAAGAGAAATGTCCGCCCCATCGCCGACTGAGAAACGGCTGCGCGTCCCCGTCTCGATATCCGTCCAGGAGACCGGCACTGTCGTGATGTTCAGCGCCTGACGCAGGTCTTTGAATGCCTGATCGAGGTTAGGATCAGTGTAGAACCTTCTCTGGCGCTCGCCATCGTAAGTGAAGCCCACAACTTCACCGAAATCAGAAGGCGCGCGTGAACGGATCACGCCTTCGGCGTCGAAAAGTGGGTGCGCGAAAGCGATCTCGCCGAACTGTCGCTCGCGGATCTTGTATTCGTAAATCGCTGCGCGGTCCCGCCCTTCCGTCTTACTGACGAAGACAATGTTCGGGTCATTCGAGAATCCTACGATTTCGACAGGCTGCCGGTCCCGAGCATAGTACCTAAAATGCTCGGACCATTCGCCCGTATCGGGATGCTTCAACCACTGCCCAACGTAGGCGGCGCCGTTATCGAAATCGAAACGCGACTTAGCCCGGATTTCCCCATTCAAGTCAGCCTGCTCGCCGCTAAAGCGATCCGAGCCCCGCTCGATGCGTTCAGCCCGACCAGTGTAGAGATTAAGCCTATATTTGTCGCCTCGCATCGGATCGCTGACGATGATGCTTTCCGGGTCGCGAGGCAGTTCGCTGACCAAACGTCCGACGCCGACGATCGCCTGTTGCGTGTCGTCCAGCCCGTCGAAGCGAAGCGAATTACGGGCCGGCTCCCCCTCAAGGGTAAGAACGACCGAACGCTGGAGGAAACTGCGCTCCCGCTCGCCGCTGAAAGGGTTGAAATCCCGCAACTGCTGCGTGGTCACAAACAGACGGTCGTTCTTGATGAACTGCGCGCTGACCACCTCTGCGCGCTCGTCGTCTGACCCGATGATGAACGGAGGCTTAGCCATTTCGGCCGTCGTCCATAACGCGACGACGCGCTTTTTGCCGTCCGGTGAAATTACGGCGACAACATGCTTGCCGTCAGGCGACACATCGACCGAGGCAATCGCCGGACGACGAGCGAAGGCGCTTGCCGGAGGCGGAGCAACAGTTCGATCAACGGAGCCGGCCAAGCTGGGCGCGGCCGCCCCGCCAAATGCAAGAAGGACCGCTGCCACGCACGTCACCACCCTGCTGCCGCTAAACCTGATACCGCTTGTCACGCCCTACGCCTCCCTTGTGAACCCTCCCATCCAAGCATCTGACGCACCTTCAGTGCAAGACGCAGCGTCGCCCATCACAGCGCTCGAAGAACGAAGGTAGTTTGCGCGTTGGTGTCTGACGGAGCGCGTGTTCTAGATGTAACATTCGTCATCGACTTGACACCCTTGCGCCACATTTGGCTTGGTTCGAGGGCGCTTTAAGGGCAAGGAGCTTTTGATCTCCAGCCGGCTCTTATGTGCGTCGACACTTATTTGGGAATTTAAACATGAAGCTCAGTAGGAAAGCCCTGCTTGCCACCACCGTCGTTGCCGGTCTGGCTGTGATGGCTCCGTCGCTTGCCTTCGCTCAAGCTCAAAGCGGTCAGACACAGCGGCAGCAGAAGAACGAAGAAGAAGAGGCTGCCCATGTCGACGAAGTGGTAGTTACGGGGTCGCGTATCCGCCGGAGCGAATATTCCAGCACTCAGCCGGTCCAAATTATCACCTCAGAAGAGGCGACGCTGGAAGGTCTGGTGGATACGACAGAAATTCTGCAGGGTTCCACGATCGCAAACACCGCGACTCAGATTAACAATTATTACACCGGTTACGTCACGACCGGCGGACCGGGCGTAAACACTATTTCGCTACGTGGCCTGGGCGCCAACCGCACCTTAGTGCTTCTTAACGGCCGTCGCGCCGGTCCCGCCGGCGCTCGCGGAACCGTCGGTCCCACGGACCTTAACGTTATCCCGAGTTCGCTGATTGAGCGCGTCGAAATCCTGACGGACGGGGCCTCGTCGATCTACGGTTCCGACGCCATCGCAGGTGTTGTGAACATTATCACCAAGAAGAACTTCGATGGCGGATCCGCCAATGTATATGTCAGCCAGCCGTTCAAAAGCGGCGGTGAGGAATACCAGGCTAACGTTAACTATGGCCGGACGTTTGATCGTGGCTACTTCTCGATCGGCGCCGACTATTATGATCGCAAAGCGCTCCGATTCGGCGACCGCGAATCCTTCTCGTGCCCACAACTCGCCGCCTATTGGGATCCGGAGCTGAACATTCGCGCTGATGTGACTGACCCGGCGACGGGCCAGTACAAGTGTACGTCCACCGCTGCGGAACTGGTCACTCTGTATGTGAACGGTGGGGCTGGCGGCACCATCGACTATCACCCCGTCCCTGGAGCCCCTGCCGGCGGCGGCCTGCGTGGCTGTGACTTGGCTGGCTGGGAACAGGTTCGGGTTTTCGCCACCGGCTTCGGCGCCTGTGCCCTGCCTACCGCCCGTCCGGCGAACTACACTGGCACGGCGGCTCAGTGGAGCGACCTCCTCCGCAACTACTATGCGCGTAGCCCGCTGCACTCGAGCCGTTACAACAGTCGCACGGCGGTTTCGGGCGTGACGCGCACCAGCATCAGCGCCTTCGGCGGCTTCGACCTGACCCCGACCACCGAAGTTTATGGCGAACTTCTGCTGAACCGTCGTGAATCGAATCAGGATTCCTGGCGTCAAATCTGGGCTGCCATTCCGTCGGCCCACCCGCGCGTTCCGGCCGCCCTGCGCACGGTGAACGGCGTTGCCATCAGCCACGTCGAACCGACCTTGTTGATCGATTCGAAGCAAGAACAACAGGTTGACTACTACCGTGGCGTCGCCGGCATCCGCGGCACCCTGTCGGTGGGTCGCGGCTGGGATTGGGATTTGACTGCGCAATACAGCCGCTCGGAAGCCGAATATGGCTCGACGTTCGTTTACAACGACCGCTTCCTGGCCGCGACATCCTTTACCACGGCGACACAACTGGCTGCGGGGTGCAACACGGCTCGCCTCACGACGGCCACCGCCTGCCCTACCGGCGGTGTCGATTTCTTCTCGCCCAACGTCGTCGCCAATGGCGAAATGCGCCAGGAAGACCGTGATTTCCTATTCGGCTATGAGACTGGCCGAACCGTGTACGAGCATAAGTATGTCGAAGGCCTGATCTCCGGCGAAGTGTTCGACCTACCTGCTGGTCCCGTAGGCTTAGCCCTAGGCTTCCAACTGCGCGAAGAATCGCTGGACGATCTGCCCGGTCTTCAAGAGCGTACCGGCAACTACTGGGGCCAAACGGCCGCCGGCCATACCGTCGGCAAGGATCGGATCAACGAAGCCTTCGCCGAAATCGAGTTGCCGGTCCTCAAGAACCTGCCTCTCTTCAATAACCTCAGCGTCAACTTGTCGGGCCGTTATTCGGACTACAAATCGTACGGCGAGAATTCGACTTATAAAGTCGGTCTGAACTGGGCGATCACTCCAGAGTACCGCCTTCGTGCTTCAAAGGGCACTTCGTTCCGCGCTCCGGCCCTGTACGAACTTTACCTAGCCAACCAGACCGGCTTTTTAGGGTCAGGCATCGATCGATCCCTGCCGCAGTTGGGGGCTCTCAACCAACGAAACCCTGCGTAAGAACTGCGCCGCCGCAGGCATACCGGACAACCACGGCACTACCGTCTCGAACAGCGCCCTGATCACAACAGGCGGCGGCCTAGGCATTCTTCAACCGGAGACCGCTGATTCTCTTAGCGTCGGCTTTATCTGGACCCCCTCTTTCGTGGATCTGAACATCGCTCTCGACTACTTCGAAGTCGAGATTCAGGATCAAGTCCAAGCTCTGACGGCCGCTAGCATCGTCAATGGCTGCTACCTCTCGGAAAACTTCCCGAACGACCCGCTGTGCAGCCTGTTCACGCGTAATGGCAACACGGCGCAAAATCCGTATGAAATCACGGCTGTTAACAGCAGCTATGTCAACATTGCTCGTCAATACAACGAAGGCATTGATCTGAATGCTCGCTATCGCAAGGAGTTCAGCTTTGGTGATCTGACACTTAACGCACGCGCCAGCTACATCCTGAAATGGGAGAGCCAGCTGCGTACAGCTTCAATTCCGTCGAACAACCTCGACCAAATCGGTTCGCCTGATTGGGTCGCCAGTATCTCTGCTCGTTTTGACAAAGGCGATTGGACGGCATTCTGGAACACCGATATCGTGGACACTGTAAACAACGACCGCTTCTATACCAGCAACTCTGGAACTTTCCTGGGACAGCCGGTTTATTATCAACGCACCGTGGATACATACATTGTGCATAGCGTGTCGTTGCGTAAGAACATTGACAAGTGGCAAGTTCAAGCAGGTATCCGCAACCTGTTTGACGAAGGCGCGACCATGACGTCGGCATCGGGGGGCGGTCGCGGTGCCGGTAATGTGCCGCTATCGTCGCAATACGACTATCTAGGTCGTCGCGGCTTTATCAGCCTGACGCGTACCTGGTAAAATCGGAGACGTGCCAAAAGCAGAAGGGCGGTGGAGAAACCCACCGCCCTTTTTCTTCGAGTTGTTTTGCTCTGCATCACAAGTTTGGGTGAGCTTCCACACCAAACGGTGCATGTTGAAAGCTTCAAGCTGTCAACTCGGAAGCAAAAAAACCGAAGAGTATTTCTGCTAAAGATTCTCCCGCAACCACCCCGCCACGCGCCCCACCACATTGCCGCGATGGACTTTGGGCGCGTCTGCGGCCGTGATCTGACGCGCCATCAGCTTGCGGGCGGACACGGCCTCGCGCGGGCCGTAGGCGGCGCGCAACAACACCCCCGCCGTGGCGCAGAAGGCGGGGCCGGAGGCGGCGTCGGCCAAATGTGGCGCGCGTTGGGGTTTTCCGAGGCGGACGGGGCGGTCGAAGACGCGCACGGCCAGTTCGCGCACGCCGTTCAGTTGACTGGCGCCGCCCGTCAGGACCAGACCCGCGCCGGGTTCGAGGCCCACGCCGGCGGTCTTCAGCCGGTCGCGGAGCAGTTCCAGGGTTTCTTCTACGCGCGGGGCGATCACCGTCTTCAGCATGGCGCGGGGCACGATGACGGGGCCGGCCGAGGCGTCCTCGCCGCGCGGCGGGGCCTCCAGCATCTCGCGGTCCTCGTTGGCGCTGGCCATGGCCGAGCCGTGCAGGGTCTTCAGCCGTTCCGCGCCGGCCTTCGACGTGGACAGGCCCCGCGCGATGTCGGAGGTGACGTGGTCGCCGCCGACGTTCAGGCTCTCGATATGCAACAGGGACCGCCCGCCCCACACGGCCGCGCTGGTCGAGCCGCCTCCCATGTCGATGCAGACGGCGCCCAAGTCCATCTCGTCCTCTTCCAGCGCGGCCAGCGAGGAGACGACGGGGGCTGCGGCGACGCCCTGCAGGTCCAGGTGCGCCAGCTCCAGACAATGGCTCAGGGTCGTGAAGACGTTCTCGGCCATCGACACGACCAGCAGGTCCAGCCCCAGCGACCCGCCGCGCATCGCGCGCGGATCGTGGACGCCGCGCGCGCCGTCCACCGACCAGGCGATGGGCAGGACGTGGATCGGGCGGCGGTTGGGCAGACGGATCTGGGCCAGGGCCATGCCGATGGCGCGCGCAAGATCGGCGTCCCCGACCGGATTGGCGCCCAGCGAAACGCGCGCCTGCACCCGGTGGCTGGCCATCTGGCCGATGGCGGTGGTGACGACGACGCCGGAGACGGGGCTCTGGGCCGCGCGCTCGGCGCGTTCGACGGCGTGGCCGATGGCCTGGGCGGCCTCGTCCATATTGATGATGGCGCCGCCCTTCACGCCTTTGGACTGGACGTGGCTGGCGCCCGCGACGCGGATGGTGCGGTCGGCGTGGCGCACTCCGTCGGGCTTCATGATGAAGCAGGAGACCTTGGACTGGCCCAGGTCCAGAGCGGCGACCACGGGCGCGCGCCCGGCGCGGGGGTCCAGACCCCGGCCCTGATCGTTCGCCGCGCCGCGCTGCTTCGTCGTCATTTACGCCACATCCTCACGCCTCGCCAGCGGGCCGCACGGCGACCTCGTCGGGGGTTCTCAAGTCCACACGGGCGAAGCCCAGGTCCAGCAGGCGCTCGCGTTGGTCCAGCGCGTCCAGGCGGATCAGCGCCGCCTCCTGGTCGACGGCCGGAAGCTGAATCAGGCTGCCGTCCTTCAAACGCAGGTCCCAGCGGCGTTCATCGACCCGCACCAGGGCGTCGATCCGGCCCATCAGACGCGGCCGCTGGTTCAGGAGCGGCAGGATTTCTCCGGCCGCGGCATCGGCGCCCTTGCCCACCACCAGCGGCAGATTGGGATAGCGGCGCGCGTCCGCGCCCGTAATGACCTGGCCGCGCGCGTCGATGACCTTGATCTGACCCGCCACCTGCCAGACGGCCAGGCGGTCATGCTCCTTGACCTCGACGACCAGGGTGTCGGGCAGCAGGCGAACGACCCGCGCCTCCTTGATCCAGCCCACGGCCTGCACCCGGTCCCGGATGGCGCCCAGATCCAGGCTGGTGATGGGCTGACCGGCATAGACGCCCAGCGCCTGACGGATGGCCGGCTCGGCCTCGGCCGAGGCGCCGGCTATGTGAACCCGATTGAGCTTCAGCCCCATGCCGGCGGTCATCTTGCCGACCCCCTGGGACACGGAGGCGCCGATCCGCTCGGCGCGCGCGCCTGTGGCCAAGACGCCCACGACCAGAAGCGCGCCCGCGCCCAGGGCGATCAGGGCCGAGCGGGGCGAAATGTCGATGCGGCCGATGGCGGCCATCTTGCCGGGAATGGGCGAGGCGTTGCGCGGGGCGGCCCCGCCGCGTGACCGTCCGCCGCCACGAGGCGCCGGACCGCGTTGGGGGGCCTGACTGCCCTGTCGCCGACCGCCGCGAACTACCGCGGGCATGAGGCGTCCTCCACCATCCACCGAACCAGATCGTCGTAACTCATTCCGGCATGGGCGGCCTGCTCGGGCGCGAGCGAGGTCGGCGTCATGCCGGGCTGGGTGTTGACCTCCAACAGGACCAGATCGTCCTTAACATCGTCATAACGGAAGTCGGATCGGGAAACGCCTCGGCAACCCATGGCGGCGTGCGCGGCCTCGGCCTGGCGCAGGGCCGCCTCGAAGACGTGCGGCGGCAGGACGGCCGGCAGGACATGCACCGACCCGCCCGGCGCATATTTGGCCTCGTAGTCGTAAAAGCCCTTGGTCGGGGTGATGTCGGTCACGGTCAGGGCGCGCGGGCCGGCCGCTTCGCCCAGCACGGTGACGCACAGCTCCTTGCCCGCGATATAGGGTTCGACGACGACCTTCTCCCCATAGGCCCAGTCGGGTTCGCCGACCTCGGCGACCGGACGATTGGCGCCCTCGCGCACCAGGAAGACGCCGACGGACGATCCTTCCGCGTTCGGCTTGACCACATAGGGCGGGTCCATGACGTGTCGGCTGGCGACCTCGTGGCGGTCGTACAGGCCGCCGCCCGGCACCTTGACGCCCGCCATCCTCAGCACGGCCTTGGACTTGTCCTTGTCCATCGCCAGGGCCGAGGCCAGGACGCCGGAATGGGTATAGGGAATCCGCAACGTCTCCAGCACGCCCTGGACGCAGCCGTCCTCGCCCCAGGCGCCGTGCAGGCAGTTCAGCACCACGTCGGGCTTGATCAGGCCGGACAGGACATTCGCCAGGTCGCGCCCGGCGTCCACGCGGCTGACCCGCACGCCCTGCCGCTCCAGCGCCCGCGCGCACTGCTCGCCCGACGAGAGCGAAACCTCCCTCTCGGCGGAAAGACCGCCCATCAGGACGGCGACATGAAGGGATGCGAAGGGGCGGTTCATGGGCGGCTCCAGAACCTGCTGGATGCCGCGCATGTCGTTAACAGCGCGTCAACCAAACCCTTCTCGACGTCAATGAGGTGTGGGCGCCGTCGTCGTTTCGGGCGCCGTCGGGGATGAAGCCGGCGCCTCGACCGGCGTGGCCGTCGGCTCCACGACCGTCGCCGGCGTTTCTGCCGCCGCCCCAACGGCGGGGGCCAGGTCCAGCGCATACAGATAGGCGCCCTGGCACTGTTCCTTGTCGCCATAGGTCCAGTCGGCGATTCGATGGACGACGCCCGCCTGGGCGGCAGGCGAGGCAGGCGACAGAAGGTCGTCGCGCGGCGTCAGGTCCGGCCGGCGATCCGGGCCCGACAGGTCGATGGCCCCGGCATAGATCGCCTCCCCGTCCCTGGCCTCGAAGCCGGAAGAGCCCAGGCAGAAATGGGTGAAGTAAGGGCCTGCGTTGATCGCGCTGAGCCGCCAGCGGCCGGGCGGAACGGCGAAGGTCTGGGTCACGGCCCGCGTCCGGTCGCCCCGCGCCGCGCCGCGCGTCGGCAGGGTGACGGCGAAAAGGGCCGGGCGGCCGTCGCTTTCCCACGGCTGGATGTCCGGCGCAGGCCCCTGCCGGGTGAAGATCAGGGACTGGCCGCCCTGTTCGGCCATGCCGGTCAGACGCACCGTGATCAGGGCGTCGCCCGGGTTCACGGCGACCTCTTCGGGTTTCAGCGCACGCGGCGGACGGGCGGTGCGGGGCGGCTGCGGCCCCTTGCGGGCCGGCTCGGGCTTGGCGTCGGTTTCAGGCAGGGCCTGCAGGCTCAGCGACACCTTGTCCAGGTCGCCGGCCCGGCCGATCACCACCGTATCTCCGCGCGCCGCGTCGTTGTCGAACACGCGAACCACCTGGCCGGCCGGCGTCTCGACCCCGACCTTGTCGGCCAGGGCGGCGCGCAGTTCGGCCTGTTCCAGGGCGTCCAGGAGCTTGCCCTCGGCCTCGTCCAGCCGAACCACGCGCCAACCCTCCACGACCATGCAGTTCTCCAGATTGGCCGTGACGCCTCGCCGTTCCTGCATGCCGTTCACGGCGCCCTGGATCACGCCGACCACCAGGGCGCCCAGCAGACCGCCCGCCGCGCCGGCGGCGGCCGCGCCGTTGTCGTCGGGCTGGCTCATCTTGCGGGCCTCGGCCAGGCAGGCGCGCACCGCCGCATCGTGCTGATCCAGGCTGGCGCCCGGCCGGTTGAAATAGTTGTAGCCGGCGCTGGACCGCGTCAGATCGACCCGGATCGGCGCGACCGCCTCCGCAGCCCCTGAAGCCGTGGCCGCCTGAGCCTGAGCCTGAGCCTGAAAGGGCTGGACGCCCAGGGCCATCAGGCCCGCCAGCGCGACGATGCGGTGTTTCATGACGGAACTCTTCCCCAAGAGAATCCTGGCCCTAGCCGCCGCCAAGAAGGACGGCAACCTCGGATTTATGACAACGCCCGTCCGATCCGCTTGATCTCCCACTCCAGCTGAACGCCGGTCTTGTCCAGGACATCGACGCGCACCGCCTCGCCCAACCCTTCGATGTCGGCGGCTGTCGCCCCGCCGGGGTTGATCATGAAGTTGGAATGCAACTCGCTGAACATGGCCCCGCCGCCGGTTTCTGCGTGCAGCTTGCCGCGCCAGCCGGCCTCATCCACCAGCTTCCACGACGAATGGCCGGGCGGGTTCTTGAAGGTGGAGCCGCCGGTCTTCTCGCGGATCGGCTGGGTCGTTTCGCGGCGGCGGGTGATCTCGGCGATCCGGGCGGCGACGGCGTCCGGCGCATCGGGCGCCCCGCGATACGTCGCCTCGACCCAGATGATGTCCGCCGGCGCCCGGGAATGGCGATAGGTGTAGCCGAAGTCGGCCAGCGCATAATCCACCCGTTCGCCCCGACGGTTCAGCCCCCAGGCCGAGACCAGCACGTCCTTTGTCTCGGATCCATAGCAGCCGGCGTTCATGGTCAGGGCGCCGCCGATCGTGCCCGGAATGCCGGCGTAGAATTCCAGCCCGGCGATCCCCGCCTTGGCGCTGGCCTTGGCGACCATGGAATCCAGCGCGCCCGCGCCGGCCGTGATCGTGTCGCCGTCGGCCGCGATCTGCGCCCAGGGCCGTCCGGCCAGGCGGATCACCACCCCCTCGACCCCGCCGTCGCGCACGATGACGTTGGAGCCGACGCCCAGCACCGTAACCGGAACCGCAGGGTCCAGCGCCTTCAGGAAGTCGGCCAGATCATCCGCGTCGGCCGGAATGAACAGGGCGTCCGCCGACCCGCCGACGCGAAACCAGGTGTAGGGGGCCAGCGGCTCGTCGCGCAGCAGCTTGCCACGCACTTCGGGCAGAGCGATCACGACAGCGTCTCCAGCTGCGCCGGCAGGCCATAGGCCCAGCTGGTGATGTCGCCGGCGCCCAGAAGCACGACCACGTCGCCGGATTTGGCCTCGTCCTTGATCAGGCACGGCAGGACGGCGGCGTTTTCCAGCGCCTGGACATGGCGGTGGCCGTATCGGCGCACCCCGTCGGCCAGGGCGTGCTTGTCCACGCCCTCGATCGGCTGTTCGCCCGCCGGATAGACGTCGGCCACGATCACGCTGTCGGCGTCGGAGAAGCAGGTCGAGAACTCGTCCATCAGGTCGCGCAGTCGGGTGTAGCGGTGCGGCTGGACCACGGCGATCACCCGTCCGTCCGTCACCTGGCGCGCGGCCTTCAGCACGGCGGCGATCTCGACCGGATGGTGGCCATAGTCGTCGACGATCCGCACCCCGTTCACCACGCCCGTGGTGGTGAACCGGCGCTTGACCCCGCCGAAGCCTGCCAGACCCGTCCGGATCGCCTCGTCCGAGACGTCCAGTTCGCGCGCCACGGCGATGGCGGCCAGGGCGTTCGACACATTGTGCCAGCCCGCCATGGGCAGGTGGACGCCCGCGATCACATGGGTTTCGCCATTCTGGATGACCACGTCGAACCGGCATCCGTCCGGCCCCATCTCGACATTGTCGGCCCGCACCATGGCCTGCGGATTGACGCCGTATGTCACCAGCCGTCGGTTATCGATGGCGGCGACCAGCTTCTGCACCTCGGGGTGGTCCAGACAGACGGCGGCGAAGCCGTAGAAGGGAATGTTCTCGACGAAGTCCACGAAGGCCTTCCGCACCCCGTCGAAGTCGCCGTAATGGTCCAGGTGCTCGGGGTCGATGTTGGTGACGATGGCCACCGTCGATTTCAGGCGCAGGAAGCTGCCGTCCGACTCGTCCGCCTCGACCACGATCCAGTCGCCGTCGCCGACCTTGGCGTTGGTGCCATAGGCGTTGATGATGCCGCCGTTGACCACCGTGGGGTCCAGGCCCGCCGCATCCAGCAGGGCCGCCACCATCGAGGTCGTCGTCGTCTTGCCGTGGGTGCCGCCCACAGCGATCGAGAACTGCAGCCGCATCAGCTCGGCCAGCATTTCGGCCCGCCGCACCAGCGGGATGCGCCGTTCCCGCGCCGTCTTCATCTCGGGGTTCTCGGCCTTCACCGCCGTCGAA
This sequence comes from Brevundimonas sp. SORGH_AS_0993, assembly GCF_030818545.1. Taxonomy (NCBI): domain Bacteria; kingdom Pseudomonadati; phylum Pseudomonadota; class Alphaproteobacteria; order Caulobacterales; family Caulobacteraceae; genus Brevundimonas; species Brevundimonas sp. SORGH_AS_0993. Next base: position 1,353,299 of record NZ_JAUTAH010000001.1, read on the forward strand.
TAGACCACGGCCGAGACCCCTTCGCCCACATGGGCGGCGTCATGGCCGATGAAGATCCTGGCGCCCAGTTGCTCCAGCCGTTCGGTATTGGCGCTGGCCTTGGCGTCCGAGCCCTGCACCGAATAGCCGATCTTCAGCATGATCTCGGCGATGCCGCTCATGCCGATGCCGCCTATGCCGACGAAATGGACGGGACCGAGGTCGAACGGAACGGGGCGAAGGCGTGCGATCATCGTCGCGTCATAAACGCCGCCTCGCGTCCTGCGAAGGGCGCGCCGCCTACGGAGCGAACTTTTCTGCGCCGCCCCCTCTGCGCGACTTCCCTATTGATCTTCCGTCTTCTCGCCCGTCCGGCGGGGATGACGCGACGCGGCCGATTTCAACACTGCCTTAACCACAAGGATTCACCATCGGCCTTCTCACTGTTTCGGGGCCGCGCTTCCATGTCCGATCTGAAGACCCCTATCCTCTCCAAGGACGTCGTCCATCGCGGCGACTGCATCGAAGTGCTGCGGTCCCTGCCCGACGCCTCGGTGGACATGGTCTTCGCCGATCCCCCCTATAATCTGCAGCTGGGCGGAGACCTGCTGCGGCCGGACAACTCCAAGGTCGACGCGGTCGACGACGACTGGGACAAGTTCGGCAGTTTCGCCGAATACGACGCCTTCACCCGCGCCTGGCTTGCCGAATGCCGCCGCGTGCTGAAGCCGGAAGGCTCGATCTGGGTGATCGGCTCCTATCACAACGTCTTCCGCCTGGGCGCGGCGATCCAGGACCTGGGTTTCTGGGTGCTGAACGACATCATCTGGCGCAAGTCCAACCCGATGCCGAACTTCAAGGGCACCCGCTTCACCAACGCCCACGAGACCCTGATCTGGGCCGCGCGCAGCCGCGATCAGAAGCGCTACACCTTCAACTACGACGCCCTGAAGGCGTTCAACGAAGACACCCAGATGCGTTCGGACTGGACCTTCGCCCTGTGCACTGGCGAGGAGCGGATCAAGGACGCCGAGGGCAGGAAGGCCCATCCGACGCAAAAGCCCGAGGCCCTGCTGCACCGCGTGCTACTGTCGGCGACCCGACCCGGCGACGTGATCCTGGACCCTTTCTTCGGCACCGGAACCACGGGCGCCGCCGCCAAGCGTCTGGGTCGCCATTACATCGGTATCGAGCGTGACGAGACCTATGCCCAGGTCGCCGAGACCCGCATCGCCGCCGTCATTCCCGCCAATCCGGAAGACCTGGCCGTCATGGGCTCCAAGCGCGCCGAGCCCAAGGTGCCGTTCGGCGCCCTGGTGGAGGCCGGCCTGCTGAACCCCGGCGACCGCCTCTATTGCCCCAAGGGCGAGCGCGAGGCCCGCGTCCGCGCCGACGGCTCCCTGGTGTCGGGCGCCCTGACCGGCTCGATCCACAAACTGGGCGCCCTCCTGGAGAACGCCCCCGCCTGCAACGGCTGGACCTACTGGCGCTTCAAGACCGACCAGGGGCTGAAGTCCATCGACGCCCTGCGCGCCGAAATCCGCGCCGGCATGCAATGAGCGGATTCGTACTCTAAAATCGTCTCAGCTTCGCCTTAAGCGACCGAAAACCTAGGCAAAAACCACCGCTCGCGGAACTTCGGCGCGGGGCGTCCATTAACGCCTCTGACCCTCCCCCGGGGTCGGAGCCGCGCCCCATGAAAATCGCCCAAGTCACCCCGCTGTATGAAGCCGTGCCGCCCAGGCTGTATGGCGGGACCGAGCGTGTGGTCGCCCATTTGACCGACGCCCTGGTCGATCTGGGCCATGACGTGACCCTGTTCGCCAGCGCCGACGCCCAGACCAAGGCGCGTCTGGCCCCCGTGCGCGACCAGGCGATCCGCCTGGACCCCGCGCCCCTGAAGTCCGACCTGGCCGCCCACCTGACCCTGCTGGGCGAGGTGCTGGACCGCGCCGAAGAGTTCGACGTGATCCACTTCCACACCGACATGATCCATTTCCCCATGTTCCGGCGGTTGGCGGACAAGACCATCACCACCCTGCACGGCCGGCTGGACATGAAGGACCTGCCTCAGGTCTATGCGCGCTGGACCGAATTCGGCCTCGTGTCGATCTCCGACGATCAGCGCACGGCCCTGCCCTTCGCCAACTGGAAGGCGACGGTGCATCACGGGATGCGGGGCGACCAGTATGTCTTCTCGCCCCGGTCGCAGGGCTATCTGGCCTTCCTGGGCCGCATCTCGCCCGAGAAACGCCCCGACCGCGCCATCGAAATCGCCACCAAGCTGGGCAAGCCGCTGAAGATGGCGGCCAAGGTCGATGCAGCGGACAAGATCTATTGGGAGGAAACCATCCGTCCGATGGTCGAGGCCAATCCGCTGGTCGAGTTCATCGGCGAGATCGGCGACCATCAGAAATCCGCCTTCCTGGGCGGCGCCGAAGCTCTGCTGTTCCCCATCGATTGGCCCGAGCCTTTCGGCCTTGTGATGATCGAGGCCATGGCCTGCGGCACGCCGGTCGTCGCCTTCCGCTGCGGCTCGACCCCCGAGGTGGTCGAGGACGGCGCCACCGGCTTCCTGGTCGATACGCTGGAACAGGCCGTCGCCGCCGCCGGCCGGGCGCGCCTTCTGGACCGGGCCGCCATCCGCGACAGATTCGATCTGCGCTTCTCGGCCACGGCCATGGCCCGGCGCTATCTGGACGTCTATGGCGACCTGCTGGTCCGCCGCCCGTTCGCCGAAAGCCCCCTGCCCGACCGCGTCACGCCCCTGCGACCGATGGACGAACACCGCAGCTTCGCCCTGGGTTCGGGCGTGGGTTCGGGCCTGGGCTCGGGCCGGGGCCTTGGTTTGGGCGCCTGATCGATCGATGTCCGGGTCCAGGAATTCACGGGTTGGTTAACTCTGTCGTCTAATCTCCTCGCGGGGAGCATGGACGGCGATGATTCGAAGACAGGCGACAGAGCGGGCCAGGCGGTTCTGGCTCGACCGTGAGGGCAATATCGCCATCATGTTCGCCCTGACGGCCATGGCCCTGGTCATCATGATCGGCATGGCCATCGACGTGAACCGTCTGGTCAAGGTCCGGTCGGAAGTGCAGCAGAGCCTGGACGCCGCCGCCCTGGCCGCCGCCGCGTCGAGGGCCCAGACGGCCCGCGAGTTGAAAAACGTGGCCGACCCCTATCTGCACGCCAATCTGGCCTCCGAAGACCTGACGTCGGGCTGGACCACCCAGACCGAATATCGGGACGACAGGATCGTCCACCTCGCCTTCACGGGCGGCGTCAAACCCTTGTTCGCCGGCATGGTCGGCATCAATCGCTTCGACCTCCATCTGGAGGCCGAGGCCACGCGCGGCGTCGCCCAGCGCATCGAAGCCGTGCTGGTTCTCGACAACACCTATTCGATGATCGAACGCGACAGCCGCTCCATAAGGCGCATCGACGCCCTGAAAAGCTCGGCCAGTCTGCTGGTCAACGAACTGATGACGAACCCTTCGGACGAAGTCTCCATCGGGGTCGTGCCCTATGCCGACTATGTCAACGTCGGCACGAACAACCGCGGCGCGTCCTGGCTCTCGGTCCCCAACGACTATGTGTTGGAGCGCACCTGCGACACGAGAACCTATTACACCGGCAGCGATCCCTACGTCTGCACCAGCATTCGAGACGGCGTGGCCGAGACCGGCATCTGCTACAGGACCATCGTGGCCACCGAAGTAAAAGTGCCGCCCTATCGCTGCGACATCAGCTATAAATGGTACGGCTGCGTCTATTCCCGCAACGTCGGCTCCTTGCGGCTGACCGATCAGTCCCCCAACACGCCCTATCGCGGCTTTCTGACGACCAGCCAGAGTTGTCTGAACGCCATCACCCCCTTGACCAGGAGCAAGTCCACCGTCCTGGCGGCGATCGACAATCTGATCATCAACGTGGGCGGCTACAAACCCGAGACCCACATCCCCTCGGGCATGATCTGGGGGGTCAACGTCTTGTCGCCGACGCCTCCGTTTCAGCAGGGCACGAACTACGATCCGGCCAACCGTCGTCCGCGCAAGATTCTGGTTCTGATGACAGACGGGGTGAACACCATGACGTATCGACCGTGGGACGGCGCCCATGTGGCGACGGACAGCCCCACGGAACGGGCGGCGACCGACACGGACCTGACCTCCATCTGCACCTACGCCAAGACCAAGAAGATCGAGTTGTTCACCGTGGGCCTGAACGTGCCGACCAAGGCCGGCCGCACCCTCCTTAAAACCTGCGCCACCGACGACGCTCACGCCTTCCTGGCCGAAGACAGCGCCGGCCTGGAGTCCGCCTTCCGCGAGATCGCCCGCTCCATCGGCGTCGTCCGGCTGGTGAAATAGGGCGACAGCCCGCCCCGATCTCGCAAGAAATCGGCCCCTGCGCTGAACCTGGGCCGTCGTTCCTCATTAGACACCAAAGCGGCCGCTGGGCGCCGCAATCGGGTGACACGTTCGGCCTGATCGCTGAACGACGGGGAAAGAACCGTATGGACGACACCTATTCGACGCAGCTGACCGCGGGCGAAACCGTCGAAGCTTCGGGCCTGGAGCAGTTGAACGCGCTCAAGGAGGGCGACGCCTTCCTCGTGGCCGACGCCTGGGGCGACATGAAGGGCGGCGCCGACGGCCTGTTCACCGACGACACCCGCTATCTGTCGCGCTTCATCATGACGGCGGGTCTGGCCCGGCCGTCCAAACTGTCGTCGGGTGTCAGCCAGGACAACGTCTTCTTCTCCTGCAACGCGACCAACCGCCCACTGCCGCCGATGGGCGGGCGCTCGGCGCCGGCCGGGGTCCTGCATCTGGAGCGCCGCCGCTTCCTGTGGCGCGACCGGATGTTCGAACGGGTGCAGATGGTCAATCACGGGGTGGAGGACATCCTCCTGCCCCTGGCCTTCGACTTCGGCGCGGACTTCGCCGACATCTTCCAGGTGCGCGGCACGCCCCGCCCGAAACGGGGAACCCTGCACGCCCCGACCACGGACGGCCGCCGCGTCCAGTTCCGCTACACCGGCCTGGACGATGTCGAACGCCGCAGCTGCCTGGCCTTTTCCGAACCGCCCGCCCGCCTGACCGGCCAGCGCGCGGAGTTCATGTTCAGCCTGCCCAAGGGCAAGTCGGTCGATCTCTACATCGAATGCGGCAGGGACGCCTGCGCGCCGCCGGACGCCGAACGCTGGCGGCTGCACGCTGTTCAGGCGCGGCTGGCCATGCGCGCCAAGCGCCGCCGGGGCGCGACCGTGCGCGGCCCGCGCAGCCCCCGCTTCAACGACTGGCTGGACCAGTCGCGCGCCGACATGGCGCTTTTGACCACCGACCTGCCGACCGGCCCCTATCCCTATGCTGGCACACCCTGGTTCTCGACGCCCTTCGGGCGCGACGGCCTGATCTCGGCCTGGCAGATGCTGTGGCTGGACCCGTCCCTGGCCAAGGGGGTCCTGACCTATCTGGCTTCGCGGCAGGCGACCGAGACCTCGCGCTTTCAGGACAGCCAGCCCGGCAAGATCATGCACGAGACGCGCGGCGGCGAGATGAGCGCCCTGCACGAAGTGCCCTTCGGCCTCTATTACGGCGGGGTCGACACCACCTGTCTGTTCGTGGCCCTGGCCGGCGCCTATGCCCGGCGGACCGGCGACCTGGACCTGATCCGCACGCTCTGGCCCAATCTGATCGCCGCCGCCGAATGGATGCGGGACTATGGCGACTCGAACGGCGACGGCCTGATCGACTATCAGCGCGGCTCCGACACCGGCCTGTCCAACCAGGGCTGGAAAGATTCAGAGGACTCGATCTTCGATTCCGAGGGCCGTTTCCCCAAAGGGCCGATCGCCCTGCTGGAGGTCCAGGGCTACGCCTTCGCCGCCTGGAAGGCGTTGGCCGACCTGGGCGAGCGCCTGCACGACCCCCGCGCGGCGGAATGGCGGATGCGCGCCGAACAGGTGCGCGCCCTGGTCGAAGACCTGTTCTGGATGGAGGATCAGAGCTTCTACGCCGTGGCCCTGGACGGGGACGGGCGCCAGTGCGGGGCCATCGCCTCCAACGCCGGCCATCTGCTGTTCACCGGCCTGCCCTCGCCCGAGCGCGCCCGTCTGGTCACGCGCCGCCTGCTCGGCACGCCGTTCCGCACCGGCTGGGGCATCCGCACCCTGGAGCGCGGCCAGCCCCGCTTCAATCCGATGAGCTATCACAACGGCTCGGTCTGGCCCCACGACACCGCCATGGCCGCCGCCGGCATGGCCGCCTATGGCGAGCGCGCCGCCGTCGCGGAAATCCTGGCGGAAATCTACGACGCCGCCGCCCATTTCCACCTGCGCCTGCCCGAACTGTTTTGCGGCTTTCCGCGCACGGCGGGCGAACCGCCCATCGCCTATCCGGTCGCCTGCCTGCCCCAGGCCTGGGCGGCGGGTTCGGTCTTTCTGATGCTGCAGGCGTCGCTGGGCCTGTCGATCGACGCCTGGACCGGCACGGTCGATCTGATCGACCCGGTCCTGCCCGCCGGGCTTCAGACGCTCAAGATCCAGGGTCTTCGGGTCGGCGACGCCTCGGTCGATATCGACATCCAGCACGTCGATGGCCGCGCCGTGGTCGTGCCCCGGCGCAAACAGGGGCGACTGGCCGTCCGCACCCTGGGCTGAGACGCGCGCGGCCCGTGCAGGGGGTGTGCAATTCGGAATCAAGGATTTCAAAGACTTGCGGAATTGCACTATTTTCGTTGCACAGTGCACTCTGTGCAAATTAGACATTTTATTATGTTAAATCGGTAACATATCCGAAACGGCTCGATCCAGCGCCTTGGCGAACACCGTCGGCAGGGCCGCCCGCGCGGCCTCGATCGCCATCCACCGCCGGCCGTCGGGCGCCGCCCCGCTCGCCGTCCTCACCGTCAGGCTCAGGCCGAAGTGGGTGAAGACGTGCGCCACCGCGCCCGCCTCGCGCCAGTCCGCCGCGACGGGTGGCGCATCCAGGGGGTCTTCGGTCGTCCAGTCGCTGGTCGGCAGGCCCAGCATTCCGCCCAGAAGCCCCTTGTCCGGCCGCGTCTCCACCGCCACCCGCCCCTGGCCGTCGAACAGGACCCAGGCGATCCCGCGCCGCTGGGGCCGATCCGCCTTCTTCGCCTTGACGGGATAGCGTTCGGGACCGCCCCCGGCCCGGCCGGCGCAGTCCTCGGCCACGGGACACGGGCCGCACAGCGGCGATTTGGGCCGGCACACGGTGGCCCCCAGGTCCATCAGCGCCTGGGCCCAATCGCCGGGCCGGCTCTCCGTGACGAACCGGCTCGCCAGCCGCCTCAACTCCGGCCGGGCCGCCGGAACGGGCGTCTCCACCGCGAACAGCCGCGCCATGACCCGCTCGACATTGCCGTCCACCACATTGGCCGCACGGCCGAAGGCGATGGCCGCCACCGCAGCGGCCGTATAGGCGCCGACCCCCGGCAGGGCCAGCAAGCCCGCCTCCGTATCGGGAAACACCCCGCGATGATCGCCCGCCACCGCCCGCGCGCAGGCCAGCAGGTTGCGGGCGCGGGCGTAGTAGCCCAGCCCCGCCCAGGCGGCCATCACCTCGGCGTCCGGGGCGGCGGCCAGGTCCGACACGGTCGGCCAACGCTGGGTGAAGGCCTGGAAATAGGGCGTGGCGTGCGGAACCGTGGTCTGTTGCAGCATCACCTCCGACAGCCAGACGCGATAGGGCTCGGTCGGCGCCGCGCCCGGCCCGGCCCGCCACGGCAGGGTCCGCGCATGGGCGTCGTACCAGGCCAGCAGCCGGGACCGTATCCTTGCAATGTCGGGAGAGACGTCGGCCATGGGTTGAGGCTATATAGGCCCATGCGCCGCCCGCTGCCCACTGACGCCGAGGTCCGCGAGATTCTGTCGCGTCGCCGCACCCGCCCGGCGCCGCGCCCGGCCCCGCGCGCGGGCAAGGCCCTGACGCCGCTGATCAAGAAGTTGGACGAACAGTTCGGGCGCGGGGCCGGCGCGCTTGACCCCCGCTGGCGCGAGATCGTGGGCGACCGCCTGGCCCGCGTCACCCGCCCGCAGAAGCTGACCAAGGGCAAGGGCGGCCAGCCCGGCGTGCTGGAGCTGCGCGTCGCCGGCGCCGCCGCCCTTCTGGTCCAGCATCAGTCCCAGGACATCCTGGCCCGGGTCAACCTGTTCCTGGGCGCCGGATCGGTGGATCGTCTGCGTATCGCCCAGGGGCCGGTCAAACCCCTGCCCCAGGCCGCCGCCCGGCCCCGCCGCGCGCCTGCGCCCGCGCCCCTGTCGGCGGCGGAAGAAGCCGAACTGGCCGCCTCCGTCGCCGCGGCGCCCGCCGAACTCCAGGCGGCCCTGGCCCGCCTGGGTCGCGTCGCCCTGACCCGCGCCGCCCTGACGCGCCCCTGGCCGCGCGGCGAAGGCGACGATTGACAAATCTTCGCCGCACCTGTTCTCGACTACTCTAGGGATTGCGCGGTTCGGGAGGAATCACGCGATCATCCGGTGAAACTCCGACCAAGGACGCCCCATGGCCAACCTCGAATCACGCTTCGCCCGCATGAGCCGCCGCGCGGCCATCACCGGCGCCGCCCTGGCCGCCATGGCCCTGGCCTCGTGCAACGGCGGCAAGACCGCCGCCGAAGGCGACATGGCGATGGGCGCCGCCGAAGGCGCCAAGGTCACGGTCTATGAATACGCCTCCGTCACCTGTCCGCACTGCGCCCTTTGGCAGAAGAACACCTGGCCGGCGTTCAAGGCCAAATATGTGGACACCAACAAGGTCCGCTACGTCTTCCGCGAGCTGCCGACCCCGCCGGTCGACGCCGCCACCGCCGGCTTCCTGGTCGCGCGCTGCGCCGGGCCGGACAAGTATTTCGACGTCGTGCACCAGTTGATGGCCACCCAGCAGGAGATGATCACCTCCACCCCGCGCGAGTGGCTCCTGCGCACCGCCCAGGCCGCCGGCCTGTCGGAGGACCAGTTCAACAAATGCGTCACCGACAAGGACGCCGTCGCCGCCATGGAGAAGCGCGTCCAGTTCGCCCGCAGGCAGGGCGTGACCGGCACCCCGGCCTTCTACGTCAACGACGTCCAGGTGGTGTCGCCGGGCGGCGAGGGCGCGAGCCTGCCCGACCTGTCGGCCGCCATCGACGCAGCCCTGGCCAAATAAGGATCAAGCCGGATGAAGCGCCGCCTGGTCCTGGCCCTGACCCTGTCGCTCGCAGCCGCACTGACGGCGGCCGGGGTGGGCCCGGCTGCGGCCGGCGCCCTGCCGCCCGTCACGGCCCAGGACAACGTCCTGGGTCGGGCCGACGCGCCGGTGACGGTGGTGGAATACGCCAGCTTCACCTGCCCGCACTGCGCCGACTTCCACACCCGGGTCCTGCCGGCGTTCAAGGCCAAGTACATCGACACAGGCAAGGCGCGTCTGGTCTATCGCAACCTGCCGACCCAGCCCGCCAATCTGGCGGAGGCCGCCGCCGGCGTGGCCCTGTGCGCCGCGCCCGGCCGCTTCTTCGACGTGGCCGAGGCTTTCATGAGCCATCAGGCGGCCCTGCCGACGACGGGGCCTGGTCCCTGGTTCGAAGCCGCCGTCGCCGCCAGCGGCAAGACCCGCGACCAGATCGGCGCCTGTCTGCAGACCCCGGCCCCCCAGGCCACGCTTCAGGCCCAGATCGACGGCGCCGAGGCGGCGGGCGTGGTCGGCACCCCCACCCTGTTCGTGAACGGCGTACTGGTTCAGGAGCATTCGCTGGAAGCCCTGTCGGCCGCCGTCGACCCGCTGCTGCGGCGGCGTTGACGCGCTAGGCGATGCAGTTTCAGCGTCTCCGGCTGGTCGGTTTCAAGTCGTTCGTCGACCCGGCCGAGGTGCACATCGAATCCGGCCTGACCGGCGTGGTCGGCCCCAACGGCTGCGGCAAGTCCAATGTTCTGGAAAGCCTGCGCTGGGTCATGGGCGCCAACTCGGCCAAGGCCATGCGCGGCCAGGGCATGGACGACGTGATCTTCGCGGGCGCCGCCGGGCGACCTCCGCGCAGCCACGCCGAAGTCAGCCTGACCATCGATAACGCGGCCCGCCGCGCGCCCCAGCCCTTCACCGACAGCCCGATGCTGGAGGTGTCGCGCCGCATCGACCGGGGCCAGGGCTCGACCTACCGCATCAACGGCAAGGAGGTGCGCGCGCGCGACGTCCAGCTGCTGTTCGCCGACGCCTCGACCGGCGCCAACTCCCCCGCCCTGGTGCGTCAGGGCCAGATTTCCGAACTGATCGCCGCCAAGCCCCAGAACCGCCGCCGCATCCTGGAAGAGGCGGGCGGCGTCGCCGGCCTGCACACCCGCCGGCATGAGGCCGAGCTGAGGCTGAAGGCGGCCGAGACCAATCTGGACCGGCTGGACGACATCGGCCGCGAGCTGGAGACGGCGCTGAACCGGCTGAAGCGCGAGGCGCGTCAGGCGGAAAAATACAAGAAGATCTCGGCCGAGATCCGCGCCCTTCAGGCGGCCCTTCTCTACGTCCGCTGGAATGACGCGCGTCTGGCCGCAGAGGCCGCCGCCGCCGAACTGCGCGCGGCCGACGCCGCCGTCGCCGAAACCACGACCGCCGCCGCCGCCGCCCAGACCGCCGCCCTGGCCGCCCAGGAGGCTTTGAAGCCCGCGCGCGAGGAGGACGCCGTCGCCTCCGCCCTGTTGCACCGCGCCAGCCTGGAGCGGGACCGGCTGGACATGGCCGAACAGGCCGCCCGCGCCGAGGTGGACCGCCTGAAGGCCGAGGCCGCCCGCATCGCCGCCGACGCCGCGCGCGAGGACGCCATGGCCGCCGACGCCCGGCGCGAACTGGAACGGCTGGATCACGAACTGACCCGGCTGACGGCCGAGATCGCCGCCGCCCCCGAACGCGGCCCCGAATTGGACAACGCGCTGCTGACCGCCGAGGACGCGCGCAAGGCCGCTGACGCCGAGGTCGAACGTCTGGCCGGGACGCTCGCCGCCGTGGAGGCCCGCGCCGCCGCCGAAACGGCCAGAAAGCGCGACGCCGAGGCCCGGCTTGCGCGCGTGACCGGCCAATACGATCAGGCCAGGCGCGAACGCGAAGCCCTGGGGCCGCTGGAAACGCCTGAACTGGAGGCCGCCCGTCAGGCTCTGGAGACCGCCCAGGCCGAACTGGCGGCCGCCCGCGAGGCGGTGGAGGCCGCCGAGGCCGCCCGCGCCGATCTGGCCCGCGCCGAGCAGGAGGCCCGCACCGCCGCCCGCGCCGCCGAGGACCGTCTGGGGCGGCTCCAGACCGAGGCGCGGGGGCTGGCCCAGCTGCTGGTCACCGGCAAACGGGACCACCCGCCCGCCTTGGACAAGGTGCGCGCCGACAAGGGCTACGAGGCCGCTCTCGCCGCCGCCCTGGGCGACGATCTGGACGCGGCGCTGGACGCGAAGGCCGCCGCCTATTGGGGCGGGGCCGATGCGCCGAACCCGACCTGGCCCGCAGGGATCGAACCCCTGTCGGCCCATGTGCAGGCGCCGGATCAACTGGCCGCCCGCCTGGCCCTGTGCGGCGTCGCACTCAGGGCCGAGGCCGCGCGCCTGGCCCAGGCCCTGCCCATCGGCGCCCGCCTGGTGACGACCGAGGGCGACCTCTATCGCTGGGACGGTTTCGTCAGCCGCGCCGAGGCGCCCCGCCCCGCCGCCGTCCGCCTGGCCCAGCGCACGCGGCTGGCCGAGCTGGAAGCCGAGATCGACAAGGGCAAACCGGCCCTGGATCAGGCGCAGGCGGCCCAGAGGGCCGCCACCGAGGCTTTCCGGGCCGCCGAGGAGGACGTGAAGGCTGCCCGCCTCAAACCCTTCGCCGCCGACAAGGCCGCGACCGCCGCCCGCGACCGGGTCGAGAATCTGGCCCGCCAACAGGCCCGGCGCGAGGCGCGCGCCCAGGCTCTGGACGACACCGTGACCCGGCTGGAGGCCGAGGTGGCAGAGGCCAAGGCGGCTCTGGACGCCGCACTGACCACCGACGCCCCGTCCGAAACCGTCGCCGGTCTGCGCGAGGAGCTGACCGCCGCCCGCGCCGCCGCCGACGCGGCTCGCGCCGCCGCCCAGACCGCCCGCTCCGACCGCGACGCCGAAGCCCGCGATCGTCAGAGCCGCGAGCAGCGCCTGGGCGGGCTGACCCGCGCCCGCGACGGCTGGCTCAGCCGTTCAAAGGACAGCGCGGCCCGCATCGCCGCCCTGGCCAGGGACGCCGACAAGACCGCCGCCCTGCTGAAACAGGCCGAGGTCGCGCCACAGGGCTTCGCCGAACAGCGCGGCAAGCTGCTGGACACCTTGACCGCCGCCGAACAGCGCAAACAGGCTGCGTCCGACGCCATGGCCACGGCCGACACGGCGGCGGGCGACGCCGACCGCGCCAGCCGCGCCGCCGACGCCGCCGCCGCTCAGGCCCGCGAGGCCCGCGCCGGTCTGGCCGCCCGGTCGGAAGCCGCCGCCGAGAAACTGACCGAGGCCGAGGCCACCCTGCGCGAGACGGCGCAGATGTCGCCGCAGGAGCTGGGCCAGAAGCTGACCGACGACGCCATCGCCCGCCCCCCCGACGCCGCCGGGGCCGAGAGCCTGCTGTTCGGCCTTGAGCGCGAACGCGAGGCCCTGGGCGCCGTCAACCTGCGCGCCGAGGACGAGGCGGTCGAATACGGCGAACGGCTGAACAGCATGAAGTCCGAGCGCATCGACCTGACCCAGGCCATCGCCAAGCTGCGTGACGGCATCGACGAGCTGAACGCCGAGGGGCGTGAGCGGCTGGTCGCCGCCTTCGACGTCATCAACACCAACTTCAAGACCCTGTTCGAGGCCCTGTTCGGCGGCGGTCAGGCCGAGCTGAAGCTGGTCGAGTCGGACGACCCGCTGGAGGCGGGGCTGGAGATCTACGCCTGCCCGCCCGGCAAGCGGCTGTCGGTCATGAGCCTGATGTCGGGCGGCGAACAGGCCCTGACGGCGGCGGCCCTGATCTTCGGCGTCTTCCTGGCCAACCCGGCCCCCGTCTGCGTGCTGGACGAGGTGGACGCCCCGCTGGACGACGCCAACGTGGACCGCTTCTGCCGGATGCTGCACGAGATGCGCAGCCGCACCGACACCCGCTTCATCGTCATCACCCACAACCCCGTGACCATGAGCCGGATGGACCGCCTCTACGGCGTCACCATGCCCGAACGCGGCATGAGCCAGCTGGTCAGCGTGGACCTGAAACAGGCGGAGACGTTAGTGGCATGATCGCCCTGCTGCTGGCCCTAAGCGACCCCGCCCTCGTGCCGACGGGCGTGGGCCGGTTCGCCATCTATGCCGATGTGGCCTCCATCGAACGCGACGGCGACACCGCGCGGATGCGGGAGCTGCAGGTGACCGAGGCCGGGTTCAAGGTTGGAGACGTGACCTATGTCGGGGGCTGGTCGCGGTGGGCGTTCGATTGTCGGGCGAGGACGGCGGATCGGTTGGACTTCTCCTCTTTGAAGGCGGACGGGACGGAAGGGCCGGCGACCCCGGACGCCGCCCCGGCCTATGACGCCGCGCCGGGCGGTGATGCGGCGGAGCTGCTGGCCATCGCCTGCGGGGACGAGCGGCCGGCCGAGACGTTGACGCTGGAACAGGCCATCAGCCAGGGACAAAGGGCGCTGGCGGACTGACCGCCCCCTCGGCGGGCTTGTCCGACCCTTGCGGCCATTCCAGGCGGTCGCGCGGCAGGGCTTCGCGGCATTCGTCCCGCATGAAGGCCATCAGCTTTTCGCGGATTTCGCAGCGCAGATCGAAGGCGACGGGGGCGGAGCGGGCGCTGGCCAGGCAGCGGACCTGAAGGACCCGTTCGGTGATGTCCGTGACCTGCATCACCTGCACGTCGCCGTCCCACAGCTTCGAAGATTTGACGATCCTCTCGAACGCCTCGCGCAGCCGGTCGATGGGCGCCTCGTAGTCCACATAGAAGAAGGCCGTGCCGATCAGGCGGGCGTTCTCGCGCGTCCAGTTCTGGAAGGGCGTGGTGATGAAGTAGCTGAGCGGCAGGACCATCCGCCGCCAGTCCCACAGCCGCACGACGACATAGGTGGCGGTGATCTCCTCCACATTGCCCCACTCCTTCTCCACGATGACGGCGTCGTCGATGCGGATCGGCTGGGTCAGGGCGATCTGGATGCCCGCGACCATATTGGTCAGGATGGGCTGAAGCGCCAGGCCGGCGATGATGCCGACCACCCCGGCCGAGGCCAAGAGGCTGACCCCCCACTGTCGGAAGCCCGAAATGGTCATCAGGGCCAGGCCGACCGTGACGATGAACAGGATCACCTTGGCCACCCGCTGCAGGATGCGGGTCTGGGTCAGGTGTTTACGGGCCAGCAGATTGTCCTCGACGGCGACGTTGTACCGCTTGAGGTGCATGACCGACCACATGTCGAGCACCCCCGAGGCCAGCCAGCCCAGGGTCAGGATGAACAGGAACAGCAGGACGTCGCGGATGTCCTGGGACGGGGCGGGATCCATCGGCGAGACGGTCACGCCGATGCCGACGCCCATGATGATGATGAGGACCCGCAGCTTGACCCGCGCCCGCTCGACCACTCCGCGCCAGAAGACGTCCTTGTCGCGCACGATGCGGCGCAGGACGCCGAAGACGAACTTGTGCGTAAGCCAGCCGCCGCCGACGAAGACCAGCAGCACCAGGCCGATCACGGCCCATTCGGGCAGCCATTCGAACCGATGCCACAGGGCGCGGACGTGGCGGGTCAGGGCGATGATCTCGGGGGGCATCGATCTCTAACGCCTCAGGGCCGTTGCGGTTGAGGTCGCCTCCCTGTCGCAAGGCGACGGGGAGGTGGCGCGACGCCTCTTGGCGTCGTGACGGAGGGGTTCTTCAAGGTATCGCAGACGTCTGTGAGGCGTCCAGAGCCCTTCCACCACGCTTCGCGCGCGCCCCTCCCCACGATGTGGGAAGGAGACATTATGAGCGCCCCGCCGTCGTCTCGACCAGGTCGGCCAGACGCTGGGCGGCGTCGGGGATGGCGACGGAGCGGGCGGCCGCCGACATGGCCGACAGGCGGGCCGGGTCGGACAGGACGCGCTCCAGAACGGCGGTCAGGCTTTCGACCGTCAGGTCGTCCTCCAGGAGCACCTCGGCCGCGCCCGCGTCGG
Organism: Brevundimonas sp. SORGH_AS_0993; assembly: GCF_030818545.1. Lineage (NCBI taxonomy): Bacteria > Pseudomonadati > Pseudomonadota > Alphaproteobacteria > Caulobacterales > Caulobacteraceae > Brevundimonas > Brevundimonas sp. SORGH_AS_0993. Next base: position 1,368,432 of record NZ_JAUTAH010000001.1, read on the forward strand.
TCAGGGCCTTGGCGTTCAGACGCTGGTGGTCGTCGGTGGCGATCTTCAGCGGGACCAGGATCGACGGCAGGGCCGCGACCGCCAGTTCGGCGCAGGTCGAGGCGCCGGAGCGGCCGACCACCAGATGGGCCTTCGACAGGCGCTGGGCCATGTCGCGGAAGAAGGGCGCGACCTCGGCCTGAACGCCCGCCTCCAGATAGATCTGGCGGGCGGCCTCCAGCGTCTCGGGCCGCGACTGCTGCTGCACGCGCAGGCGGCGACGCAAGGCTTCGGGCAGGGCCGCGAGCGCACGGGGCGTGGTCTCCGACAGGATGCGGGCGCCCTGGCTGCCGCCCGTCACCAGGACGTGGATCGGGCCGTCGCCGTCGGGCGCGACATAGGGCCGGTCGAACAGGGCGCGAATGTCGGCCCGCACGGGCGAACCGACGACGTGGGACCGGCCCTGGACCTTCTGCGGCGCGCGCTCAAGCGTCGGAAAGGACGAGGCGACCTGGCGCACATACGGAGCCAGGATGCGGTTGGTTCGACCCAGGACCGCGTTCTGCTCATGGATCACGGTCGGGCGGCCCGCCGTCACCGCCGCGACCAGGGCCGGGGCGGACGGATAGCCGCCGAAGCCCACGACGACATCGGCGCCCAGCCGGTCGAAAGCGGTCCGCGCCTGCATCACGCCCTTGAGGATGGCGACGCCCGCCTTGACCAGGCCGACAGGGCCGGACCCGGTGGCGGCGTCCAGGGCCAGCCGCTCCTCGGCCGGAAAGGCGTGGGCGTACTGCTCGCCCCGCCGATCGGTGGCCAGAACCACCCGCCAACCCCGCGCCGCCAGTTCCCGCGCCAGGGCCTCGGCCGGGAACATATGGCCGCCGGTGCCGCCGGCGGCGAGGACGCAGAGTTTGGACATGGGGCCTCCGGGAAAAACAGCGTCTGAATAGTCCGATTTGTCCGACGCCGGGACGGCGGATGGAAAAAAGAGAGTCCGAATAGTCCGAATAGTCCGAACAGTCCGAACAGTCCGAACAGTCCGAACAGTCCGAACAGTCTGATTTGTCCGATCGGAAGATCCAGCCCCCAGCATGGCACGGTTCGGGGCGGCGCTAGGAAGATCGCCGGACGCAGCCCTCAACCCATTGTTTCAGCCGGATTTCGTCCGTCAAAATACGCGCCGGCCCGTCGTCAGGCTGGCGCCGGGTTCGTAGGCGCCGGGCCGACGCCGCGTCAGGGCCAGGGCGAAGCCCATGGTCAGGCACATGGCCAACATGGACGAGCCGCCATAGCTGACGAACGGCAGGGTCATGCCCTTGGTCGGGATCAGGTTCAGGTTCACCGCGACATTGATGCAGGCCTGAAGCCCGATCAGCATGAACAGGCCCGCCGCCGCCGTCTGTTCGAACGGGTCGGTCAGCTTCATGGCCCGGCGCATGCCCCGCACCACGATGAAGGCGTACAGGCCGATCATGATCAGGCTGAGGATCAAGCCGAACTCCTCGGCGCCGACGGAATAGATGAAGTCGGTGTGCAGGTCGGGCACGCGACGCTTCATCACCCCCTCGCCCACCCCGCGGCCCAGCAGGCCGCCGGCGCGAATGGCCTCGGCGGCGCTGTCGATCTGGTGGGTGTCGGTGGTCTCGGGCGAGAAGAAGCGGCTGAGGCGGTCGCGCATATGGCCGAAGACGAAATACAGCGACACCAGCCCCGCCATGCCCAGGCTGGCCAGCACCGCCATCCATTTGAACGGCACGCCGGCCATGAAGAAGACGGCCATGAAGGTGGTGGTGATCAGAAGGGTCTGGCCGATGTCGGGCTGGATCAGCAGCAGGCAGACCGTCAGGGCGTAGAAGCCGAAGGCGATGGTGACGCCGGGCACCCCCTGGCCCTTCTGCGCCTCGGCGAACATCCAGGCGGCGAAGACGATCAGGCCGGGCTTGGCGAATTCGCTGGGCTGAAGGCTGAACGGCCCCAGGTTCACCCAGCGGGCGGCGCCCTTCACCGTGTCGCCGATGAACGGCAGGGCCGCCATCACGACGATGGCGCCGAACAGGGCCAGGACGGCGATGCGCCGCACGCCGCGCGGCGACATCAGGGAGGTGGTCAGCATGATCGTCAGACCCGCTCCGGCGAAGACGATCATGCGCCAGGAATAGTGGAAGGGGTCGGTGATCGATTCGTCCGCCAGAATGGCCGCCGGGCTGGAGGCGAAGCTGAGCGACACCCCCAGGCCCATCAGGGCCAGGGCCGCGCCCAAAAGGCCGCGATCCACCGTCCAGAACCAGCGGGCGATCAGGCTCTGGTCATTGCGGGAGAAGGCGGGGGTGTAATGGGCGCTCATGACGCGGTTTCCGGGACGGCGCCGAGGGCCAGGACGGCGGCGCGGAACGCCTCGCCCCGCGCCTCGAAATCGGCGAACTGATCGAAGCTGGCGCAGGCGGGCGACAGCAGGACGATCCGATCCCCGACGGCGGCGGCCGCATCGTCGGCTGCGGCGGAGACGGCGGCCTCAAGGGTGCGGGAAAGGACGTGGGGGACCCCGTTCGCCGACAGGGTCGCAGCGAAGGCGTCGGCCGCCTGTCCGATCAGATAGGCCCTGGCGACGCGCGGGAAGAGGTCGGCCAGATCGTCGATCCCGCCCGCCTTGGGCACGCCGCCGGCGATCCAGAAGACGGAAGGGTAGGACGCCAGGGCCTGACGTGCGGCGTCGGCGTTGGTGGCCTTGGAATCGTTGATGAAGCGGACGGAACCGATCTGGGCCACCGCCTCCATCCGGTGCGCCAGGCCGGGAAAGGACAGCAGGCCGGCGACGGCGGCGTCGTGCGATACGCCCAGGGCGCGGGCGGCGGCATAGGCGAAGGCGGCGTTCTGGGCGTTGTGTCGGCCAGGCAGAGAGCGGGCGCGGGTGAGGTCGGCGATGCGTTCGCCGTCCTTCCAAAGAGCGCCGACCTGCGCGACATAGCCTTCTCCCCTCGGGGGAGAAGGGACTGTGGAAACCGCGATCACGCGCCGGGACAGTTCAGACGCCATCCCCCGCCCCCAATCCTCGTCCACGCCGATCAGCGCCACCGCATCGGGCGCCTGATTGGAGAATATCCGGCGCTTGGCCCTTACATAGCCCTCCATCCCGCCGTGCCGGTCCAGGTGGTCGGGGCTGATGTTGGTCAGGATCGCCACGTCGGGGGCGAAGGTCGTGGTCAGGTCCAGCTGGTAGCTGGAGACCTCGATCACATAGACGGCGTCGGTCGTCGGTTCGGGCAGGGCCAGGACGCCGACGCCGATATTGCCGCCGACATGGACCGTCAGGCCGGCCGACTTCAGCACCCAACCGATCAGGGCGGTGGTGGTGGACTTGCCGTTGGTGCCGGTGACGGCGACGACGCGCGGCCGCTGATCCTTCGGCCGGGCGGCCAGGGCGCGGGCGAACAGTTCGATGTCGCCGAGGACCGGCACGCCGGCCTGATGCGCGCGCTCGACCGTCCAGTGCGGCTTGGGATGGGTCAGGGGCGCGCCGGGCGACAGGACCAGGGCGGCGATGTCGGACCAGTCGGCGGCGGCCAGGTCATCGACCGTGAAGCCCTCGCTTTTCGCCTGCGCCCGGCCCGCCTCGCCGTCGTCCCACAGGATCGGGATCGCGCCCCCGGCCAGAAGGGCGCGCGCGGCCGTGATCCCCGACCGTCCCAGGCCGAAGACCGCGACCCGCCTGCCCTCGAAACCGGGAACGGCGATCATCGGATCAACGCAGCTTCAGCGTCGACAGGCCCAGCAGGGCCAGGGCGCCGGCGATGATCCAGAAGCGGATGACGACGGTGGATTCGGGCCAGCCCATCTTTTCGAAATGGTGGTGGACCGGCGCCATCAGGAAGATGCGCTTCTTGGTCAGCTTGTAATAGCCGACCTGGATCATGACCGAGGCGGCCTCCATGACGAACAGGCCGCCGACGATGCCCAGGACCAGTTCGTGCTTGGTGGTGACGGCGATGGCGCCCAAGGCCCCGCCCAGGGCCAGGGAGCCGGTGTCGCCCATGAAGATCTTGGCTGGCGGAGCGTTGTACCAGAGGAAGCCCGCGCCCCCGCCGATCATGGCCGCGCAGAAGATGGCCAGTTCGCCCGCGCCGGGAACGTGGTGGACCTGAAGATACTGGGCGAAGACGAAGTTGCCGCAGAGGTAGCTGATCACCCCGAACGCGCCCGCCGCCATCATGACCGGCACGGTCGCCAGGCCGTCAAGCCCGTCGGTCAGGTTCACCGCATTGGAGAAGCCGACGATGGTGAAGGCCGCGAAGGCCACATAGAACCAGCCGATATTGAGCAAGACCGCCTTGAAGAAGGGGAAGGCGATGGACGTCTCAAGCCCCGGCGAGGTGGGCGAGGCCGTCATCCAAAGCACCGTCAGCACGCCCGCGATCACGGCGACGACCGTTTGGGCCAGAAGCTTCTGTTTCGAGGTCAGGCCGGCCGAAGTCTGTTTCGTCACCTTGGCGTAGTCGTCGATGAAGCCCAGGACGCCGAAGGCCGCCGTCACCCCCGACACGATCCAGATGTAGGGATTGGTCAGGTCCGCCCACAGCAGGACGGCGACGCCGATCCCGGCCAGGATCATCAGCCCGCCCATGGTCGGGGTCCCGACCTTCGACAGGTGGCTGACCGGGCCGTCGTCGCGGATCGGCTGGCCTCGGCCCTGTTTGGCGCGGATCCAGTTGATGAAGCGGCTGCCCATGGCCACGGCCACGATGGCCGCCGTCGCCAGGGCCAGGGCCGTGCGGACGGTCTGATACTGAATCAGGTTCAGCAGCGGATACTGGTGCGCGACATCGGCGTAATAGAGATAGAGCAGGTAGAACATCTTTTTTCCCTACCGCGCCGCGCGCGGCGCGTCGCTGCTTGAGGGGGCGCTTTCGGCGCTGTTCAGGCCGGCCAGGGCGTTCGCCACCAGCGAGGCCCTGGATCCGTTGGAGCCCTTGACCATGACCACGTCGTCGGGCGCGACCAGCAGCGCCGCCTCGGCGGCCAGTTCGGCGGCGGTGGCGCGCCACAGGCCCCGGCGCGAGGCCGGCAGGGCGTCGTAGAGCCAGCGCATCTGCTGCGGCCCGGCGGCGTGAACCAGGTCCAGTCCGGCCGCCGCGATGGGGCCGGCCAGCCCTTCGTGCAAGGCGCGACTGCGATCGCCCAGTTCCAGCATGTCGGTCAGGACCACGACGCGGCGGCCCGAGACGGCGCGCGCGCCCAGCGACCGAAACCCGGCGGTCATCGACAGGGGATTGGCGTTATAGCTTTCGTCGATCAGGGTGAAGGCCCCGCCGGGAATGGCGACGACGCGGCTCTGGCCCCGCCCGGCCAGGGGCTGGAAGCGGGCCAGGGCCTGAAGCCCCGTCTCCAGCGGCACGTCCAGCGCGTCCAGCATCAGAAGGACGCACAGACTGTTCAGCCCCCAGTGGGCGCCCGACTGGGCCAGGCGATAGTCGATGCGACGGCCGAACAGTTCGGCGGCGACCGAGGCCCCCTCGGCGTCGGGTCGGAAGTCCAGCAGGCGGGCGTCGCGCCCGGCGTCTGTCCCGAAGGTCAGCAGCCGCGCGCCCACCGCCCTGGCCGCGTCGCCCAGCACCCCGGAGAAGGCCACGTCGCCATTGGACACGGCCGCACCGCCAGGGATCAGGCCCTGAAAAATGGCCGCCTTTTCGCGCGCGACCCCGGCCTCGCCGTCGGCGAAGGCTTCGATATGGACCGGGCCGACGGTGGTGACGCAGGCGGCGTGGGGCGCGACCAGTTTCGACAGGGGCGCGATCTCGCCCGGCGCGTTCATGCCGATCTCGAACACGGCGCGCCGGGTTTCGACCGGCATCCGCGCCAGGGTCAAGGGCACGCCGATATGGTTGTTGTAGCTCTTGATCGAGCCGTGGGCGGGACCGGCCAGGTCCAGCCCGGCGCGGATGGCCTGGGTCACGCTGGTCTTGCCGACGCTGCCGGTGACGGCGGCGCGCTTGACCTGGGGGGCGCGTTCGCGGGCGGCGACGCCCAGGGCCTGCAGCCCCTTCAGCGTATCGGGAACCACGATGCAGGGCCCGCCTGCGACCGGGCGTTCGACCAGGGCGGCGCCGGCGCCCGAGGCGAAGGCCCCGGCGGCGAAGTCGTGACCGTCACGTTCGCCCTTCAGCGCCAGGAACAGGTCGCCGGAGACGATCTCGCGGCTGTCGTAGGTCACGCCCGCGATGGGGCGGTCGTCGCCATGCAGCACGCCGCCCGTGGCGGCGGCGACTTCGGCGGCCGTCCAGAGCGGGCGGGCGATGGGTTCAGGCATGGACGGACAGGGCCTCGGACGCGACAGCGGCGTCGTCGAAGGGGTGAGTCGTCCCGTCGACGATCTGACCCTGTTCATGCCCTTTTCCGGCGACGACGACCACATCTCCGTCGCGCATCATTTCAACGGCCGCGTGGATGGCCGCATGACGGTCGCCGATCTCCAGCGCGTCGGGGCAGCCGGCCCTGACCTCGGCGCGGATGACGGCGGGGTCTTCGGAACGCGGATTGTCGTCGGTGACGATGGCGACGTCGGCCAGACGCCCGGCGATGGCGCCCATCAGGGGCCGCTTGCCGCGATCCCGGTCGCCCCCGGCGCCGAAGACCACGATCAGCCGCCCCGTGGCGTGGGGACGAAGGGCGGTCAACACCGTCTCCAGCCCGTCGGGCGTGTGGGCGTAGTCGACATAGACCTCTCCGCGCCCGGTCTCCGCGCCGATGCGCTGAAGCCGGCCCTGGGCGCCGGTCAGCCCCTCCAGCGCGCCGATCACGGCGTCGGCCGGATCGCCCGCCGCGATGCACAGGCCCGCCGCCACCAGGGCGTTCGACGCCTGGAAGGCGCCGGCCAGCGGCAGCAGGATGTCGCGCACGTCGCCGCGCACGTCCAGGGTCAGGCGCTGGCCTTCCGGCGTGGCCTGGCGGCCGATCAGCATCAGGTCGCGCCCGCGCTGGCCCACGCCGAAGACGCCCAGGCCCGCCATGATCGAGGCCGAGGCGAAGGTCGAATAGGCGTCGGAATCGGCGTTCAGCACGGCGGTGCGGCCGCGCGGCAGCAGGGTCTCGAACAGGCGCATCTTGGCGGCGCGATAGCTGTCCATCGTGCCGTGATAGTCCAGATGATCCTGGGTCAGGTTGGTGAAGGCGGCGGCCTTCAGCGCCACCCCGTCCAGCCGGCGCTGGTCGATGCCGTGGGACGAAGCCTCCACCGCAACGTGGGTCACGTCCCTGCGCGCCAGTTCGGCCATCAGGCGGGCGGCCTCCGCAGCGTCGGGGCTGGTCAGGCCGGGGCCGGTCAGGGCGTAGGTCTTGTCGCCCTTCTGACCGACGACGCCCAGGGTGCCCATGCTGGCCGACGGGTGGCCCAGGGCGGCCCAGATCTGACGACAGAAGGCGGCCACGGAGGTCTTGCCGTTGGTGCCGGTCACGGCCACGCAGGTCTTGGGCTGGGCGCCGTAGAAGCCGCGCGCGGCGATGGCGTAGGCGCGGCGCACGTCCCCGGACGTGACCAGGACCGGGGCGGCGGTCTCGGGCGTGTCGGCGGGGGCCAGGACGGCGGCGGCCCCTTGCGCCAGGGCCTGGGGAATGAAGGCGCGGCCGTCGGCGGCCGATCCCGGCAGGGCCACGAACAGGGCGCCGGGCGCGACCTTGCGGCTGTCGGCGGTGACGCCGGTGATCACCGGATCGGAGGACAGGTCGCGGCGCAGCAGATCGGACAGGTGAAGCGCGCTCACTGGACGCCTCCCGCCGGCGCGGCGGCCTGCGGAATCTTTTCGCCCGTGACGGTGCGCCAGCGGTCGCCGTGGCGCTGCACCCCCAGGAAGCCAGCGATGCGGTCGGCGATGTTGCGCACGGCAGGGGCGGCGACATAGGCGCCGGTCTTGGGATAGGCGCCCGGCTCGTCCATCACGATCAGGATGGCGTAGCGTTTGGCCGTGAGCGGACCATCGACCGGAAAGACCGCCGCGAAGGAGCCGACCGCGTGGCTGGGGTCGTAATGGCCGTTGACCAGCTTGTTGGCCGAACCCGTCTTGCCGCCCACCCGCAGACCCGGCGCATCGGCGAAGCCGCCCGAGCCGTTGACCACGTTGCGGCGCATCAGGTCCAGCATGATGCGCGAGGTGTCTTCCGTCACCACCTGCGGCGTCGGGGCGCCGCGCAGACCGCCCTTGCGCAGGGTCAGAGGGATCATCCGCCCGCCGTTGGTCAGGGCGCCCATGGCCTGGATCACCTGGGCCGGCGTGACCATGATGCCATAGCCGAAGGACAGGGAGGCCAGGGTCGAGTTGTCCCAGCGGCGCGGCAGCACCGGCCGGGCCGATTCCTTCAACTCCACGGTCGAGGCGTTCAGCAGACCCAGGCGACGGAAATAGTCGCGCATGGTGTTCGGCCCCATCTGCAGCGCCAGTTGCGACGTGCCGATGTTGGACGAGTGCAGATAGACCTCTTCCAGCGTCATGACCCGGTTCTGGGCGTGGAAGTCCTTGATCTTGCGGTCGCCGATCTGGAAAGCCTGGGAGGCGTCGAACAGGGTGTTCATGTCGGCCTGGCCCGTGTCCAGACCAGCCGCGACGGTGAAGCTCTTGAACACCGAGCCCATTTCATAGTGGGCCGCGACGGCGCGGTTCAGGGTGGCGCCTTCGGGCGCCGCGGCCCGGTCGGCGGGACTGAAGGCCGGCCAGCTGGCCATGCCCAGGACCTCGCCCGTCTGGACGTCGGTGACGATGCCGACCGCGCCCTTGGCCTGGGCCTTGATGGCGGCCGCGGCCAGCTCGTTCTCCAGCACGCCCTGGACACGCAGATCGATGGACAGGGGGAAACTTTCTCCCCGTTCGCCGGCGGCGCGGATCTCGTTGTCGAAGGCCAGTTCGGCGCCGGAAATCCCCTGCCCGCCCGTATCGGCGTCGCCGATCAGATGCACGGCCGAGGTTCCCAAAGGATAGGCGCGGCGATCCTCTGGCTCGAAGGCGACGCCGCCCAGGGCCAGGGCGTGCACCGCCGCCTTTTCCTGCGGGGTCAGGCCGTTCAGCACGATCAGGCGCCGATCGCCGTTCAGCACCTTGCGCAGGCGCGCCGGCTGGATGCGCGGCAGGGAGCGGCGAATCTGGGTGAAGGCCAGGTCGCGGTCCCATATCTCGGCCGGGTCGATGTAGAGGCCGTAGTGGACGATGTTGGCCGCCAGCAGTTCGCCGTTGCGGTCGGTCAGATCGCCACGCACCAGGGCGTTCGGATTGACGCCGGACCAGCGGCCGTTCGTCTGGGCGAACAGGGCCTTGTACGACGCGCCGACCGCCAGGCCCGCAAAGACGCAGGAAAAGACGATCAGGATCAGGAAGATGCGGACGCGGGTGTCTTCTTCCGGACGGGCGTCGGCGCGGGCGCGCTCGAAGCCGTGTTCCAGACGCCAGACCAGTTCGGACAGCCAGCGCCAGAAGGGCGACAACCGCCCCTGAAGGTCCACGCCGGGCGCCGGGCGGTGATAACGGTGATCCTGAACGCTCATCGCGGCGCCTCCGGCATGGCGGCGGCGTCGTCATCGACAGCAGGGCTGACGGCGGGCGACGGGGCGGCAGGCGCGGCGGCGACCGGCCTGGACCCGTCCGGCTTCAGCTGGGCCAGTTCGCCCGCCTCGGCCTGACGATGAACCTCGGTGGGCGCCAGACCCGCCTGACGCGACAGGTTCTCCAGCCGCGCGGGCTGCTCCAGCCGGGCGACCTCGGCCCGCAGCAGGCGGACGCGCTGATTGTTGTCGTAAATCTCCCGCTCCAACTGGGCGATGCGGCTGCTTTCGCGCGCCGCCGCCGCCTTGGCCGCATAGACGGAGACGATCATGACCGCGACCAGACCGACGCCGATGATGTCGACCCACCGCACGCCCCGGACCTTCCAGTCGAACAGGCGCTGAAGAACGGTGCGGGAATAGGTGAAGAAGGGCGCCGTAGTCATGCCGCCGCCCCTGCTCTGATCGGGCCGTCGATCCGACCCCAGGCCGGGGCCTCGGTGCGGACCGCCGCACGCAGCTTGGCCGAACGGGCGCGGGGATTGGCGGCGCGCTCTTCGTCGCCCGCCTCGCGCGCGCCCTTGAACTGAAGAGCGAAGCTGGGCTTGCGCGGATCGACGGCGATGGGCGCGTGGCGCGACCCGGCGGGCGAATTGCCCGTGCGTTCGGTCAGGAAAGCCTTGACGATGCGGTCTTCCAGCGAATGGAAGGTGACGACGGCCAGACGGCCGCCAGGCGCCAGGGTCGCCTCAGCCGCCTCCAACCCGCGCTCCAGCTCGCCCAGTTCGTCGTTCACGGCGATCCGCAGGGCCTGGAACACCCGCGTCGCCGGATGGATCGGCGCGCCGCGACGGCCGCCCAGGGCCTTTTCCACGACCTCGGCCAGGTCCAGGGTGCGTGTGAAGGGCCGTTCGACGCGGCGGCGCAGGATGGCGGTGGCCACGCGGCCCGACTGACGCTCCTCGCCATACAGTTTGAAGATGTGGGCCAGGGGGCCGTGGTCCCAGGTGTTGACGATGTCGGCGGCGGTCGCGCCCTCATCGGACATACGCATATCCAGCGGACCGTCGCGCATGAAGGAGAAGCCGCGCTCGGCCTGGTCCAGCTGCATCGACGACACGCCGATGTCGAAGACGGCGCCGTCCAGCCGCGCCGCGCCGCTGTCGGCGAAGGCACTGCCTGCGAAGGCTTGGGCCAGGCCCGAAAAGGGCGTGCGGACCAGTTGGAACCGGCCCGGGAAATCGTTGGCGACGGCGTCGGCGTGCGGCTGGACCGTCGGATCGCGGTCCAGGGCGATGACCTGGGCGCCCGTCTTCAGAATGGCGCGGGTGTAGCCGCCAGCGCCGAAGGTGGCGTCGATCACGACGTCGCCAGGCGCGGGCGCCAGGGCCTCGATCACCTCGGCCAACAGGACGGGCGCATGAGGCGAGTCGGGGGGCGCTTCGGTCACGATCCGCCCCCCGCCAGCTTCATCTGGGCCGCCAGCTTCAGGGCGCCGATCTGGGCCATGCCAGCCTTGGCCAGGGCGCGCTGCTCGGCGCGACGGGCCGCCCATTTCTCGCGCGACCAGATCTGGAAGCGGTCGTTCAGGCCGACGATGACGACGGTGTCGCCCAAACCGGCCTCGGCGCACAGACTTTCCGGCAAGGTGATGCGGCCGCCGGAATCGTAGGCCAGGCGCACCTGCTCGCCCATCACCTGCCACTCCAGGGCCGAGCGTTCCTCGGAGCCGAACGGCAGGGATTCGATCATCTCGGCATAGACGGCGAACAGGCGGTCTCCGCCCGCCTCCAGACAATCGGCCTCGATGGAGGGGAAGATGAAGACGCCGCCGGCGGCGCCGTTTTCCGCCGTGCGGAAATCATTGGGGATCAGGAGACGGCGCTTGCCGTCCAGCTGCTTCTCATAGGTCGAGAGAAACACGCCCTGCCCAATCGAACCCTTCGGCCCGTCCCTAGATGCCTTGACGAACGCCCGCCGCGCCCGCCTTTCAGCCCCAAATCATTCTCCTGGGATAGCATGGGATGAAATGGGTCTCAATGGGATTGAGACCAAGTTTTAACCATGTTTTGACGTCTGACGGGCCAGACAGCGCCAAAACATCAGAACATACATGGAACATCTCAAGTATTCACAGGCTGTGAGGCGTTCTAAACTTGTGCGGACGCATAAGGGGTTAACGGCCTCCACCCCCTGAACGGGACGTCGGAACGCTGAAATGCGGGGATAATCCGCCCTCGGACCAGGGCGGCGTTCGGACCAAGCAGGCCCAAAGCCGGCAGGCCCTCAAGAAAGAGATTTTGTCAGACGGCCTGTAAGCCGGGTTCTGTTCCGCCCCAAACCGAAGCCTGGAGGCGGCGACGATCATTCCTCTGGACCCGCCATTGCTGACGGGTTCTCGCGACCTACCCGGACATCCAGGGCGGTGAACCCTGCGGGCGAACCCGCGCGATGTCCCTATTTGGTCTTGCTCCAGGCGGGGCTTGCCATGCCGTCCCTGTCGCCAGGTCCGCGGTGGGCTCTTACCCCACCCTTTCACCCTTACCGGCCTCGCAAGGCCGGAGGTTTGCTTTCTGTGGCGCTATCCCTCGGGTCGCCCCGGGCGGAAGTTATCCGCCGCCTTTTCACCGTGGAGCCCGGACTTTCCTCGACGGACGCGAAGTCCGCCGCGACCGCCCGGCCGTCTGACGGGGCGCTAGATGCGCCCGCAGACCCGACGGGTCAACCAGGGGATGAAATTCGGATGGCCGATGAAGATGCTGGTCAGTACGACAGAACCTGTGGCAAGGGCGGCGGGAACCTCCGCCTTTGCCTGACTTCGATGCCTCTCGAACACCTGATCTACAAGAGCCGCTCGGCCATGGATTATCCGAGCGACCAATCGCTGAGCGACATCCTGTCCGTCTCGGACAGGAACAACCGTCGTGACGGGGTGACAGGCGGGCTGGTCGTCGCCGCCCGCACCTTCCTGCAGGTGCTGGAGGGCGACGGCGCCACCCTGGATCACGCGATGACGCGCCTGCACGCGGACCCGCGCCACGCCGACATCGTGATCCTGAACCGCCAGCCCATCGCGCAGCGGCGCTTCGAGGGATGGGCGATGATCGGCGCGGCCGTCAAACCGACCCGCGACATAGTCATGGATGAATTGGCCGCCTTCGCCCAATTCGACCCGGACTATGTAATCGACCGTATGCTGACGCTTCTGGCGGATCGCTTCCCGCGTGAGGCGACACGTCGTGAAAGCCGAAAATGACCCCAAATCCGCGGTATCTTGCCGCCTGACGAGGGAGACCGCTTGACGTGGTCGCTGTTTTGGGGCCTCAGCAGGCGCTTCCAGTTTTTGCCAGGCCAAGATGACCGACGCAGTAGACCCCGTTGACATCGCGATCGGCGCCCGCATCCGGACGCGACGCGAGGAACTCCGCATCACCCAGGCCCAGTTGGCGGCCGGCGCGGGCGTGACCTTTCAACAGATTCAGAAGTACGAACGGGGCGTCAATCGCGTGTCGGCCGCGCGCCTGCTGCAGATCGCGGCGGTGCTGAAGTCCACCGGCGCGGCCCTGCTGGGCGAGCTGGAGACGGCCGAAGGCGACGAACTGGCCCTGGCCGCCCCCGGCGTGTCCGAACTGCTGGCGGCGTTCCGCGACATCCGCGACACCGCCAAGCGCGACGCCCTTCTGTTGGTCGCCCGCAGCCTGCGCGACTGATCAGCCGCGCTTGCTGGCCTGGCGCAGCAGACGGGCGACGGGGGCGTCGTCTTCCGCCTCGCCCAGCGCCAGCTTGGCCAGCCAGCCCTGAACGGCCTGGAGAGCCTGCACGTCCAGGCCGTCCGACCGGCCCGCGTCGGCCAGATTCTGGCGCACCACCTCCAGCAGACAGGCCGCCTCTGCCGGGTTCGTCGGCATGTGGCCCAGAAGGGTGGTTTCCGCCTCGTCCATGGGGGCCAGGTCGACCGTGGCCAGGAGGTTGTCCTGACTGCCGGCCAGTTCGGCGCGATAGAGTTGTTCGGCGATGTCGGTCGTCGACAACCAAGCGCGGAACAGCGGCATGAAGGTGTTTTGGGCTTGGGCCATCATTGGACTTTGACTTTCAGAGGCCCGCGCTCCAGCGCGGGCCGGGATTTTGGACGGGCGTAGGGCGCGCGACGCGCCTCCCAGACGCCGAAAAGCGCCAGCAGCATGAGCTCGGCCCAGATCGTCATGCGAGCGGTGACGAGAGACCAGATCAGGGCGTCGGGACCGATCAGAGACGAAAGGTGCGTGCAGAAGGCGAGGAACTGGGCGCCGACGGCGAACAGCAGCCACCACCGATCATGGCGAAGGCTCAGCCAGATCAACTGCGCCAGCAGACAGCATGAGATGATCGCGACCGCCCATCGAAACTGACCGATCACGAGGTGATCGAGCCAGTCGGACAGGATTTGAGCCAGGACTAGTCCTGCTCCGGCCGCGCGCTCCGGACGGCCGCCCTTCCAGATCAGCAGAACGAGCGCGACATAGGTCAGCGCCGTAGCTGCGATCAACAGGGGCGACGGCATCCGACGGCGTTCCTCAGGCGGCCAACTGGACGACTTCGGCGGGCAAGGCGGCGGTGGGCCGGGTCCCCTTGTCTTCACCAACGCCTTCAAGACGCCAGCCGATGCCGTGATCTTCCGCGACCGTCGCCAGATCGGCGTGGCCCGCGACGACGCTGGCGCGAACTGTGGTCAGTTGCCCCAGGCCCGCGACGATGCTCTCGAGGGCGGACTGCCCGACCTCTGCCGCCAAACGGCTTTCGACCCGCCCCTCCAGCGAAGTCTGGATCAATCGACACACCTCGACCATGGCCTGATCGATGGCGTGTTCGGCGGTTCTCAGTTGCCGGGCGACCCGGACCCCCACCAGCCTGTCTTTCATTGTTCGTCGCTCCTACGGAATGATGTCCGCGTCAGCGGGCCCAGTCGGGAGCGATCTGGTCGAACAGGGAGGGAACCACCATGCCGGCCGTCACGATACCGATGGCGAGCAGCAGGGCGACTACGGCGCCGATCACCATGATCCCCAGCCGAGCGCCGATCCCTTTGGGGGGCGGCGGCAAGGGCCAGGACGTGGCTTCGGACGTTCCGAGGTCGCCAGGCCGATCCCCCGACGCCGGGACAACAGGCATCAACTCGGCCGGTTCGGGAATGAGTATCGGCGCCTCTGAGTAGCCGTTACTCAGGCGCCGCGCGGCGAGCTTCCGGTCGGAAACGCCCAGTTTGGCGTAGGCCCGGTGCAGGTGGTTGCCGACGGTGCGGGGCGACAGATCGAGGCGCGCAGCAATCTCCTTGTCCTCCAGCCCCAGGCCGGCAAGGCGCACGCATTCCTCTTCTCTGGGCGTCAGACCGTCATGCATCGGCTTCTGTTTACCGTATTCCGGCCCCGTGTCAGCCTCCATCCGCACGACGACAGGCTTGGCCCCGACGCGAAGCGCGACGCCATCGCTTGCGGATATAAGCATATCTTTATATGTCTATGCGCCTGACACTGACAGGAGCCTCTCTTGGCCGCTCGTTCCTCCTTCCTCTTCACCTCCGAAAGCGTGTCCGAAGGGCACCCGGACAAGGTTGCGGACCGCATCTCGGACACCGTCGTCGACGCCTTCCTGTCCAAGGACCCCGAGGCGCGCGTGGCGTGCGAAACCTTGGTCACGACCCAGCGGATCGTGCTGGCGGGCGAGGTCCGCGCCACCCAACCGGGCGCCACCAAGGAACAGAACGAAGCCTTCACCCAGTCGATCATCGACAGCCTGGAACCGCTGGTCCGCGCCGCGGTCAAGGACATCGGCTACGAACAGGACGGCTTCCACTGGGAAACGGCGGACTACGCCTGCTTCCTGCACGCCCAGTCGGCCGACATCGCCGTGGGCGTCGATTCGACCAACGAGAAGGACGAGGGCGCGGGCGACCAGGGCATCATGTTCGGCTACGCCTCGAACGAGACGCCGGAGTTGATGCCGGCCACCCTGCAGTACAGCCACAACATCCTGAAGCGCCTGGCGGAGGTGCGTCACGCCGGCGGGTCGCAACTGGAGCCCGACGCCAAGAGCCAGGTGACGATCGAATACGAGAACGGCAAGCCCAAGCGCGCCGCTTCCATCGT
This sequence comes from Brevundimonas sp. SORGH_AS_0993, assembly GCF_030818545.1. Classification (NCBI taxonomy): domain Bacteria; kingdom Pseudomonadati; phylum Pseudomonadota; class Alphaproteobacteria; order Caulobacterales; family Caulobacteraceae; genus Brevundimonas; species Brevundimonas sp. SORGH_AS_0993. The sequence goes on from NZ_JAUTAH010000001.1 coordinate 1,384,053, forward strand.
CCTGTCCACCCAGCACGCCAAGGGCCTGAGCGCCGCCCAGGTCGCCGAGATCGTCAAACCCTACGTTCTGGAAGTCCTGCCCGAGGGCTTCACCGACGAGAAGACCGTCTGGCACATCAATCCGACCGGCATCTTCGAGATCGGCGGACCGGACGGCGACGCCGGCCTGACGGGCCGCAAGATCATCGTCGACACCTACGGCGGCGCGGCGCCCCACGGCGGCGGCGCCTTCTCGGGCAAGGACCCGACGAAGGTGGACCGTTCGGCCGCCTACGCCTGCCGCTATCTGGCCAAGAATGTCGTGGCGGCCGGTCTGGCCGACCGCTGCACCATCCAGATCTCCTACGCGATCGGCGTCGCGGAGCCTCAGTCGATCCACGTCGACCTGCACGGCACGGGCAAGGTCTCCGAGGCCCTGCTGGAAGACAAGCTGTTGGGCCTGATCGGCGGCGCCACGCCGCGCGCCATTCGCCAGCACCTGGGACTGAACAAGCCGATCTACGCCCGCACCACGGCCTATGGCCATTTCGGCCGCGAACCGGACGCGGACGGCGGCTTCAGCTGGGAAAAGACCGATCTGGTCGAGCCGTTGAAGGCCTTGGCCCAAGGCTGAGCCGGCAGAAATCAGGGGCGGTGCGTCAGGGGCGGTGCGTCAGGGGCCGAGTCGATGACCAGACCTTGCGCGCCCGTCAGATTGGCCTCGGTCAGGTCAGTCTGACGGGTCTGTGCGCCGTGCAGGACGGCCCGGCCCAGATCGGCCCCGACCAGGACCGCGCGCCGCAGATCCGCGCCGGTCAGGTCCGCGCCTCTCAGGATCGCGCCGGTCAAGTCTGCGGGCAGCATCCGGTCCGCCGTCAGCAACAGCGGCCCCAGCTGGGCCTGGCGCAGGTCGGCCCCGTTCAGCTTGGCCCCGCGCAGCCGCGCGCCGCGCAGATCGGCGTGGCAGAGGCGCGCCGAACGCAGATCCGCGTTTTCGAGATGCGCGCCCTGAAGCTGCACTCCCTCCATGTCCAGGCCGTAGAAGACCGCGCCCTTGGCCGAAAGGGCGGTCAGGTTCAGGCCGGTGATCGATCTTAGCGGCCGCAGATCGACGCCGTCGAAGACGGAGGGCTGGCCTTCCAGGCCGCCGGTCTCGCACCAGTGCGCATGGTCGCGCAGCATTTCGGCGGCGGGCATCTTGTGAACGGATTCACCGACCGTGCTCCGATCGGTCAGGGCCCCCTCCATGTCGGCCCCGTCCCGCCGCGACAGGGTCATGTTGCAGCCGACCAGCACCGCGTCGCGCAGGTCGGCGCCGGACAGATCGGCCCCCGACAGGTCCGCGCCCGCCAGATCCGCACCGCGAAAATCGGCCTGTTTCAGATTGGCGCGGACCAGTTTGCAGTCCTTCATCACCGCGCCCGAGAAGTCCGCCTTGACGGCGATGACGCCCGACATCTTGGATCGTTGCAGATTGGCGCCGGCCAGGCAGGCGCCGACCGCCTCGGTCTCGTTGCGCTGGCGCGGCTCGATGACCCGAAAGCCCAGTCGGGCGTCGGCGGCGGCCATCGCGCCCTCGCGCAGATCGGCCTCGAACAGGTCGGCGCCCGACAGGTCCGCGCCGCGCAGACAGGCCCCGCGCAGATCGGCCCGACGCAGGCTGGCCTCGGCCAGGACGGCGTCCTGCATGTCGGCGCTGAAGAAGCTGGCGTTGTCCAGCCGCGCCCCGGTCAGGTCGCAGCCCGAAAGGCAAGCGGCCGAGAAGTCGGCGTCCGACAGGTTGCGGCCCTTGAGGTCAAGGCCCGACAGATCCATCCATGTGAAGACGGCGCGCGCCCCGCCGGGGCGGGCCTGGAACAGTCGGTCGTGCCGGGCGCAGAGGACGTCCAGTTCCGCCTGGGTCAGGCGTTTGCGCACGATCGGTTCGGCGGCCAGGGCCATCCGACCACGGTGAGGCGAAACCGCTTAAGAAAGCATTCTTGGCCGTTCGGCCAGGGCCTGATCCGTCGAGGAGGAATCGCTACGGGATTTCGCCGATACGGTGAATCAGACTCCAGGTACGAGCGAGAGCCTGATTCACGCTTCAGCCGGAACCGCAGAGCGTTTCCCGTCTAAAACGGTCAGGCTCTACTCGGTCAGCAAGCCCTGGGCGCGCAGGGCCTGGGCCAGTTCGCCCTCCCCGGTCCACAGGCGGGTGTAGCCGGCCTCGCCCAATCGTTTCAGTTCGGTGATCAGATCGGCCTTGGCCGAGGCGGCGAAACGGCCGTCGAAGCCCGTCCCGTCCTGGCTGACGCGCACCATCGGCCGGCCGGTCTCCAGCCGGTGGAGGAAGCCTTCGCACAGGACGGCGGCCTCTTCGCTCATCAGCCCCGTCTCGACGGTCAGGCCCTGGGCGCGCAAACGTTCGGTCCCGCGCCCCGCCGCGAAGGGCGAAGGATCCAGGCACGCGACGACAACGCGCGCCACGCCCGCCTCGGTCAGGAAGTGGGCGCAGGATTTGCGGCCCGAGGACCGCGCTCCGCACGGCTCGAGCGTGACATAGACGGTCGATCCGGCGGCGTCGGCGCCCGCGGCCGGCACGGCCTGTTCCTCGGCGTGAGGACGTCCGCCGGGCGCGGTCGCGGCCTGGGCCGCCACGCGCCCGTCCTTGACGATGACGCAGCCCACGGCGGGATTGGGCCAGGTCTCGCCCATTCGCCCGGTCGCCAGGGCGATGGCCTGGGCCATGAAGCCGCGGTCTGCGTCGCTCGTGCTCATGCGGCGACCGGCGGCAGGTCTTCGGCGCGCGCCGCGTCCAGATAGCGGGCCGAGACGGGCTTCAGGGCCTCGTCCAGGTCGATCTCCAGCGGATTGCCGGTCGGGATCTCCACGCCGACGATCCGGTCGTCGGGCACGTTGAACAACAATTTGACGATGGCGCGCAGGGAGTTGCCGTGGGCGGCGATCAGCACGTCCTCGCCCGCCTTCAGGCGCGGCGCGATGTCGGCGTCCCAATACGGCTTCACCCGGTCCAGGGTGGTCTTCAGGCTTTCGGTGTCGGGGATGGCCTTGCCGGCGTAGCGGGGATCGGCGTTGAAATCGAACTCTCCGCCCGGCGCCAGCGGGGGCGGCGGCACGTCATAGCTGCGCCGCCAGATCTTGACCTGGTCCTCGCCGTGCTTGTCGGCCGTCTCGGCCTTGTTCAGGCCGGTCAGGCCCCCATAGTGCCGCTCGTTCAGGCGCCAGTCCTCGATCACCGGCACGTCCGTCAGACCCGCCGCCTGCAGGGCCAGGGCGCCGGTGCGCCTGGCGCGGGTCAGGACCGAGGTGAACATGACCGCCGGCTTGAACCCGGCCTGGGCGATCAGTTCGCCGCCGCGCAGCGCCTGAGCCTCGCCTTCCGCCGTCAGATCGACGTCGACCCAGCCGGTGAAACGGTTTTCGAGGTTCCACTGGCTTTGGCCATGGCGGAGCAGGATCAGGCGCGGCATTCGGTCGGTCCTTTGGAAAACGATCCGTTCGGGTAAGCCGCCGTCATGGGCCGGTCAAGTTTCGCCAGTGGAGGCGGAGGGATGAAGGGTGCTAATAAGCAAGGGGTGAGCGAAGACAGGGCGCGACGCTTGCGTCGCTCACCTCTTTGCTCACTCGCACTGTTCACCACGCCAGGCCGACCGCCATGTCCGACCGCGTCTTCTTTCCGCTGGCCCTGCTGGGCGTCGCCGCCCTGGTCGCCCTGGCCCTGGTCTGGCCGTGATCTGCCGTGATCTGGCCCTGACGCCCCGACAGGTCAGAACAGGATCTTGCGCAGGTTGATGCGGAACACTCGGCCCTGCGGGTCCAGATAGTCGGGCTGATAGTTCACCGGCGTGCGCCCGTCGCTGCTGGTCACGGAGATGCGGTCGTCGAACAGGTTCTGGACGCCGAAGCCGATGCGCGCGCCCTTCAGGATCGGGAAACGCGCGACCAGAGACGTCCGTTGGGTCAGATCGGCGAAGGCGAACAGATTGACGGTCGTGCGGCCCGAGAAATCCAGGTCCGGCGAGCCCGCGCGATTGCTCTCCACCGTCGTGCCCGACCGCCAGTTGGCGTTGACGAAGGCGCCGAAACCGTTGCGGAAGGCGCCGGCCTGCAACTGGACCTCATGGCGGGACTGGCCGCCCGAGCCGCTGATGCTGTCGCCGTCCAGCAGGTTCAGGGGCGCCAGGCCCTCGCGGATGACCACCTCGTCCTGAACGCGCCAGGTATGGGTCAGCGACAGGTTGAACATCCCCTGCCCCGGCTGCATGCCCGGCGCCTGAGACCCGCGTAGACGCCCGCCCGGACCGCCCGGACCGCCGGGGCCGCCGCCGGGAGGGCCGCCCATCATGCGGCCGCCGCCAGGACCGCCGGGACCGCGTCCGAAACCAGGCTCTCCGCCGGTGGTCGGCGACGGCGTGCCGAACGGCCGCGAGAAGTTGAAGCCCCACTGCACGTCCTGCTGCTCGCGTCGCGCGAAATTCAGCGGGCGGGCGTCGATGGACAGCAGATCACCGTCGCCGTTGCGGGTGAAGCGTTCCGGCAGAGCCGCCTCAAGGTCGGGGGTGATGGCCGGGAAGCCGGCGATCTCGTTGTCGGTTTCGGTGCGGGTATAGGCCAGGTTCAGCCGGAAGTCGGTGGCCGCCAGCGGCTGCCAGTTGGCGCCCAGCTTGATGATGTGGCGGTCCTCGGCCTTCAGATTGGGATCGCCGCCGGTGATCTGGACGATCTCCACCGTCTGGCCCGTGGCGAAGTCGAACACCGGCGTGTTCGGCGTCGACAGCGTCGGATCGTTCAGTTGCTGGATCGTCGGCGCCTTGCTGGTGTCGGAGTAGTTGGCCGACAACGACAGGCGATCCACCGGCGACCAGTTCAGCCCGCCGCCCAGCGAACTGACGCCGCCGAAATCCGACAACTGCTGATAGGCCAGGTTCAGATTGGCCGACAGGTCGCCGATCTTGGGCAGAACGCCCTTGTCGCGGCTGGAGATGGGCAGGTCGAAATTGGCCTGGACCGCGCCCAGGTCGCGCGATTGGGACCGATCGGTCGTCACGTCGCCGCGCACGCTTTCGGAATCCAGAGACTGGTGCGTGGCGCCCACCTTGAAGGTGGCGTTCAGGCGTCCGGCCGGAAGTTCATAGGCCGTGCCGTTGAAGACCAGTTCGGCGTTGGCCGTCTGGGCGACGGAGTTGGCGGTGTCGCGCACCGCGACCGTGACCGCTCCGTCAATGTCGCCGAACGGATTGACGGTCGGATCGCCCGCCGAGATCACGCCCTGCAAGGCCGCGGCGTCGACGCCCCGGCCCGTCGTGGTGTCGGTCCGGACGCGGCTGTATTCGCCCGTCGCGGTCCAGCGCCATTCGCCCAGATAGCCGTCGAAGACCGATCCGAACTCGGCCGTGCGGCTGTTGGTCTGGCGCGTCAGGGCGTCGGGCCGATCAATGTAGCGATAAAGAAGAACGTCGTCGCCGAAGGGCGACCAGGGGCTGGTCTCGGGCAGGGTCAGGGTGACGCCGGGCAGGCCCAGATAGCTGCGGCTGCTGCTGTCCTCCAGGCTGGCGCTCAGGGTCATGCCGACCTTGTCGTTCAGGTCGTGCTTGTAGGTTCCGGCGATGGAGGCCTCAGCCTGGCGCGGCAGCAGGGTGCGGTAGGCGGTCAGGTCGACGTCGCGGGCCGCCCCCGCGGTCGAGACGAAATCCGCCAGCGTCGGGGGACGCGAGGCGGCGACGGTCGGAACGCCCGCCACCGAAACCGGCCCGCCGGCCAGGGCCGACAGGGCGGGGTCGATCTGGCCGCCGTTCACCCCGCCGACATTGCCGATCCGGTCGAACAGCACGCCCGTGTCGCGGCGGTCGATGTTGCGTTCGGTCTCGAACAGGCTGTTGCTGGCGTCGCCGTTGACGTCCAGCGACCAGCGGTCGCCGCCGGCGATGCGCAGCACATTGTTCTCGGTCGAGGTGGTGGTGCGCCCGCCCTGCTCGGACCGGGACACGTTCACCGATGTCGTCAGGGACTTGAAGTCCGCCTTCAGGACGATGTTCACCACCCGCTGGTCGGCGCTGTAGCCGTAGGACAGGGCCGTTTCCTCGGGCAGGATGTCGAACCGCTCGATGGCCTCGGGCGGCAGGCCGCGGATTTCGCGGAAGCCCGAGATGCGCCGCCCGTTCACCAGAAAGACCGGCGAGCCGCCGCGCGCGCTGCGGGTCTGGGCCTCCAGCAATGTGACCAGTTCACCGATATTGGTGGCGCCGAACGCCTGAAGCTGGGTCGCGTCATAGGAGACGATGGGCTCCTGCCCGCCCAAGGCCACGCCGCGCTTCTGGGCCGTGACCACGACATCGGGCAGCACCGCCGTCGGCTCAGGCTGCTCCTGGACCGCCGCGGCGGCGGCGGCCGGAACGACCTCGGCCTGGACAGGCGCGGCGGGAGCCAGGGCGAGCAGCATCAGGGCGGTGGAATTCATAAGGCGGGCGATCCGGCGGCAAGCGAGGCGAAGAAGGGGTGTGCAGACGCGATAAAGGTGGCGGGAAAACGACCAAAACCTTAAGCTATGCAAAGGTTTCGCCCAGGTCGAAATTCTTCGTTCCGCCGCGACGGAATGGCGGCTTCGGCGCGTTGAAAGGTGTTGCTCCAGAGTGAAAAGGGCGGTTTTGGCGGCCGGCCGGCGTCGGCGCGGGCTTCGGACAGGGACGTCAGACTCCGCGTTGACCGTCGCCTGCCTTTCCGCTATACGCCCGCCCTCTTGAGATTTCCGCGCCGTGGACGTGTGCTCCGCGGCGTTTTCCGTTCGAAGGTTTGACATGGCCAACAACCCCGGCGCCCGCAAGGCGATCCGCAAGATCGAAGCGCGGACCCAAGTGAACAAGGCGCGTCGCTCGCGCGTTCGCACCTATCTGCGCAAGTTCCAGGAAGCCCTGGCCGGCGGCGACGTCGCCGTGGCCAAGACCGCCTTCAACGAAGCCCAGTCCGAACTGATGCGCGCCGTCTCCAAGGGCGTGGTTCACAAGAACACCGGCTCGCGCAAGGTCAGCCGTCTGGCCGCCCAGCTGAAGAAGCTGTCGGCCGCCTGATCCGTTAAGGTTCAGGAGGACCACGGAACGGTCTTCACTGTTCCGTTGCGGGATTTCCTAGTGATTTCAACGGCGAGGAAGCATGAGCTTCCTCGCCGTTTCGCGTTTGGCCGTTAACTTTCGATCCCGCCGGACCCCGAAAATTCAGCAGTCGAACGGGGAATTTCCCAAGCAGAATTGGCGTTTGACGGAGTCAAACAATTTAACTGCGAATCGACCGACGAATCAGCGTTGACCCGACCGGCTCGCAGCGTAAGTTTTGGCCTCTAACGCACTTCCATCCTCACACGGATGAAGGCGGCGCGGGACCTTTAAGTGTCGTGCTGGCGGGAGATGTCTGTTCAGGAACCCGACCCCGTCCGGAAAGCTTCGCTTTTCGGCGCAGGAGAAGTCGTCCCTGACACATCCCATGAAGGGCGTTGGGCTGGATGGGTTCTTGTTAGCGGGCGGCTGATCGATGGTAGGGGGCGTAACGGCGATGGCGAGTGCGGCGAACGGATCGGGCATGACGGATCCGGACCGCATCTGGAGCGAGGCTTCGGTGCGTCTGCGCGCCGAAATCGGCGACGGCCCTTTTTCGTCCTACATCGCCCCTTCGGCCGTGCGCATGGACAGCGCCGGCCATCTGATCCTGGTCACGCCCACCGCCTACGCCCGCGACTGGGTGCGCAAGAACGCCCTGCGTCGCATGAACGAGCTGTGGCTGGGGCTGGACGGTCTGAACCGCAGGCTGGACGTGCGGTGCCGCGCCGAGGTCGGATCGGTCCCGCCGGCGACCGCCGTGGGCGGCAATGTGGTGGACGCCGGCCCGCGCCTGGCCGCCCTCTCCTCTTCGGCTCATCTGGCGACCCCGACCATGGCTCCCGTCGCCGACGGCGCCCGTGCCGTGCGCGCCGCGGGTCTGCAGGACCGCCTGACCTTCGACAGCTTCGTGGAAGGCCAGGGCAACGCCTTCGCCCTGGCCATCGCCAGACAGGTGGCCAGCTGGGCCGACGGCCATTTCAACCCGGTCTTCTTCTGCGGCCCCTATGGCTACGGCAAGACCCACCTGTTGAACGCCATCGCCTGGGAGGCCCAGCGCCTACGGCCCCAGGCCAAGGTCGTCTATCTGACCGCCGAACGCTTCCTGTCGACCTTCGTGAAGGCGATGCAGGACCGATCGACCGCCGCCTTCAAGGAAAGCCTGCGTTCAGCCGACATGCTGCTGCTGGACGACGTCCAGTTCGTGGGCGGCAAGGCCTCGACCCAGGAAGAGCTGCTGTCGACCCTGACCGCCCTGATCGAGGACGGCAAGCGGATCGTCTTCTCGGCCGACCGCGCGCCGATGGCCCTGACCGAGGTGGAGCCGCGCCTGCGCAGCCACCTGGCCGCGGGCCTGACCTGCCCGGTCGAGGCGGGCGACCGCGAGCTGAAGATCGCCGTGGCCCGCAACCGCCTGAAGGCCCTGTCGGCCCTGGGCGTCGTCCAGGGCGAGGCCGCGCCCGAGGTGCTGGCCCAGCTGGTCGATCGCACCCCCGGTTCGATGCGCGAACTGGAAGGCGCCGTGAACACCCTGGCCGCCGCGGCCGGCGCGCGCCTGTCGTCGGTGTCGGTGGACGAGGCTTCGGTGCTGCTGGGCGCCGCCCTGCGCGGCGGGCCCGAGCGCCGCATCACCGTGGACGAGATCCAGAAGACGGTCGCCGACCACTTCAACCTGAAGCAGGCCGATCTGCTGAGCGAGCGCCGCACCCGGTCGGTGGCCCGCCCGCGCCAGATCGCCATGTATCTGTGCAAACAGCACACGACCCGCTCCTATCCCGACATCGGTCGTCGGTTCGGCGGCCGGGATCACACCACCGTCCTGCACGGGGTGCGCAAGATCGAGGAGCTGATGCCGCAGGACGATCAGATCGCCCGCGACGTCGAGGCCCTGACGCGCAAGCTGCGGGGCTGAAGCTGTGGAGCAGCGGGTCTGACCCGTTGCTCCCGCCGCGCAATCCGCTAGTGTCCCAGGTCACTTAACCGCGACCCAGCGAGTCGGGCCGCGCCGGGCGAGACGACATGCAGCTGACCATCGAACGATCCGCGCTCCTGAAGGCCCTGGGCCATGTGCAGAGCGTCGTCGAACGTCGAAACACCATTCCGATCCTGTCCAATGTGCTGCTGAGCGCCGGACGCGACCGCCTGGCCTTCGCCGCGACCGATCTGGACATGGAGATGGTCGACGAGGCCGAAGCCCAGGTGCAGGTCGAGGGCCAGATCACGGCGCCCGCCCACACCCTGTACGAAATCGTGCGCAAACTGCCCGAGGGGGCCGAGGTCGCCCTGACCTATTCCGGCGACGATCCGCGCCTGGTGGTGTCGGCCGGCCGGTCGCGCTTCAACCTGCCGGTCCTGCCGGCGGGCGACTTCCCCGTCATGTCGACCGACAGCGCCGGCGCCGCCTATGTCCTGCCTAAGGAAGACCTGGCGCGCCTGATCGACAAGACCCGGTTCGCCGTCTCGACCGAGGAGACGCGCTACTATCTGAACGGCTTGTATCTGCACACGGTGGCCGAACAGGGCATCCCGCTGCTGCGCGCCGTGGCCACCGACGGCCACCGCCTGGCCCTGGCCGAGACCCCCGCGCCGGAGGGCGCGGCCGGCGGCCCCGGCGTGATCGTGCCCCGCAAGACGGTCGATCAGGTCCGCCGCCTGCTGGACGATGCGGGCGGTCCGGTCGAGGTCCAGGTTTCGGCCCAGAAGATCCGGTTCCAGATGGGCGAGGCGTCCCTGACGTCCAAGGTCATCGACGGCGCCTTCCCCGACTATCTGCGCGTCATCCCGCGCGGCAACGACAAACAGGCCGACATCGACAACGCCCTGTTCGCCAAGGCTGTCGATCGCGTCGCCACCATCTCGGCGGAAAAGAGTCGGTCGGTGAAGCTGGCCTTCGACAACGATCGCGTGAAGCTGACCGTGCGCAACATGGAAGCCGGCCAGGCCGAGGAAGAGGTCGAGATCGGCTATTCCGACGAACCGTTCGAGATCGGCTTCAACGCCCGCTATCTGCTGGACGTCGCCGGCCAGATCACCGGCGAAAACGCCGCCTTCCGCTTCGCCGACCCCGCCTCCCCGACCCTGGTGCTCGATCCGGGCGATCCGGGCGTTCAGTATGTGCTGATGCCGTTGCGGGTTTAGTCAGTGGCGAGTGATTAGTGGCGAGTGGCGAGCAGGATCAGGTTCGCATTGACTCGCCACTCGCCAATCGCCACTCGCCACTTGTGATCACCTCCCTCACCCTCACCGACTTCCGTTCCTATGCGGGCGCGCGGCTGGAGATGACCTCCGGGCCTGTGGTGCTGCATGGGCCGAATGGGGCGGGAAAGACCAATCTCTTGGAGGCGATCAGCCTCTTGACCCCCGGCAAGGGCCTGCGAGGCGCGACCGCCGCCGAGATGGGGCGGCGCGAGCCCGGCGAGGCCACAGGCCGCGCCTGGGCCGTCATGGTCGAACTGGACGACGAGACGCGGCTGGGCACCGGCGTTCAGGCGGCGGGGGCGGCGCGGCGGATCGTGCGGATCGACGGGGAGACGGCCCCGCCGGGGCGGCTGCTGGATTATCTGCGGCCGGTCTGGGCCACGCCGGAACAGGACCGGCTGTTTTCCGACGCGCGGGCCGAGCGGCTGAAATTCTTCGACCGGCTGGTCTTCGCCGCCGACCCCGACCACGCCGCCCGCGTCTCGGCCTATGGCAAGGCCCTGCGCGAGCGGCTGCGGCTGCTGAACGACGCCCAGGACGGCCGCGAGGCGGACCCCGTGTGGCTCGACGCGCTGGAGCTTCGCCTGGGCGAGGCGGGCGCCCGCGCCGCCGTCGCCCGCGTCGCCGCGCTGCACGCGCTTCAGGCCGCCATCGACGCCCGGAGCGATCGCCCCTTTCCTCAGGCCGACCTGGGCCTTAACGGCGCCGCCGAACAAATGGCCGAGGCCAGCGCCGAAGAGGACGAGATCGCCGCCACGATCCGCGAGGGCCTGGCCCGCGCCCGCACCCGCGACGCCGCCGCCGGCCGCTCCCTGTTCGGGCCGCACCGCACCGACCTGACGGCCATCCACCGCGAGAAGCAACGCCCCGCCGCCGAGGGGTCGTCCGGCGAACAGAAGGCCCTGGTCCTGAACCTGATCCTGGCCCAGATCAGCCGCCTGGCGCACCCTGACGTCGCCGGGGCCGCCCGCCCCCTGTTGCTGCTGGACGAGGCGCCCGCCCACCTGGACAAAGCCCGGCGCGCCGCCCTGTTCGACGAGATCGAGGCCCTGAAACTGCAAGCCTTCATGACCGGCACCGAACGCGACCTGTTCGCCGGTCTGGAAGGCCGCGCCCAGTTCGTGCGCGTCGCCGGGGGCGCGCTGGAAAGCGACTAGGCGGCGCGGCGGAAACCCTCGCTTTTTCGCCGGAATTTCCTATATGTTGCGGGCTTCGGCGCGGTGCGATCCCGCTGTCGATTCGAGCGTCGGGTTCGGCGCTCCCTCCCCGTCCCGGTCGGGACTTCAGAGCCGACGACTTCATGACCGATCCGATTGCAGACCAGCCCGAATACGGCGCCGATTCCATCAAGGTTCTCAAGGGCCTGGACGCCGTGCGCAAACGCCCCGGCATGTATATCGGGGACACGGACGACGGCTCGGGCCTGCACCACATGGTCTATGAGGTGGTGGACAACGCCATCGACGAGGCCCTGGCCGGTCACGCCGACCTGGTCCAGGTCATTCTGAACGCCGACGGCTCCGTCACCGTGACCGACAACGGGCGCGGCATCCCGACCGACATCCACGCCGAGGAAGGCGTGTCGGCGGCCGAGGTCATCATGACCCAGTTGCACGCGGGCGGTAAGTTCGACCAGAACTCCTACAAGGTCTCGGGGGGTCTGCACGGCGTGGGCGTGTCGGTCGTGAACGCCCTGTCCGACTGGTTGCAGCTGAAGATCTACCGCGACGGCAAACAGCACGAGATGCGTTTCGAGCGCGGCGATACGGCCAAGTCGCTGGAAGTCACCGGCGTCGCCCCGATCCGCGAGACCGGCGACAAGGCGGGCCAGCCGCTGAGCGGCACCGAAGTCACCTTCTTCCCCTCGATCACGACCTTCAGCCACATCGATTTCGACTTCAAGACGCTGGAACACCGGCTGCGCGAACTGGCCTTCCTGAACTCGGGCGTGGTCATCCGCCTGGCCGACATGCGCCCTGCCGAGCCGATCGACGTGACCCTGCACTACGAGGGCGGGGTCGAAGCCTTCGTGCGCCACCTGGACAAGTCCAAACAGCCCCTGCTGAAGGACGTCATCGTTATTCGCGGCAAGAAGGACGGGATCGAACTGGATCTGGCCCTGTGGTGGAACGACAGCTACCACGAGACCATGCTGTGCTTCACCAACAACATCCCCCAGCGGGATGGGGGGCACCCACCTGTCGGCCTTCCGCGCGTCGCTGACGCGGGTGATGGGCGGCTATATCGAAAGCTCGGGCCTGGCCAAGAAGGAGAAGGTCGCCCCGACCGGCGAGGACGCCCGCGAGGGCCTGACCTGCGTGCTGTCGGTCAAGGTGCCGGACCCCAAGTTCAGCTCTCAGACCAAGGACAAGCTGGTCTCGTCCGAGGTGCGCCCGGCGGTCGAGAACCTGTGCTCGGAAGGGCTGGCGACCTGGTTCGAGGAACACCCCGTCGAGGCCAAGATGATCGTCTCCAAGATCATCGAAGCCGCCTCGGCGCGCGAGGCCGCCCGCAAGGCGCGCGACCTGACCCGGCGCAAGTCGGCGCTGGAGATCAGCAGCCTGCCGGGCAAGCTGGCCGACTGTCAGGAGCGTGATCCGGCCAAGTCCGAACTGTTCATCGTCGAGGGCGACAGCGCCGGCGGCTCGGCCAAACAGGCGAGAAACCGCGAGAACCAGGCCGTCCTGCCCCTGCGCGGCAAGATCCTGAACGTCGAACGCGCCCGGTTCGACCGGATGCTGTCGTCGGACCTGATCGGCACCCTGATCCTGGCCCTGGGCACGGGCATCGGCCGCGACGACTTCAACGCCGACAAGCTGCGCTACCACAAGATCATCCTGATGGCGGACGCCGACGTGGACGGCGCCCACATCCGCACCCTGCTGCTGACCTTCTTCTATCGGCAGATGCCCGAGCTGATCGAGCGCGGTCATGTCTATATCGCCCAGCCGCCGCTTTATAAGGTCTCCAAGGGCAAGCAGAGCCGCTACCTTAAGGATCAGGCCGAGATGGACGCCTATCTGATCGAGGAAGGCGCCTCCGAAGCGGAACTGGACCTGTCGAACGGCGAGCGCCGGATGGCCCTGGACCTGCAGTCCCTGGTGCGCGAGGCCAAGGCCTTCAAGGCCGGCGTGGACCGCCTCAGTCAGCGCGCCCCGGCCTTCGCCATCGAACAGGCGGCCCTGGCCGGTCTGTTCGCCGACAACGCCGACATCGCCCACAGCGCCGCCGAGGCGGCACGGCGTCTGAACCTCTACGCCGAGGAAGGCGACGGCGACTGGTCGGGCGTTCCGGGCGCGCAAGGGGCGGTCGTCTTCTCGCGCACCCGCCGCGCGGTGCAGGAGACCATCGTGCTGGAAGAGACGCTGATCCGCTCGCTGGACGCGCGCCGTCTGGCCGAACGGGCCGTCGCCTTCGACAGCGTCTTCGCCGCGCCTGCCGTCTATCGCCGCAAGGACAAGACCACCCCGATCCGGGGACCGTTGGACCTGCTGAACGCGGTGCTGGACGCCGGCAAGAAGGGCCTGGCGATCCAGCGCTACAAGGGTCTGGGCGAGATGAACCCCGAACAGCTGTGGGAGACCACCCTGGACGCCAACGCCCGCACCCTGCTGCAGGTCTCGGTCGAACACGAGGAAGACGCCAACGACCTGTTCGCCAAACTGATGGGCGACGTGGTGGAACCCCGCCGCGAGTTCATCCAGGAAAACGCCCTGGACGCCGCCGTCGACGTCTGACGTCGGCGCTCCGTTCGGGCGGGAGCCTCAGCCGCCCCGCCCGTCCTCGATGAAGGCTTGGATGGTCGGCCAGGTCTTGCCCGTGGGCCGCAGGTTGTCGCAGGCGAACGATTTGATCGGGCCATAGACGCCGCCTGCCGGCGTCGCCTCCCACGGCGTATCTTCGGAAGACCGATCCGTCTCGGTCCCGGCGACGTCATAGGTCACTGTGGCGCCGGCGCGCGACCGGCCGTCGGCACACCGCACCATCACCTCTTCGGTCTCGTGGCTGAGGTCCGTCGCCGGACCCTGGGCGGGGACGCGCGCCAACCGCGTCGTCACCACGCCGTCGATCGGGGCCAACGCATCCAGATCAACCAGATAGGCGTTGCGATCCGTGGCGGCGACGAGGCTCCAGGTCTCGGCGGCGGCGGGCGTAACGGCGGTCAGGGCGGCGGCGCCGAAAGCCAGGCTTTTGACGAACAGGTTCATGAACTCCTCCCCAGGTGAACGCCGCCATTTCATACTTGGATCGGCCGAATTTCAATCGCCCGAAACGCCGTCAGGGCCGGGCGTTCTTGGGCAGTGCGGCGACTTCTTCCGGCGTCAGAGCCTTGTCGACGAAGCCTCGGCAACGACCGTCGCCCGGCATGCCGTTCGGCACGGCGACGTGGACCTGATCGCCGACACAGATGAAGCTGGAGGCGCCCAGCACCGGCTGGACTGACAGGGCCAGGGCGTTGTCCAGGTTCCAGCACCCGCCGCCCGTGGAAATCTTGAACACCTGGCCGCGATAGGTGCGGATGTTGAGGTCCGTCGTGCTGGCCGCGCGGAAGTTCTGGATGTCTTCGACCCTGAAACACTGGGTGGCGCGGTCGGTGCGCGCGACGCCGGCCCCGCTGGGCGGAACGGGCGCACAGCCGGCCGCCGAGACGGCTGCAAGAGCGAGAGCGAGGGGGACAAGGCGCATGACGGAGGATCCTTTCAACGGAAAGCGCCCAGAACCTTCCGCCTGGATTCAGGCGCTTTCAAGGGACTTGGGCGCGACCCGCGCGGCCAGGGCCGCAGGGACAGGCGACGGACGCCCCAGGATCAGAGCCGCGACATGATCCGCCAGCAGAGGCGCGACACAGAAGCCGCGCGAGCCGAGGCCGCCCAGGACATAAAGCCCGTCCTCCAGGCGCCCGGCCACCGGCAGGCGGTCCGGCGTGGCAGCCCGAACGGCGACGCGGCGCTGCGTCTCGCCGGCCTGGGCGCGGGCCGCCAGGCGGGGCAGGCGCGCGGCCAAGGTCGCCAGGTTGGCGACGCTTTCTTCGTCGCGGGGCGTCAGGTCGACATCGCCGCGCTTGTGCGTCGCGCCAAACAGAACGCCATCGGCCGTCGGCGCCGCATAGCCGCCCCAGGCGACGGCCGGCGCGGTCTGTCCCGCGACCCAGTCCGCCTGACCGCGCACCGGCGACAGGGCCAGCCGGTCGCCCAGCAGGGCCGCCGCACCCCAACCGGCCGTGACCACCACCGCCTCGACCTCGATCAGGACACCGCCGTCGGGGTCGATCAGACGCCACAGGTCGCCTGCACGCTGCAGGGCGGCCGCCTCGCCGTTCAGAATCTCGACGCCGTCCAGCCAGGCCCCCAGAACCGCGGCGGGACGCACCACGCGGGCGTCGCGCATCATCAGCCCGCCCTCCGATACCGGCTCGCCCAGCCAGGCGCCGGCCGTCGCGGCGTCCACCGCGGCCATGGCGCCATCGGGCCAAATGGGCTGGGCGGCGATCTTGGCGAAGCGGCCTTCGTCGCGCGGCTGCTGCACCAGTTGCAGCACGCCCTGGGACAGGACGGCGCCCGGCGTGCGGTCATAGAGGTCGCGCGCCCGCTCCAGGGCCTGGGCGTACAGGGCCGCCACCGTCTGGTCGCCCGCATCCAGTCGCGGGGTCGCCAGGCCGGCGGGAAAGCCCGAACCGCCCGCGCCCGGCGCCTGGGCCTCGATCACGGTCGGCCGGTGGCCCAGGGCGGCCAGGGCCCGCGCCACGGCCGCTCCGGCCACGCCCGCCCCGACCACCGCCACGCGCGGTGCGGGAGACCCAGGCGCTTCGCCAGGCAGCCGCGCCTCCAGCCGTTCACGCTTGCGGCCATGACCGGGGCGTTTGTCCACGACGAAGCCGCGCTCAGCCAAGCCGCGCCGCACCGCGCCGGCGACGGTGAAGGTGGCCAGGCGCGCGCCTGGCGCGGATCGGGCGGCCACGCCGTCCAGCACCTCGGCCGACCACATGCCGGGGTTCAAGGCGGGCGAAAACCCGTCCAGGAACCAGGCGTCCGCCTGTCCCGACCATTGCGCCAGCGCCCAGGCGGCGTCGCCGATCGCCAGGTCCAGAACGGCGTCGAACATCGGCAGGTCGATACGGTGAAAGCCGGGCGCGCCCGCCGGCCAGGCCGCGATCAAAGGGGCGGCCGCATCGGCCAGTTCGGGCCAGGCGTTCAGGGCGCGGGCCGCCTCCTGCGCCGTCAGGGGAAAGCCCTCTATGGAGAAGACGTGCAACCGTCCGCCGGCGGGCCGCGTGCAGCGCCAAAGGTCCAGCAAGGCGACGATGTTCAGGCCCGTGCCGAAGCCCAGCTCCGCGACGGTGAAGCGCGGCCGATCCGCCCAGGCCTCGGGCAGGCCGCAGCCCTGCAGGAAGACGGCGCGGGTCTCCGCCAGGCCGTCGTCGCGCGAGAAATAGACGTCGCCGAACCGGCCTGAACGGGGTTCGTCTTCGTCGGTCCAGGTCAGGCGGGGCGAGGCGTCGTCGGTCGTCATGGGGCGACCTCTAGCATGCGCCCGGCAAAAGGGCCGCCCCTCGAGGGCGGCCCCGCAGATCGTCCGAAAACCGAATTAGTGCGCGGCGGGGGCCGACGGCGCGGCAGGGGCCGTGTTGGACGCCGGAGCCGGCGTGACCGCAGCGGAAGTCGGGACGGCGCCCGCCTCGGGCGCGGTCCCGGCGTCGGGCGCCGTCGCACCCAGGGCGGCGCTGTCCAGCGCACCGGCGTTCTGCGCCGTCTGATCGGCGATCAGGGCGGCCTGGCGGGCGGCCTCCTCGGGCGTCAGGACGGCGTCCTCGGCGGCTCCGGCGGCCTCTACTGCATCGCTGGCGGGCGCGGCGGCATGCTGTTCTTCCTTCTTCTGGCAGGCGGCCAGCGCCAGGACGACGGCGGCTGCGGCGAACAGGACGGGAAGGCGCATGAGAGGTCTCCGAAACGGTCTGCGGACGATACCGCCGCCCGAAAGCGGCGGGCAAGCGGCGCCGGGATCAGTCGCTGGTGATGTTGTTCAGGGTTTCTTCCATCTCGGCGAAGGAGGGCTGGGCCGGCGACGGAATGTCGCCCCGGCCGATCTCGACCGAGATCTGGGCGGCGTTGCCATGCAGGTGGGCGACCAGCACCGACTGGATGATCTTATAATAGGCCGCTTCCTCGTTGATGATGGCGGTCAGGCGCGCGGCGAACGGGCCGACCAGGCCATAGGCCAGGAACACGCCCATGAAGGTGCCGACCAGGGCGCCGCCGATCATGCCGCCCAGAACCTCGGGCGGCTCGGTGATCGATCCCATGGTCTTGATGACCCCCAGCACGGCCGCGACGATGCCAAGAGCCGGCAGGCCGTCGGCCAGGTTCTGCAGGGCGTGGGCGTTTTCCAGATGTTCGTGATGGTGCTTTTCCAGCTGCTTTTCCATCATGTCCTCGACCTGGTGGGGGTCTTCCAGGTTCATGGTCATCATCCGCAGGGTGTCGCAGATGAAATCGACGGCGAAATGGTCCTTCAGCACTTTGGGGTACTTCTGGAAAATGGTCGATTCCTTGGGCTTTTCGATGTGGCTTTCCAGGGCCACGACGCCCTTGGACTTCATGGTCTTGGTCAGCTGGAACAACAGCGACAGCAGGTCCTTGTAGTCCTGCTTCTTCCATTTGGGGCCGGCGAACGCCTTGCCCAGGCCGCCCATCGAGCCCTTGATGACGGGCATGGAGTTGGAGATCAGGAAGGCGGCGATCCCTGCCCCGCCGATGGCCATCAACTCATGCGGCGCGGCGTGCATGATGACTTCGAACTTGCCGCCCGAAATGGCGTAGCTGCCGAAGACGAGGCCGAACAGCAGCACGATGCCGATGATCTGGAACATGGGGGCGGACGATCCTGACGCGAGAGGTCGGGATCATCGCCATTAATCATTAAGACGGTGTTTCCCGAACGCCGTCCTTCGCCGCCTAAAGCCGGGTTTCGCCGCCCAGGATCGCCTGACGCGCCGCCAGGGTGAGCTTGTGATAACCCGTCTTGCCGCCGCGCACATAAAGGGCCGCGCCCGTCCGGGCCGGGTCGAAACCGTCGGCGACCAGGTCCGCCTTGCGATACTTGAACGTCCCCGTGGTTTCGGCCGCCTCGATCAGGCGCACGAACACCGGCTGGGCGTAGGGCGGCAGCTTGGCCTCCACATAGTCGGCGAAGGTTTTGGCGTCGAACTTGCCCTCCAGCACCAGGGCCGCCATCCCCGCCTTGCCGTCCTGGCCCGGCACCGGCACGCCATAGACGATGGCCTCCTCCACGCCCGGCGCCTCGACCAGGATCTGTTCGACCTCGGAGGTGGAGACGTTCTCGCCCTTCCAGCGGAAGGTGTCGCCCATCCGGTCGACGAAGTAGAAATAGCCCTCGCTGTCCTGGCGCATCAGGTCGCCCGTGCGGAACCAGCGGTCGCCGCGCTTGAACACGTCGGTCAGGATTTTCTTCTGCGAGGCGGCCTTGTCGGCATAGCCCGAGAAGTCGTGGCGAATGTCGTTTCCGATCAGACCGATGGCCTCCCCGACTTCGCCGACCTTCACCGGCCGGCACAGACCTTCAGGGCCGCGCACCGGCTGTTCGGTGTCGACGTCGAACTGGACCAGGCGGATGTTGATCTGCGTCTTCAGATAGCCGGGGACCCGGCCGATGGCGCCCTGTTTGCCGTCGAAGTTGAACAGAGAAACATTGCCCTCGGTGGAACCATAGAACTCCAGCACCTCCGGGATGTCGAACCGGCTCTGGAAGTCGGGCCAGACGTCGGCGCGCAGGCCGTTGCCGAAGGCCAGACGCAGCTTGTGCTTCTTCTCGTCCTCCTGCGGCGGGCAGTTGACCAGATAGCGGCACAGCTCGCCGATATAGACGAACATGGTCGCGCCCGACGACCGCACGTCGGGCCAGAAGTTGGTGGCCGAGAATTTCTTGCGCAGCACCAGCCGTGCGCCGTTCAGCAGGGCCGCCCCCACGCCGACCAGGCCGCCGGTCGAATGATACAGCGGCAGAACGTTGAAGATCCGGTCCTGGGGCGTAGAGCGGGTGGCGCCCGCAAAGGCGCGCATATAGGTCCGCGCCCGCGAGTGGGGGATGCGCGCCGCCTTGGGCAGGCCCGTCGTCCCGGAGGTATAGATGTATAGGGCGGTGTCGCGGTTGGTCAGGCCCTCGCGCGCCGTGCGGCCGGGCCGCACCGAGGAGGCGCCGCGCACCGGCTTGTCGATGCCGCGCCGGTCGCTGGTCTCCATCTCTTCCGGCAGGGCCAGGACCCACAGCATCAGATTGTGGGCGACCAGGGGCCGCGCCTCCTCGATCTGGCGCCAGCAGTCCTGGTCGGCGACCACCTGGAAAGCGTTGGAGATGGTCAGGCAGTGCGCCAGACCCTGACCGTTCAGATTGGTGTTGATCAGGGCGGTCGGCACGCCGACCTTCGAAAAGCCGATCCACGCCGCCAGGTATTCGATCCGGTTGGTCATCATCAGGGCGATGGTGTCGCTGCGCCGCAGGCCCCGGCTCTTGGCCCAGTTGCCGAAGCGGTTGGCCATCGCGTCCAGCTCGCGATAGGTCAGCTTGCGGGTTTCGTCCTCGACGGCGATGTTGTTCGGGAACTTGTCGACCGCCTCTTCGAAGTCGTCGCAAAGCAGGACGTCGCTGTCCAGCTTGATCGGCTTGATGCGTTTGAGCAGGCGGAACAGGCCGCGAGCGAACCGGATGTCCCGACGGATATTCGCTACAAAGCCCATGCGCGCCGCAACTCCGAGTCTAAAGCCTGTGTCATCTTCGGTGATGACGAATGGGGGCCTCCGGGTCAATCGCGCGACTGTCTCGCCCGTCGTTTGGCCCGCGGGTTCGGCCTCCCTGCCTGCCTCGTTTGTCGCGTTGACGCGGCGGAAATCCAGAGCCCCGCCTGCTAATTATCGCCGCAAACCTGCAGCTCCGCCCCGAAATCGCCGCGAGGTCCGACACATTCCGGCGACAAGGGTGTTTCTTCGGGGCATTTGCGCCGCTGGCGGAACGCGCTCCTCGACGACGGGTTGGTGGACCGACGTTATGGAGGACGAACCATGTCGATGACCTACACCAACGCCGAAGCCGAAGCCCGCACCCAAGGCCGGGCGGAGCCGGCGGCCTTCGTACCCCGCTACGCCCGCCACACCCGGTCGAAGAAGGCCGTGAAGACCTGGATGATCCTGGCGCCCCTCGGCGCAATCGTCCTGCTGGGCAGCGGCGTCGCCATGATGCTCAACAGCGACGACCAGGCCGCGCCTGCGCCGATGGACGCCGCCCCGGCCATGCAGACCGCTCCTGCGGCGATCGACGCCACCCAGACGCCGGCCGCACCTGCGGCCATGACGCCGACCGCCAGCGAGACGCCGGCGCCGACAAGGCAGGACACGGTGGCACGTCGCGCTGACGTCGAACCGCACCGCGCCCCGCCCCGCTCGACCCGCGCCACGACCGAACGTCCTGCCGCGCCTGTTGAGACGCCGACCGTCTCCTCGGGTCCGCAGCCCTATTCGGCGCCCGCCACGGTCCGCCTGAACGCCCCGTCAGCCGCCCCGACCGTCTCGACGGCGACATCCGCGCCCACGGTCCAGACGCCGCCCCCGGTGATCGTGGTCCAACCGACCGATTGACCCAGAAAAGCCCCGGCCCCGCCGGGGCTTTTTTGTCTCCCGACACAGCGACACGGCTGGGCGAAAGGGTCGCTCAGCCAGCAGGAAGTGCGAGCGGCGATCAAGGGAAGTTCGGCGTTCTGACCTTGCGGCGGCCTTCGTCCGAGGAACCCCCGGCGAAGGCGATTGTTTCGTCCTCAAAGGAGGAATCCCATGCCGCGCGGCGACAAATCCAAATATACAGACAAGCAGGGACGCAAGGCCGATCACATCGCCGAAGGCTATGAAAAGCGCGGCGTCGCGGAAAAGGAAGCCGAACGGCGGGCTTGGGCCACAGTCAACAAGGACGATGCAGGCGGAAAAAATCCCGGAGGATCCGGACGTGGCAAGTCCACCGGCCATCCTGCCGCCCACAATGGCGGGCGAAAGGGCGGCGCGATCTCGGCCTCTCGCTCGAAAGCCGATCGGTCCGCCGCCGCCAAGAAGGGATGGGAAACCCGCCGCAGGAAAACGAGCTGAGCCGGGCGCACGAGACGGTCCTTCACCGCCCCGCCGCCTGCGGGAGACCAGGCGGGCGGAAAACGCCGACGACTGCGGCCTGATAATTCGACAGGTGTGGCTGCTGCGACCCGCAACCCGCTAGCCGCCCGGCCAGGCGATCAGGCTTGATCGAGGTCGGCGACATCCTCGCCCTTCGCTGTGGAGGGCACGGGTGTGAGAGGATCGCCGGAAAGAGGGCCTTGCGGAAGGTCGCCTTGCGGTCGATCGTCCAGGGCGGACCTGTTATTTGCGGATTCAGCCACCGGGTCGGGTCCCGGCTCGCCCGTAGGTCCGAGTCCGCCGGCTCGCAGCCGGAGCGCCTCTGAGGACGTGTTCAACGAACGCCCCCGTGCGACGCCAGCAGGCAGGGCGTCCTCGGCCTCTTGTTCCCTATTCCGATCCGTCACGGTCCCGTCTCTCTTGTAGCTGGCCGAAAGAACTCCAAGCTCACAGCCTCGAAAACGTTCCAGAGCACCCAATTGAACCTAGCCGCATGGACGTCGTCACCTGGCGGAGCGAAAGAAGGGGCGAGAGTCTGGGCCGAGAGTCAGGGCCGAGAGTCAGGCCGGGATCAGGAGCACCAGGCTCTGGAATACGACGCCGATCCCGCCCAGGGCGGCGCCGATCACGGCTAGAAGCAGGCCAAAGGCCCGGGTTTCGTCGGGCCTGGCCTTCAAGGCGCGGACGCCGCTCCCGCCCAGGACCGCGATGGCCGCCAGACATGCCAGGCTGAAGACCACTCCTGCCCCGTTCCAGGCGCCGGCGTCGCCACGGGCCACGTCTGCGGCGCTGGACAGGGCATAAAGACCGAGGAAGTGCGCGGCCCAGATCAGCAGCCCGCCCAGCATCAGCCCCCAGAACCTCATGCCCCGCCCCCGGGGAACAGTCGGATCAACAGGGTCGTCGCCGTTCCCTGAACCGCCGTGAAGACCACAAACAAGGCGACCAGTTCGAACGTCGCCGGGTGTCGGGGCGACACCAGGCCGCATAGCCTGCGCAGAAGGACGAAGGCGCCCATCATAAGCGCGATGGCGACGAATACCCCCTGCCAGGCCAACAGGGCGTAGACCGTTGCGCCTTGGCTGGAGGCGTCAGGGCGCAAACCCGAGTTCCACCAGGCCGAGGCCTCCGCCGCAAAGGCGCCGCCCGCCGCCAGGGTCGCCCCCAACATCAGTGCAGCGGCGAGGGGCGCGCTGCGGGGCCGGTCCAGTTTCAGCGCGCCTTGGGACGCCCAGGCGCCGAGCCCGGCGGCCGCGAGCAGAACCAGCGTCAACGGCAGCGCGCCGATTTCGGGCGGGGCCTGCCACAGGTCGGGCCGACGGCTCCACAGGAAGACGTAAGAGAAGCAGGCCATGATCGCGACCATGCCCGACACGATCAAGGTGATGACCATGGCCCACCAGCCATGGCTGCTGGGGCCGGAAACATAGGTCGGCAACCGCACGCCGCCGCCCACGTCCACCGTGGCGGGGCCGCTGGGCCGATCCAGCCCCCAGCACCATTTGAGGATGCAGTAGAGAGCCAGGACGCCGCTGATCACGGAGGCGAGATAGGCCTGGATGGTCAGGATCAGGAAGAAGCCGGCGGTGAATATGGCGCCCCAGACGTACCAGCTGGACGGCCGGGGCATGCGCTGCAGATATTGAGGCTCTGCGCTGATCGGACTGGTGATCATCGTCTCGCGCTCGCCGCGCGGGGCGCCGGGCAGGAAGTAGCGGCCGGCCTCGACGTCGCGCGCGAGGTCCGGCTGGTCCCACACGGGATAGAGGCTCTTGACCACCGGGACGGAGCGCAGCGCGTACCGGCCGGACGGCAGCCATTCCAGCCCCGGTCCGCCGAAGACGTTGCCGGCGTGCGTCTCCCGGAAGGGACGGAAGTTGCGGACCATGTCGACCACCCACAGCAGCACCGCCAGGCCGAACAGGAAGGCACCGATCGTGGAGATCATGTTGGGCACATCCCAGCCCCGATCCGGCAGATAGTTATAGACCCGGCGCGGCATGCCCATCAGCCCCGTCAGGTGCATGGGCAGGAAGGTGACGTTGTGGCCGACGAACATCAGCCAGAAGATCCACCTGCCCCAGCGTTCGGATAGCGGCCGCGCGCTCGACATCGGCAGCCAGTAGTAGATGGCGGCGAACAGCGGGAAGACCATGCCGCCGATCAGGACGTAGTGCAGGTGGGCGACGATGAAATAGCTGTCGTGCGCCTGCCAGTCGAACGGCACCATGGCGACCATCACCCCCGTCAGCCCGCCCATGACGAAGATCACCAGCCCCCCGACCGCGAACAGGCCGGGCGTGTTGAACCGCATCCTGCCCGCCGCCAGGGTGGCGATCCAGGCGAAGACCTGCACCCCGGCCGGCACGCTGACGGCCATGGAGGCGGCGCTGAAATAGTTGATCGAGATCTGCGGCATGCCCGTGGTGAACATGTGGTGCGCCCAGACGCCGAAGCTGATGAAGCCGGTCGCCAGCATGGCCAGCACCACCAGACGGTATCCGACCAGCCTGGTCTGGGCGACCGCCGGGATCAGGGTGGACATCGCCCCCGCGGCCGGCAGGAAGATGATGTACACCTCCGGGTGGCCGAAGAACCAGAACAGATGCTGCCACAACATCGGGTCGCCGCCCTTGGCCGCATCGAAGAAGGGCCAGCCCAGCGCGCGTTCCAGCTCCAGCAGCAGGGTCGACAGGATGATCGACGGGAAGGCGATGATGATCATGCAGGCGAAGATCAGCATGGCCCAGGCGAAGATCGGCAGCTTGTCCAGCGTCATCCCCGGCGCCCGCGTCTTCAGCACCCCGACGATGATTTCGATGGCGCCGGCGATGGCCGAAATCTCGATGAAGCCGATGCCCAGCAGCCAGAAGTCGGCGTTGATGCCCGGCGAATAGGTCATCGAGGTCAGGGGCGGATACATGAACCAGCCGCCATTGGGCGCCAGACCGAAGAACAGCGAACAAAAGAAGCACAGCCCCCCGACCAGATAGGCCCAGAAGGCGTAGGCGCTGAGCCGGGGGAACGGCAGATCCCGCGCGCCCAGCATCTGCGGCAGCAGCAGAACGCCCAGCGCCTCGACCGCCGGCACGGCGAACAGGAACATCATCACCGTGCCGTGCATGGTGAAGATCTGGTTGTAGGTCTCCTGCGCCAGGAACCCTGTCATCGGCAGGGCCAGCTGGGTGCGCATCAGGAGGGCCAGGACCCCGGCCAGCACGAAGAACAACAGGGCCGCGCCGACGTAATAGACGCCGACGAAGTTGTTATTGATGGCCGTGATCCATTCCCACGGCTTGCGCGGGCCGCACCAGACGTCCTCCAACTGCTCCAGCTCGCCTTCGGGTCGGGCTTCGGTCGTGGGAAAGCGTTTGTAGAGTTCGGTGTCGAACCCGGTTTCCGAACTCATTTCAGGCTTTCCAGATAGGCGGCGACGGCGCGCACGTCCTGGCCCGACAGCACGGCATAAGACGGCATCCGGTTGCCCGGCTTCAGGCCCTGGCTGTCGGCGATCCAGCCCGCCATCGTGCCCTGATTGTTCGGCAGGATGCCGGCGCCCAGCGTCTGACGCGATCCCACATGGGTCAGGTCGGGCCCGGCGAGACCGTTCGCTTCCGTCCCGCGAATGGTGTGGCAGGCGGCGCAGCCCGAAGCGGCGAAGACGTTGCGGCCCTGGTCGATCAAGGTCAGGGGGGCCTGGGCCGACGGCACGGCGGCGGCCGGCCGCGACTGTCGCTCAAGCCAGGCGGCGTAATCGTCCGGCGCATGGGCCACGACGACCAGCCCCATCAGGGCATGCGGTCCGCCGCAGTATTCGGCGCACTGTCCGCCATAGGTCCCAGGCTGATCGGCCTGAAGCCGCATGAAGTTGCGGCGGCCGGGGATCATGTCGGTCTTGCCGCCCAGGCGGGGCGCCCAGAAGCTGTGGATCACATCCGCGCTTTCCAGCTCGAACACGACCGGTTGTCCGGCGGGGATGTGAACCTCGTTGGCGTCCTGGATGACCTCTCGCCCCTGATCGTCCAGATAGGCGACACGCCACCACCACATCTCGCCGGTCACGCGCACCCGCATTTCACCGGGCCTCGGCGCCTCGGACACCCGCGCCGTCGTGGTCAGACCATAAACCAGCAACCCGGTGAGGACCACGACCGGAAAGACCAGGCCGGCGATCCAGATCAGCCGCTCCCCGCCCAGGCGCCGCTGCCACCTTCGCGGTCCGAACAAGGCCACGCCCAGCGCCGCCCCCACGACGACCATCACGACCGCCGCCATGACGAACAGCACCCAGGCCACGGTCTGGATCGGCCCGGCGAAAGGCCCGGCGGGATCGAGAACCGGCGGCGGCCAGCCGGCGATGCCGGGAGGAATCTCAGTCTTCATCGAGCGTGTACAGATAGGCCGCGACATCGCGGGCTTGGTCTTGCGTCAAGGGCATGGGCGGCATGGCGGTTCCGGGGTCGAGCGACGGCGCGTCGATCAGCCAGCGGATCAGGACGTCGGGCTGGTTGGGCAGTCGCCCCGCGATCAAGGGACGCGCGCCGAAGCCGGAGAGGTTCGAACCGGACCGACCTTCGGGCCATGCGACGCCGGGGATTCTGTGGCAGGCGGCGCAGCCGACCTGTTTCATCACCGCGAGACCGGCGGCCGGGTCGGCCTGAGCGACGGGTCTGGGAAGATCGGCCTTGTCGGCGCATGCGCCCAGGGCAAGCGGCAAAAGGGCCAGCGGGATCATTCCCCATGAGACCGGATCGAACGACATCGGGCCGAACGACATCGGGCCGACCATCGCCCGCCTCGCCGCCGCCCGATCCGTCCGCCGAAGACCCATCCGCCCCCCAAACTTCATCGGACCAATCCGCTTTGGCGACAGAGGTTCCCCGCGCTTTCGCCGAACCTCGGCGGAACCTGCGCCGAGAAGGCGTGTTCGAGCCCCGTGCGCCATATCCTTTCCGCCGTTTTTCTGACGACGCTCCTGGGCGCCTGCGACTCCACGCCCGGCCGGACGGACCGCGCCTTTTCGGCAAACGGAGAGATCATCGCCATGAGCGGCGGAGCCGGCGGGGCCGCCAATGCCTGCTTCACCTGCCACGGTCTGGACGGCGCCGGAGACGGCGCCGCCGCGCCCCGCCTCGCCGGGCTGGATGCCGGCTATCTGCAAAAACAGATGGAAGACTACGCCTCCGGCCTGCGCCCCGACGACGCCATGACCCGCATCGCCAAGGCCCTGGATCAGGGGGATCGACGCGCCGTGGCCGCCTACTACGCCGCCCTTCCCGCGCCGCCGTCGATCGCGGGTTCGTCCCCTCCGGCCCCAGAAATCTATCTGAACGGCGATGCCGCGCGGGGCATCGTCGCCTGCGCCTCTTGCCACGGAGTGGACGGTCAAGGATCGGGTCAGGGCGGATATCCGCAGATCGCAGGCCAAGCGGCCGCCTATACGCTGGAACAGATCGACCGCTGGAAATCCGGCAAGCGTCGCAACGATCCGCGCGGCGTCATGGCCGCCGCCGTCAAATCGCTTTCGGCCTCCGAAGCCCGCGCCATAGCGTCCTGGCTGTCGACCCGACCCGCTTCTCCAGCGCCCGCCAACGCCGCTGCCAGCGGGTCCGCTTCGGTCGAAGCTGCGGCACGACCGGCAGCATCGCGTGAAACACGTCGTCCCGGTCGATCAGATGGTGCTTGATCGCCGCGCCAGCATGGATCGGGATCATCAACAGCAGGGTCACGACCAGGCCCCAGTGCATCCACTCCGCCGCCGCCTCGATCACCCATAGCTGCGTGTTGGACAAATCCTGAAACGGCAGCAGCGGCCATTTGATGAAACCCAATGTCTCCAGTTGCCGCGTGCGGTCCGTCGCCGAAATCATGGCCCAGCCCGACAGCGGTAGGCCGAACAGGCAGATGTAGAAGACATAGTGCGTGACATGGGCGGCCAGGCTCTCCCACCCCGGCTTGTCCGCGTCATTGATCAGATCGGGCGCCAGCAGCCGCCACGAGAGCCGGCCCATCACCAGGATCAGCATCAGAACCCCGATGGCGAAATGCAGGTCGTAGGCGGCCATCATCGCCCCGCCGACGGGCTGCCGCCCCATCCACCAGCCCCAGAACAGCTGGAAGACGACCAACCCCGCCATCACCCAGTGAAAGCCGATGCCGACCGGCGAATACCGCCCCTCTTCATGGTGTCCCGCCGCCCATTCCAACAGTTGTGTGAACAGCTTCTCGATCATGCCGGGCGCGCCTCGACGTCCGACCCGATCATCCGTCCCAACCGCCACAAGGCGGCGAAGAGATAGAGCGCCGCTGCGGGCGCCCACATGATCAACCCCGCCGCCTGTTGGTCCTCAAGCGGCGTCAGGCCCCAGGCCAGGGTCGTATAGGCATGCGGCGCATAGACGGCCTGCCCAGCGAAGGTCAGCACGGCCCCGAGCAGGCCCATGGCCAGCATCGTCGCCAGCAACGCCACGACGGCCGCCGGCGGCGTCGCCGACCGCACGGCGCACCAGAACCAGACCGCGCTGGCCAGCAGGCTGGCCTGCATCACCCAATAGACACCGTCGTTCGACAGAGCCGAGGCATAGGCGTCGGGCGCATGCCAGGCCCAGAGCACCACAGCCTGAACGGCGGTCGCCAGGATCAGAGAACCCGCGCGCCGCACCGGCAGCATCGACGCCAACAAGGGCGCGGCGACCCCGACCAGAAGCACATGATGGATGGTCCGCGCCGAAAACAGCGCCGAACTGAGGGCGCAGAGGGGCGAAACGAACCCGACCGCCAGAACGGCCATCGCGGCGATTCCGAGCCCGCGCCGTCGTCCCTCCAGCCGCGCCCCGATCACGACAGCGGCAAGCCCCAGGGCCGCCAGCAGCACGGGGTCCAGATTCCAGCGCCACTCCCCTATCTGGGGCGCGACGCCGCAATAGGGAGTCCACAGCGCCGGCGCCCTCATGATTCTGCCGCAGACGATCGCAAGCGCGTCTCCCCGATAGATATGCGACCTTTAAATGAGACCTTGCGGTGACAAGTTCCACGCGCGTCCGGCGACACTATTTTGGAAAAGCTCCTCACCGAACGCCGGCCCGAAGGCCCCCGTCCCTGTCGCCGCCAACTTAAGGGTGCGACGAAGGAAGACGTCATCATAAAAATCAAAGCTTTGCGGTAATTTCTCGTCGCCGGACCTATTTACCGAAAGTTGTGACTCGGCGAATGTCACAGGGGTGTAGGGAGGGTGATCGCATGATCAATGCGATGGGCGAGGGCTTGTCCGCGGCCGCGGATTCGCGCCGCGCGGAAGGGGCGTTGGACCGAGACTGGCTTGTAAGCGCCGTGGAGTCGTTGCTGCGCCAGGCCTTCCCCACCCTGGTGCTGGTGGGCGCCGACGCCACGATTTACTTCAACGAAGCCTGCAGGTCGCTGATGCTGCCTTTGGCGGCGGCGCAGGGGACGGCCCTGCCCCATCTTGCGCCCTCGCTGGCCGCTCAGCTGGCGCCGACGCTGGATGCCGCGTGGGCGGGCCAGGCCGGACAGGCGCAGGACGTGCGGGTCACCGTCGATCGCCCCGAAGGGATGATCGAACTCTGGGTCACAACCGCCATCACCCCGGTCGCCAGGGACGGCAAGGTGTCGGCGATCTTTTGCGTGTTCCGGGATGTGACCGAAGAGAAGCGGCTTCGCGCCCGCCTGGCCGCGGCGGAAGCGACCGTGGACTCTCTGACGGCTCTGGCGCCGATGTTTCTGTGGCGACTCGACGCCCGGGGCGTCGTGCGCTGGATGAACGAGCGATGTCAGGCGTATCTCGGCGTCAGCCTGTCCCAGGCGAGAGACGAGGGTTGGATCGGTTGGCTTCACCCGCAGGACCGCGACCGGGTCATCTCGGATTGGGGCCGCGCAGTCACATTGGCCCAACCGACTGAAAGCCGCCATCGCCTTCGCAGCGCCGAAGGCGTCTATCGCTGGTTCACCCTGCGCGCCCTGCCCCAGTTCGACGAGACCGGGGCCTTGGTCGAATGGCATTCGGCGGCGATCGAAGCGGACGAGGGAGAAGACGCCTCGACCGAGCGTCGGTTTCTCTGGACGGCGGATGCCGTCACCTGGACCCGCCGGTTCCTGAACGCCGACGGACGCACCAACTGGCCCGGCGACAAGGGGGGGGCTCTCTCCTGGGCCGACCAAATGGCCTTGGTCGTGGACGAGGATCGTCCATCCTGCCGCGCGGCTCTGGAAACCCTGGCGACAGGGCGACCCGTCCGCACGGCCTACCGGGTCCGCACGGCCGCGGGCGATCTCTACGCCGTGGAAGACACCGCCTTTCCGGTGATCGAGGCGGACGGATCCGTCAGCGGATTGATGGGCGAATCCAGGGTCCGCAACCACGCCGTGACCAAGGTGCTCCTGCTCGACCCCGCCCGCCGGGGTTGTTCTCTGGTCAAGGCGTTGGAGGCGACGGGCCTCAGGGTCGATGCGGCGCAGGACATGGCCTATCGCCCCAGAGAGCGAAGCGAGGTGGGCGTCGTCGTCTATTGTTCGGACTCGACAGTCTCGGACATCCTGCGGGTCGCCGAGGTGGTCATACCTGCCTGGCCCGACCATCCCTTGGTCGTTCTGGGAGACCCCATGGCGTCCCCGAGCGACATCATCGCCTTGCACAGGGCGGGCGTGGTCGATGTCCTGTCCTACGATCAGACCGAGGAGGCCCTGGTCGGCGCCATCCGCAATCATCTCATAAATATCCATCAGAACAATGATTTGGAGATACCTGGTAGATCCACCAGGGAGCGTTTGGCGCGTCTGTCGGCACGGGAGCGAGATATCCTGAGTCGCGCCGTCGAGGGCGGCACCTCCAAGACCATCGGCCGCCAGCTGGGGATCAGCCCCCGGACCGTCGACTACCATCGCACAAAGGCCCTGGACAAACTCGGCCTGAAGTCGGTCAGCCAGGCGTCCAACCTTTTCACCCCCGTTTCGGCCCTACCCGTTCAGCGCCCCTAGGCGCCGAAAGTAGAACCCCAACGCGGACGCTAAGGATTCGCAAACACGTCACGATTGTGTCCACCCCGCATTAGCCTCACCGATCGGGAAGCGCCGAACGCCTTCCCGAAGCTGGGAGGATTACAATGCACGCACGATCGATCATCGGCCGGACGCCCGCTCCAGGCGGCGCAACACGGGTCACGCGCCTGACCACGCGGCTCCTGGTCGCCGCCGCCTACGCCCTAGGCGCCGTCATGCCTCTGGGTCTGTTTCTGACGCCTGCTCCGGCGCGGGCGCAGACCAGCGTGGTGGACGTCTGTACGGGCGTCTCGCTTCCCGCCTCGGCCGTGACGAACATCATGGCGCCCGTCATCACCGGGATCGCAACCCCCATAGAGAACACCGTCAACGGTCTGCTCAGCATCCTGACGCCGCGGCTGAACGTGAAC
This sequence comes from Brevundimonas sp. SORGH_AS_0993, assembly GCF_030818545.1. Taxonomy (NCBI): domain Bacteria; kingdom Pseudomonadati; phylum Pseudomonadota; class Alphaproteobacteria; order Caulobacterales; family Caulobacteraceae; genus Brevundimonas; species Brevundimonas sp. SORGH_AS_0993. The sequence goes on from NZ_JAUTAH010000001.1 coordinate 1,414,902, forward strand.
GCCACGGGCCTTCTCGCCAGCGCCGCCAACAGTGAGGACATCCGACTGCGGGTTCTGGATGTGAACGGCGCCGTCGTCGATCTTCCCGACGCCTGCATCAATCAGGCCGACGGCTTCACCCTGACCGACGAGCAGGGAATCTCCATCGGCGGCAACCGGATCACCGGCCTGGGATCCGGCGGCGCGGTGGCGATCGCCGGCGAGTTGAACGCCATCGCCTTCGGCAACGGCGCCCGGACGGCCGCCACGGCGGCCGATGCGGTCGCCCTGGGCCGAGAGGCTCAAATCCTCGGCGGCGCCTCGGGCTCCATCGCCCTGGGCGCCGAGGCTTCGGTGGCGGTCGCCAACAGCCTGGCCCTCGGCGCCGACAGCGCGGCCCTGCGCGGCGCCCTGGCCAACTACGCCGCCCTGGGTCTCACGACGGCTCAGACCTCCGTGGGCGAAGTGTCTTTCGGCGCGGCAGGGGCCGAGCGGCAGTTGACGAACATCGCCGCCGGCTCGGCCCTGACCGACGCGGTCAATGTCGGCCAGCTTCAAGGCGTCTCCACAAGCCTCCAGGCCCTGGCCGATCTGGCCGTCACCTATGACGACGCGACGGCGGCCACCCTGACCCTGGGCGGGGCCGGAGGCACGCGGATCACCAACCTTTCGCCGGGCCTTCTGGCGCTGGGCTCTGCCGACGCCGTCGCCGGAGCCCAGCTTTTCGGCCTAGGCGCCAGTCTGGCGGCCGAGATCGGCGGCAGCACCGTCTTCAATCCCGCCACCAGCACCATCGACATCGGCCTGACCTATGACGGCGTCATCTACGACAGCGTCCAGGAGGCGCTGGACGCGATCTTCACCACGCCCGCCGGCGGAACGCCCTTCCTGTCGGTGAACTCCGCCCTGGGCGGCGCCTTGGCGAGCGGACTGAATTCGACCGCCGTGGGCCCGGCCGCCTCTGTCGGCGCTGACAACAGCGTCGCTCTCGGCGCCTTGAGCGCCGCTGACCGCGGCGCCGTGATCGGCTACGCCGCCCTGGGCCTGGACGCGCCCCAGACCTCGGCGGGCGAGGTGTCGATCGGGATCGCGGGCTCCGAGCGCCAGCTGACAAATATCGCCGCCGGCTCGGCCCTGACCGACGCCGTCAATGTCGGTCAGTTGCTGGGCGTCTCGGACGACCTTCAGGCCCTCGCCGCCATCGCCGTCGCCTATGACGATCCGACGGCAGCCAACCTGACGCTGGCAGGCGCCGGCGGCACGGTCGTTTCCAATGTGGCGGCCGGCGACCTCAGCGCCGGCTCCACCCAGGCCGTCAACGGCGACCAACTGTTCGCCACCAACACCCAGGTTTCTTTGAACACGACCGCCATCACCAACCTGTCCACCGATCTGCTCGCCCTGTCCGACACGGCCGTGATGTACGACGATCTTCTGGCCGGGCGCGTGACACTGGCCGGCGCGAGCGGAACCGTCATCGACAATGTCGCCGCCGGCGCCCTGAGCGCCAGCTCGACGGAGGCCGTCAACGGCGCCCAGTTGTTCGCCACCAACACCCAGGTCGGGGCCAATACGACGGCCATCACCAACCTCACGACGAACCTCGGCGCCCTGTCCGACACGGCGGTCATGTATGACGACCTGCTGGCCGGTCGCGTCACCCTCGCCGGCAGCGGCGGCACGGTCATCGACAATGTCGCCGCCGGCATCCTCTCGTCCACATCGACCGAAGCCGTCAACGGCGCCCAGCTGTTCGCCACCAACGCGCAGGTCGCGGACAACACCGCCGACATCGTCACCAACACCACCGCCATCACCACCCTGACCAACAACCTGAACACTGGCGCAATCGGCGTGGTGCAGTATTCGAATCCTGCCAATCCGACGACGCCGAACGGCGGCGTGGCGACCAATGACGTGACTTTGGTGGGCGCCCTGGCCGGCCCCGTCGGCCTTCACAATGTCGCCGCCGGACTGATCGCTTCGGGTTCGACCGATGCGGTGAACGGGGGGCAGGCGTTCGCCCTGGGCCAAAGCCTGGCGGCCGGTTTCGGCGGTGGCTCGGCCTTCGATCCCCTCACCAATACCCTGGATGTCGCGCTGACCTATCGAGGCGTCCAGTACGCCAGCATCCAGACCTTCCTGAACGCCCTGTCGGCGACGCCGGCCGGCGGCGGCTCCAGCGTCTATCTGGCCGTCAACTCCAACCTCGCGCCTGCCGCCGCCCAGGGCCAGGACGCCGTCGCCATCGGCCCTGCAGCTCGGGCGGTCGCGGACAACAGCGTCGCCGTGGGATCGGGAAGCGTGGCCGACCGCGCGGCTCAAGCCGACTATGCCGCCCTGGGCGTGGCGGGCCTGCAGTCCTCGGCCGGCTCGGTCGCCTTCGGCTCGGCCGGCGCCGAACGACAGCTGACCCACGTCGCGGCGGGTACGGCGGCGACCGACGCGGTCAATGTCGCCCAGCTGCAAGGGGTGGCGGATCGCGTGGACGCCCTGGCCGGAACCGCCGTCACCTACGACACCGCGACGAGGGACACCCTGACCCTGGCCGGCGCCAACGGCTCCACAATCACCAATCTGGCCGCAGGCCAGGTCAACGCCGCCTCCACGGACGCCGTCAACGGATCGCAGTTGCACGCCACCAACACCCAGGTCGCCCAGAACACCACGGCGATCACCAACCTGACCAACAACATCGCCAACGGCGGCCTCGGCCCCGTGCAGTACAGCGACAGCGACGATCCCCAGACGCCCAACGGCGGCGTGCGCTCCGACGACCTCACTCTGGTCGGGGCCAGCGGCGGCGCGGTGGGTCTGCACAATGTCGCCAACGGCCGGATCGCCGCCGGCTCGACCGACGCCGTCAACGGCGGCCAGATCCACGAACTGGCTTTCGCCGCCACGAACGCCGTGCAGTACGAGACCGACGCCTCGGGCGCGCGCACCAATCGCGTAACCTTCCAGGGCGGCGACGCGGCGGCCCCTGTGACGCTGAACAATGTCGCCGCCGGCCAAGTGACCGCGACCTCGACCGAAGCGGTCAACGGCTCGCAGCTGTTCCAGACCAACCAGGCGGCGGCCGCCGCCCAGTCGACGGCGGATACGGCCCTGACGCTAGGCCGGGGAACTCGCTGCAATATGCCGATCAGGGCCAGACCCGTGTGGTCCTGGGCCGCAGCGACGGACCGGCCGTCACGGTCAGCAACGTCGCCGCCGGTGTCGCCGACACCGACGCGGTCAATGTCCTCCAGATGCGCGAGAGCATGAACGAGGCGATCCAGCAGTCGAACGCCTACACCGACATGCGACTGGCGGCGATCAACTACAACGTCCAGGAAGTGCGCAAGCTGGCCTTCGCCGGCACGGCGGGCGCCCTGGCCGCCGCCGGGATGCCGCAGATCGCCGAGCGCGGCCGGTCGATGTTCGCCGTGGGCTATGGAACCTATGAAGGCCAATCGGCCATGGCCATGGGCTACTCCCGCGCCCTGGGCGACGGCTCCATGGTCTTCCGGGCGGGCGCGACCTTCGACACCCAGAACCATGTCGGCGCCAACGCCGGGATCGGCTGGCGCTTCTGACCGGAGAGGGGGAGGCTCCGCCTCCCCCAGCTTCACCTCCACACCCCCGGACCGTTCAAGGCATGACCCACGCTCTTACTGCCCTTAGCCCGGATGGGTTCGAAGCCATGAAGGCCCGCTTCATCGCCGCCGGTGATCGGCTGACCGATCTCCAGCTCCTGGAACTGGCGGACTGCTACCATGAGATGCTCCGCCAGCGCCGCGCGATCCGGGCCCGCCATCCCAAGCTCACGCCGCAGGCGGGCGTCTTCGTCGATCCCGAGCCGCGGACCTTCTAGCCGGCGGCGCGGGACACGGGGTGGAGGCAAGGTCGGGGATTCTCCCGTCACAGGCGGGCTGAAGGCGGCCCGGAGGCGACGTCCTGAACGACGGCGAACGGCTTGGGCCGCCCGGAGCCGTCGACCGCCACCATGGTGAACTCGGCCGTGGCCGATAGCCGCCTCTCCCCCGTCAGCAATCGTTCGGCCCAGAGCTGCACCTCGACCGATAGCGAGCTGCGCCCCACCCTCTTAACGCGCGACACCAACTCGACCATGTCGCCGCCGTCGACGGGAGCCTTGAAGTCGATCCGGTTGGTCGCGGCCATGACCATGACTTCGCGCGAGTGACGGGTCGCGGTGACGAACGCCGCCTTCCCCATCAGCTTCAGGGCGTCACCCCCAAACAGGCCGCCATAGTGGTTCGTCGTGCCGGGGAACACCATCTCGGCGGTCCTCAGCCAGCCGTCATCGGCCGTTTCCGTCTGGTCGAGGGGCTCCAGAGGCCGATCGTCGCCAGCCTTCCTCGAAGCGACCATATGGAAGAGGCCGCGTGTGCATAGCCGTCGCTCGCCGGTCAGCAGGGCTTCGGCGTGCAACTCGACCTCAACCCCCAGAGAGGACCGCCCTGTACGGACAACGCGGCCGACGGCTTCGACCATCTCTCCGATCCGCGCCGGGGCGGCGAAGTCGATCCGTTCGCAACCCGCCGTCACGACGGTCCGTCTGGCATGACGACTGGCGGCCAGGAAGGCGACTTTGTCGAGATGGGCCAGCCCCACCCCGCCAAACAGCGTCCCGTGATGATTGGCGTCGCCGGGGAAGACCATGTCGATCAGACGCGAAATCATGCCCGAGCCCCCGCGATGTTCACGATAGCCTTCGCCCCCTTGGCCCCGGCCATGCGGCCCTCTTCGAGACGCACCAGGGTATGAAAGTCGCTGGAATGGAAAACCAAGGGCCTGGCGTCGAAAGCCACGGCCCCACGGTGGAGCCGAAAGAGCACAAGGTCATGATCGCCGGCTCCGATCTCCTTCTCGATGGAGCATTCCAGCCAAGCCGTGGCGTCCGCCAGGAACACCGCGCCGCCGGCCGTGGCCTCATGGTCCAATCCCAGGAAACGGTCGCCGGTCTTCTGCGCAAGTTGGCGCGCCGTCGCGGCGTGAACGTGACTGAGGAAAGAGATGCCCACACGCGCCTGACGACGCAGGCGACGCCAGGCCCCAGAGCCTTGCTTGATGCAAACCGAAGTCAAAGGCGGGTCGATCGAGACGGCGACGAAGGTGCTGGCGGTCATGCCGACGGGTTCCCCATGATCCATCGCACAGAGGGCGATGACCCCGGTGGGGAACCGCCCGAACAGTCGGCGCAGGTCGGCGTCGTCGTGGACGTCATGCAGGGGGGTCATCGCGGTCAGGCCCCGAGTTCCCTGCGGACGATTTCCGCGCCGGCGCCCAGGGCCTTCAACTTCCCGTTCGCGACCCGGCGAGACAGGGGCGCCATGCCGCAGTTGGTGGCGGGATACAATTTGTCGGCGTCCACGAACTGGAGCGCCTTCCTCAAGGTGTCGGCGACTTCCTCGGGCGTCTCGATCGTATCGGTGGCGACGTCGATGGCCCCGACCATCACCTTCTTGCCCCGGATCAGTTCGATCAGATCCATCGGCACATGCGAGTTCTGGGCTTCGAGCGAGATGATGTCGATGCTGGAGGTCCGCAGCTTGGGAAAGGCTTCCTCGTACTGACGCCATTCCGATCCGAGGGTCTTCTTCCAGTCGGTGTTGGCCTTGATGCCATAGCCGTAGCAGATGTGAACGGCGGTCTGACACTTCAGGCCCTCGGCCGCCCTCTCCAGCGTGGCGACGCCCCAGTCGTTCACCTCTTCGAAGAAGACGTTGAAGGCCGGTTCGTCGAACTGGACGATGTCGATCCCGGCGGCTTCCAGTTCTCGCGCCTCTTCGTTCAAGATCTTGGCGAACTCCCAGGCCAGTTTCTCGCGGCTGCCGTAGTGGTTGTCGTACAGGGTGTCGATCATCGTCATCGGCCCCGGCAGAGCCCATTTGATCGGCTGGTCGGTCTGCGCGCGCAGGAATTTGGCGTCTTCCACGAACACCGACTTCGGGCGGCTGACCGCGCCCACCACCACCGGCACGCTGGCGTCGTAGCGGTTGCGGATGCGCATGGTCTTGCGGTTCTCGAAATCGACGCCTTCCAGATGTTCGATGAAGGTGGTGACGAAATGCTGGCGCGTCTGCTCGCCGTCGCTGACGATATCGATGCCGGCGCGGCGCTGATCGTCCAACGACAGACGCAGGGCGTCCTGCTTGGCCTCGATCAGTTCGTCGCCTTCGAGCTTCCAGGGCGACCACAGGGTCTCGGGCTGGGCCAGCCAGACGGGTTTGGGCAGGCTGCCGGCGGTCGAGGTGGGCAACAGGGTTTTCATGAGGAATGACCTTGCGTGCGTAGGAGGGATCAGGCGGCGAAGCTGGCGGACCAGCGGTCCAGGACCTGCCGATAAGGTTTGATGAAACGCTCCTCGACGAACCGGCCCTGTTCGACGGCCAGGCGGCTGCGTTCCTCGCGGTCATAGACGATACGGGTCAGCGAATAGTCCTGCGCCTTCAGGCTGGGCTGAAACTGGGCGGTCGCGGGCGAGTTGGCGTTGTAGATTTCCGGCCGATAGATCTTCTGGAAGGTCTCCATCGTGGCGATGGTGCTGACCAGTTCCAGATCGGTGTAGTCCGCCGTCAGGTCGTCGATATGATAGAAGGCGAACGGCGCCACGCTGCCCCTGGGCATGAAGTAGCGGACCTTCATCCCCATCTTGGCGAAATACCGATCGGTCGGCGAAACGTCGTCGTTCGCGTATTCCAGACCCAGGACACGATGTTCGTCGCCGGTCCGGTGATAGGTCTTGTTGCTGGATACGCTCAGACAGATGACCGGCGGCTTGGCGAAATTGTCGCGATAGGCGCTCGACGTCAGGAAGCGCCTGAACAGCTTGCCGTGCAGGTCGCCGAAGTCATCCGGCGCACGGGCATGGACCTTCATATGTTCCGGCAGGACCACGCTGAAATCGTAGTCGCGGACATAGGAGGAGAAGTTGTTGCCGACGATCCCATCGATGCGCGCGCCATCCGCCCTGTCGATGATGGTCGTCTGCAGAATCTCGATCAGTGGAAAGGCGTCGGCGTCCTCGCCCGGACAGACGCTCATCTCGACGGACACGATCTGAAGCTCGACCGCATAGCGGTCGCCCCGGGGATTGTTCCGGTCGGCCAGGGAGTTGAAGCGGTTGTCGATCATCCTCAGGGTGTTGCGCAGATTCTCCTGGCGCCGCTCTCCCCGCGCCAGATTGGCGAAGTTGGTCGTGATCCGCGTGTTCTCGGCGGGACGGTAATCCTCGTCGAGCGCGGTGCGCTTGATCGTGAAGGTGAAGTCGCTGCTCGCCATGGTCTCTGCCGCTGATGCTATGGCGAGACAGCGGACAGGGACGCGCGACCGCTCGCGCGCGGAATCGACCCGTCGCGGCGCTCAGGCGACCTGACCGGACACCCCGCCGGAGGACGTTATCGGTCGGGGCAGGTCTCCTGGCTCACGGGTCACGGCTTCGGGTCCGGCCTTCCCGGGGCGAACCCCAGTGACACGAGATGAACCCTCGGCTCGCCGCTCACAGTTGCGGGGGCAGCGCCGGATTCGACGCGCCATGCGTCACACCGGCTTCCCTCTTAGCTCCGCACAGCCCGAAAGCCGCGCGCAGAACCTCGACAGCGCCAGAATGCCAGATCGACCGGCCAAGTCAACAAACATATAAAGATATCTTTATGTGTTTGTTGACTTGGCCTCTCCCCCTCGCATCGACCGTCAGCGGAAAGGCAGCCAGTCGGGCTCGAAGACGAAGTCGCGTCGGGGAAGGCCCGTCAGACCGCGCAGCCGGTCGATGTCCAGCAGGGTGATGGTCTGGTCGGAGCGGCGGATCAGGTTCGCCTTGTCCATGGCCCGCAGCGTGCGATTGACGTGAACCGGGGTGATGCCGACCAGATCGCCCAGGTCCCGCTGGGTCAAGGGCATGGCGAAGGCGCCGTCTCGGGCTTGGCCGATGGCCGAGAGGCGATCGAACAGATCGACCAGCAGGGCGGCGATCCGGACATGGGCGTCGGCCTGCCCCACCAGCGCCAGCCGATCCATCAGGGAGACGCGCTCCTTCTGCGCGCTGAGAAACAGGGTGATCGCCAGGCGAGGATGACGGGCGAAGGCCGCAATCAGCCGCGACCGCGACAGGGGCTGCGCCGCCACGGGCGTCAGGGTGGTCAACGTCTCCGCGCTGCTTTTCAGGCTCAGGCTCGGCGCGCCCAGCAGATCGCCGGGCAGATGCACCTTGACGATCTGCTGCTTGCCGGTCGGCAGCGACAGCGAGGCGGCGACCCAGCCGCCCAGCAAAAGATGAAGGTTCAGCGGCTCCGTCCCCTCGCGGCGCAGGACGTGATGACGCGGATAGTGCTGGGGCGGTCCCAGAAGCTCGGCGACGACAGCCCGCTCTTCGGCCGAAAGCCGGAGGAACTCGCCGAAGCGATTGCTCGGCCTGTCGTGCGAATCGCGCTCCGTATCGAAAACGTCGTCCATGACCCGGCGATGGACAAATGCGCGGGGCCTCGCACTAACCCATGTAAGTTCCGGCCTTGGCCTCGTCCGACTTGGCCTCGTCCGATCGACGGCGGCCGAAGTCCGCCCAGAAGCCTTGTCTCGGCCGCGCCGAGCCTTGCCGTCTCGCCTAGAAGGACGGGGGCTGGGTGCGCAGGAAGGCGGTGGCGCCGACCCCGAAGTACAGCAGGGCGAAAGCCCCCGCGAGGATCGCCAACAGCAGGACCACGCCGCGTCGGCTCTTGAGAATCGAGGGTTTTCTTGAACGTCGGCTCATGCGGGACAGAACCCGCGCCCGCGCCCGTCGTTCCCTCGTCGTCCCAAAGTTCGAAAACGGCCTCCTCCGCCGCCCAGCATCCGGAATGTGACACAGGAACCGGGGCGGCGACCGCCGGTTTGCACTAATGACTTAGAGGAGGGCTGCCGATGGCGCCAACGCACCGCCCCGTCACAGGCGCCGAACGGGGACCCGAAGCGCAGGATGCGTCCGCCGGCCTGGCGCAGGGCGGATTAGGGGGCGATGAGGACGAACTGCTGGAGGCGGGGCAGGAAGAAGTCTTTTCGCGTAGCGAAGTAGAGCGCGGCGCGGTCGAGCATCACACAGGCGAAGAGCCGGGCGATGCGAGCGCCGCGTCCGAGAGGCAGGGCTGAGATGCCGTCGGGCCTGCGCGCGCGCCTGGGACCGACCACGGCGCACCTGTGTGTCGACATGCAACGGATGTTCATCGAAGAGACCGACTGGCACACACCCTGGGCCGCCCGCATCCTCCCGATCATCGCAGAACTGTGCGCCCGACGCGCGGCCCAGACCTGGTTCACGCGCTTCATCCCGGCCGACCACCCCGCCGATGCCGACGGCGCCTGGAAGACCTACTGGCGGCGCTGGGCGTCCATGACCCGCAGGGCCATGTCGCTCGAACTGATCGACTTGGCGCCGACGTTACGCCGTTTCGTTCCGCCGGCGCGGGTGGTGGACAAGCGCGTGTATTCGCCTTGGTTCGAGACCACCTTGGACGCCGCCCTGCACAAGCATGGGATCGACACCCTGGTCGTCACTGGCGCCGAGACCGACGTGTGCGTCCTGGCCACGGTTCTGGGGGCTGTGGATCGCGGCTATCGCGTGGTCGTCGTAACGGACGCCGTCTGCAGTTCGGCCGACGGTCCCCACGACAACCTGCTGTCCCTGTACAGTGATCGCTTCAGCCAACAGATCGAGACCGCCGAATGCGCCGAGGTTCTTGTCGCCTGGCCTGAGACTGGGGGCTGGGGCTGACCTTCCCATTCTCGAGTAGAATGAAGACCATCGACAAGCCCTTGGCCGCCGTCACGCCGCCACCGGGCCGGAGCCGCCGGTTCATCCTCCGCATCCGCCACGCCGACCACCCGGCGCGCCCGTCCCTGTCGCGTCCACCATTCCCTTCAATGACATTGCAAGCGTTGAAGAAACCGCTCTCGGGCGGTCGAAAACGCGCGTTTGCTACACCAGCTTGCTACACCAGCATCGTCTGGAAAGGTCAGAAAACAGTTCTGGAACAACGGCTTCTGCCGACCGGGACTGCTACACCAACCTGCTACACCAACCGTCGAAACGGCCCTCTTCACCGTCTTCTCGGTCGCCCCATCATCGGCGCGCAAATCCTCCCAGCCTGATCGTCAGGGGCAGGGTCTTTCATGTTCGGGTAAAAGTGCCTCGGAAGGCTCAAGCCACGGTTGGAAGAACGCAGGTCTGGAGATTTGGGCTATAGGTGGCAGAAATAGTCCAGCGGTTGGAGTAAGGAGCGACCTCCAAGGATGACCACCTATATGCCGCCCCTGCTTCCACTCTCCATTGATCTGGAAACCAAGACTGTCCTGAAAAAGCTCGCGTCAGCGCGCGGCGCGCTTGCCGAACTGAAAGGTGCCGCCGGGTTGGTGCCTAACGAGTCAATCCTGATCAACACCCTGTCTTTGCAAGAAGCGAAGGACAGTTCGGCAATCGAAAATATCATCACGACGCATGATGACCTCTACCGAAGCGATGCACTCGCTGATCGTTTCGCGAGTCTCGCCGCCAAGGAGGTGTTTAGCTACGCCAGAGCCATGAGAGAGGGCTTTGACACCGTTCGCCGAACGGGCCTGATCACGACCAATGATATCCTTGCCATGCAAGCGACTTTGGAGCGGAACAAGGCTGGCTTCAGGAAGCTGCCCGGCACGGCTCTCAAGAACGACAAGACTGGCGAGGTGGTCTTCACGCCACCGCAAAGCCACGACGATATTCTCGCATTGATGACCAACTTGGAGACGTTCATCAACGATGACGATCTCACCGATCTCGATCCGCTTATCAGGATGGCGATCATCCACCATCAGTTTGAGACCATTCACCCATTCTATGACGGGAACGGTCGAACGGGCCGTATCCTAAACATCCTGTATCTCGTGAAGCAGGGCTTGCTGACGACGCCAGTCCTCTATCTCTCGCGCTACATCAACCAAACCAAAGGCGAGTATTATCGCTTGCTACAAGCAGTGCGAACGGATGGCGCGTGGGAAGAATGGCTCCTGTATGTGCTGGCTGGCGTCGAGGAGACGGCGCAGCAAACCACGCGGCTGGTCCACAGCATTCGAAGCCTGATGCAATCCTACAAGGTGCAGATGCGTGAGCAGCTTCCGCGCATTTACAGCCAAGACCTACTGAACAACATTTTTGGCCATCCCTACAGCAAGATCGCATTTGTAGAACGCGATCTGAACGTCAGCCGCATCACGGCAACACGCTACCTCGACGAACTCACTCGCATTGGAATGATGCAGAAGCTGAAAATCGGGCGCGAAAATTATTATGTGAATCGCGAACTGATGGCCTTGCTCGGGAATGCCCAATCAGTTTGACGCACGAGCGAACGTGCATAGGAAAATCGGAATTCCTATGCACGTTTTGCAAACGTGCATAGCGATGTGCGCTTTTCGATCACGTCGCAAGCGACCTGCTAACGTGAAAGCCGACTTCTATGCATATCGCAAAATTATGCATGGAAATTGGCTCCAACCTATATGTTTGGTCCTGCCGTCAGGCTCCCGAATCCGCCGTTATATCTGACTGAAATTCAGGCAGCAGATGCTGCAAATCCAACCCGTGATAATCCAAGCACGATATGGCTTTAGCCAATCGGGCTACGCCAAGGCCCTTGCCGTAAGCGTCTGAAACGCTCTCTCCATCTCGATGGGAAACGGCCCAACCGCCAAGAGCCAAAGCGGCTTCGTGCTCCACACCAGCGTTCCGAAGAGCGTCGCGGTAGCAATGACGGAATGAGTGGAAGCACGTCTTGGGACGCGCCGCCCCAGCCTTAACAAGGAAGCGAGCAAACCACTTCGAATAGCTGTCGGAGTAGTAGCCCGCTTTTGATCGGGGCAGTTCGTGAAACAGCTTCTTGCCGCCCACTCGCTCGGAGACAAACGCCATAAACCCCATGGCGATGAGCCTTGGGTGGATAGGTATGAGGCGTTCGCTTGAGGCCGTCTTCAGCCTCTTATCGCCAGAGCTTTGCGTTGATCCACCCGTGATCCAGAAACAGTCAACGCCTTCGACATTGCGGACGTCGGCGACATCCAACTGGCAAATCTCGTTGAGACGCATGCCGCTGTAGAGGGCGATAAGCGGAATCCAGAAACGCGCGCGTCGCGGACGATGAGGCCCCGGCATCGCGAAATGCCATTCGTCATCCACGCATCCCCGGTAGACCGGCGCGTCGAAAATCAGTTGTAGCTGCTCCGACGAGAACGGGAGCCGCTTGTCCTTGTCACGAACTGGATCAACGACAGCCAGCCCCGTCGCGGGATGCCTGTCTATCCATCCTTCGTTTAGCGCGAACGTCATGAGCGCGCGAAGCTTCGCCATGTAGCCGTTGATCGAACCGGGAGAGAGGGTCGTTTTCAGCCCCCGTTTTTTCGCCATCTTGGCGGCTTGGGCCGCACTCAAACCGGGGAACCGCTTCGCTGGATTTGAGGGTAGCCAACGCAGCACTTCCAGCAGTTCGCGGCACGCTGAACGGTCTATGGACGTCAGCGGACGGTTCTCTCCCCAAACGCTTGACGTGATCCAGAGAAGACCATCGTAGATCATTTGGGTCTTGGGTGCCCGGACCTTCGCCGGATCGGCTTGGAAGTGACGACACAAGTCATCGAAAGTCATGACACTGACTGGTGCAGCTTCAACCCCAACCGGCTCTGGCGTGGCGATCTCGACTGGTGGTGCTTGGGATGCCGAGGCGCCCGCCGTCGCCCAGAAGGACCGCTCCAGATCGGCGATGACCAGCTTGGACTTCCGAATGGCTTCGGATCGGTTGCCCGTGCCCAGCGACCGCCAGACCTGCGTTCTTCCAACCGTGGCTTGAGCCTTCCGAGGCACTTTTACCCGAACATGAAAGACCCTGCCCCTGACGATCAGGCTGGGAGGATTTGCGCGCCGATGATGGGGCGACCGAGAAGACGGTGAAGAGGGCCGTTTCGACGGTTGGTGTAGCAGGTTGGTGTAGCAGTCCCGGTCGGCAGAAGCCGTTGTTCCAGAACTGTTTTCTGACCTTTCCAGACGATGCTGGTGTAGCAAGCTGGTGTAGCAAACGCGCGTTTTCGACCGCCCGAGAGCGGTTTCTTCAACGCTTGCAATGTCATTGAAGGGAATGGTGGACGCGACAGGGATTGAACCTGTGACCCCTACGATGTCAACGTAGTGCTCTCCCGCTGAGCTACGCGTCCGCCGTGGCGGCTCTCGATGGGTTCGAGAGCGGGAAGGCGGGTCGTATAGCGGCCCGATCCGCCGGCATCAAGCGGCTTTGGCCGATGGAGCGAGATTTATGGGAAATCCCAGAAAATTCAGGCTCTAGGCGGCGACCATCCGTTCGACCTCGTCGACCAGGTCGCGCAGGTGGACGGGTTTGGACAGGACCTTGGCGTCCGGCGACGCCTGGGCGGCGGTCAGGGCGACGGCGGCGAAGCCGGTGATGAACATGATCCGCAGGCCCGGCTGGCGGGCGGCGGCGGCGCGCGCCACCTCGATCCCGTCGGCGCCGGGCATGACGATGTCGGTCAGCAGCAGGTCGTAGGGGCCGTGTTCCAGGGCGTCGATGGCGTCGTCGCCGTTCTCGCAATCCACGACCTGATGGCCGGCGCGCTCCAGCGCACGGGTCAGAAAGCCGCGCAGCGAACTGTCGTCTTCGGCCAGGAGGATGCGCGCCATGCGGAAAGAGTCCCTTGATATCGGCGCTCAAGCTAGGGGAGGAACCGTAAACCGGCGATGAAATTCAGCGTGCGGCCGGGGGGCGTGACCGCTTTCTTCTGTGGGAAAACCGGCTATGCCGGGGCATGACCGACGCGGGCGAGAATTTTTCGATCCTACGGCCGCCGCTGCCCGGCGCGACGGGCGCCCTGGTGTTCGGCTCGCCCCACTCGGGCGACGTCTATCCTGAAGACCTGGGGGCGGCGCCCGATCTGGCCGTATCCAGCCTGAGAAGCGCCGAGGACGCCCTGATGGCCCATCTGGTCGCCGACGGCCCGCGCCACGGCGCGCCCTTGATCGCGGGGCGATTCGGCCGGGCCTATGTCGATCTGAACCGCGACCCCGAAGAACTGGACCCCGACCTGGTCGAGGGCGCCCCGGGGCCGGCAGGCGCCAAGACGGCCGCCGGCTACGGCGTTCTGCCCCGCCTGACCGGCGACGGACGCCCGCTCTATGACCGACGGCTGAGCCGGGCGGAGGCGCAGCGCCGGATCGAGGGCGCGCACCTCCCCTATCACCAGGCCCTGGCCGAGCTGATGCAGGCGGCGCAAGACCGACACGGCCGGGCGGTGCTGATCGACTGGCATTCCATGCCGACGCGGGCGGCAGGGGTGGAAGTGGTGCTGGGCGACCGGCACGGCTCGGCCTGTCGGGCGCGGCTGACACGGCGGCTGCGCGACCTGTTCCAGGCGGCGGGCTGGCGGGTGGCGCTGAACCTGCCCTACGCCGGCGGCTGGTCCACCCAGGTCTGGGGCAGGCCCGAGGCGGGATTTGAGGCGATCCAGATCGAGATCAGCCGGGGTCTTTATCTGGACGAAACGACCCAGAGGCCCAATGCGACTTTCGACCTGACGCGACGCACCCTGTCACGGGTGATCGCGGCCCTGTGCGCCGAGCGCTGGGCCGACTGAAGCCCCTTCCCCGCCGCGTCGGGCCAAAAAAAAGCCGCACCCGAAGGTGCGGCATGAAAGTCTATAGGGAGGAAACGCCCAGGAAGGGCAAGACGCCCGGAGGCGTCGAAGGTCAATCTAGGTTGCGATGCACAATGGGTCAAGGCCGATCTGACCCCGGAACGGTCACGCCATGTTACGAAAATCGGCCGTGTAACCGCTTCCACGGTTCTGAACGCGGCCGAAAGGCCCACCATCCTTCGCAGTTGCGATATCGTCAGTCCGTCAGCAGACGCCGCGCATTGCGGATGGCCCGCGCGGCCGGCGACGCCTCCTGACGATAGAGCAGCAGGCCGAAGGACGACACCACCCCCAGCGCCAGCCACAGCGGGCCGAACAGCCAGGCGGCCGCCGCCAGGGCGAAATAATAGCCGCGCACCCCCTGGCTGAAGGCGCTGAGAGCCGGGTTCAGCAACTGGCCCGCCGCCTCGCTGAACGCCTGGCGGTCGGTCTTGGAATGTAGTTCGGGCGCCGCGCCGATAAGGGCCAGGGTATAGTTCATCTGGCGCAGGGCCCAGATGAAATCCAGAAAGCCCCGCGTCAGGCAGATCAGCACTAGGGCCAGCTTGGCCTCCAGAACGCGGGTCGGCACGCTTTCGGCGCCCACCGCCACAAACCCCCTCAGCGCGTTCTCGCCGCCGAACAGCACCCCCGCCACCGCCGCGATCAGCAGCAGGTTGGTCGAGGCGAAGAAGGAAGCGGAATTGATCGAATGGCCCATCAGCTGGCTGTCGACCAGCTTCAGCTCGCGGTGGGTCATGGACTGCATCCACACCGTGCGGATGTAGGCCATGTCGGCGTTCAGCGAGCCGCCCTTGCGACTGACGAGGCCGAGTATGGAATTATAGCCTAGCCAACTGGCGAAGAAGAGCGCCAGGGCCGCCCAGTCGATCAAGTTCATGGCCCATCATGTCCCCGATGAAGCGGCCCGGCGCAAGTCCGCGTCCAGGTCCAGGCCGAAGCTCGCCCTTGCCGTGACGGGCCGACAAGCCTATCACCCATCGCCTTTTCGAATTTCGCAGTCGCAGCAAAGACCCGCCATGAACCTCGACGCCATTCCGGTCGGCCCCAACGCCCCCTGGGACATCAACGTCATCATCGAAATCCCGCAAGGGGGCCTGCCGGTGAAGTACGAGATGGACAAGGAGTCGGGCGCCCTGTTCGTCGACCGCTTCCTGCACACGGCCATGTACTATCCGGGCAACTACGGCTTCGTGCCCCACACCCTGTCGGACGACGGCGATCCCTGCGACGTGATCGTGCTGAACCCGACGCCGGTGGTGCCGGGCTGCGTCATCCGCTCGCGCCCCATCGGCGTGCTGAAGATGACGGACGAAGCCGGCGGCGACGAGAAGATCCTGGCCGTGCCAGTCGACAAGCTGAACCCCTACTACACCGAGATCGCCAGCTATCGTCAGCTGCCGGCCATCCTGATCGAGCAGATCGAACACTTCTTCACCCGCTACAAGGATCTGGAGAAGGGCAAGTCGGTCACCGTCCAGGGGTGGGGCGACGCCGGCGAGGCCGCCGACCTGATCGCCAAGGGCATGCAGGCTCATCAGGACAAGCTGGCCAAGAAGAAAGCCGCCAACGCCGCCTGATCCGGGCGACGACAGCGACAGACGCATCGAGGCGCTCTCCGGCTGGAGGGCGCCTTTTTGCTGGAAAAACACGGGCAATGCGGCAACGCGACGCGCCGCCCCTCTCCCGCAACGGTTCGGCCTCTCCTATCTGCACCGCATGACCGAACTGAACCCCCGCGAGATCGTCTCCGAGCTTGACCGCCACATCATCGGGCAGAACGACGCCAAGCGCGCCGTGGCCGTGGCTTTGAGGAACCGCTGGCGCAGGAAGCGCGTGCCGGACGATCTGCGCGACGAGGTGACGCCCAAGAACATCCTGATGATCGGCCCGACGGGCGTGGGCAAGACCGAGATCGCGCGGCGTCTGGCCAAACTGGCGGGTTCGCCCTTTCTGAAGGTCGAGGCGACCAAGTTCACCGAGGTCGGCTATGTCGGCCGCGACGTCGATCAGATCATGCGCGACCTGGTCGAGAGCGCC
Organism: Brevundimonas sp. SORGH_AS_0993; assembly: GCF_030818545.1. Lineage (NCBI taxonomy): Bacteria > Pseudomonadati > Pseudomonadota > Alphaproteobacteria > Caulobacterales > Caulobacteraceae > Brevundimonas > Brevundimonas sp. SORGH_AS_0993. Next base: position 1,431,624 of record NZ_JAUTAH010000001.1, read on the forward strand.
CTGGTCATGGTGCGCGAACGGCGGCGGGGCGAGGTGAGCGCCCGCGCCGAAAGCGCCGCCGAGGACCGCATCCTGGACGCCCTGGTCGGCCCCGGCGCGGGCCAGGCCACGCGCGACAGTTTCCGAAAGAAGCTGCGGGCCGGCGAACTGGACGACAAGGAGATCGAGGTGTCGCTGGCCGACACCGCCTCCCCGATCCAGGGGCTGGACCTGCCGGGCGGGGGCAATGTCGGCCTGCTGAACCTGTCGGAGATGCTGGGCAAGATGGGCGGCGGGCGCACCAAGACCGTCAAGACGACGGTGCGCGACGCCACCGCCCCCCTGATCGCCGAAGAGGGCGACAAGCTGCTTGATCAGGACAGCCTGACCCAGGAGGCGCTGAAACTGGCCGAAAACGAGGGCATCGTCTTCCTGGACGAGATCGACAAGGTCGCCGCGCGCCAGGGCGCGTCCGGCGCCGACGTGTCGCGCGAAGGGGTGCAGCGCGACCTCCTGCCTCTGATCGAGGGCGCCACCGTCTCGACCAAATACGGGCCGGTGAAGACCGACCATGTGCTGTTCATCGCCTCGGGCGCCTTCCATGTCGCCAAGCCCAGCGACCTGCTGCCCGAACTTCAGGGCCGGTTGCCGATCCGGGTCGAACTGAAGCCCCTGACGCGCGACGACTTCAAACGCATCCTGACGGAACCCGAGGCCAATCTGATCCGCCAGAACCAGGCCCTGCTGGCGACCGAGGACGTGACCCTGACCTTCACCGACGACGCGGTGGAAGCCATGGCCGACGCGGCGGTGGCGGCCAATTCGGCGGTGGAGAACATCGGCGCCCGCCGGCTTCAGACCGTGCTGGAGCGGGTGCTGGAAGAGACCAGCTTCAAGGCGTCGGACCTGTCGGGCCAGACCGTCGCCTTCGACGGCGAGGCGGTGCGCGAAAGACTGGGCGCCCTGACCAAGGACGTGGACTTGAGCCGCTTCATCCTCTGACCCCCCGAACCTATCGTCATTCCGGGTTCGTCCTGCGGACTCGCCGGAACGACGATAGGGAGCGCTTGCCCCCTACCGGCCGTTCCGCTTCAACCGGCGACGCAGCAGCTTGTCGGCCGCCGCCTCCATCTGGCGCTGGGTGAAGGCCAGGGCGGCGGGCGTGCCGCGCCGTGCGCCCACATTGTCGGCCACCATGGCCCCGCGCTGTCCGATCGGCTGGGGCTTGCCGGTGGTGGTGTCCATCGCCGTCTGATGCTCGATCTCGGCGTTCAGCGACGCTCCCATCAGGATCACCTGCACCGACAGCCAGGTCCACAGCAGGAAACCCATCATCGCCGCCAGCGGCCCATAGCTGTCGACCCGCACGAAGGTGTTCAGATACCAGCTGAAGGCCAGCGACAGAATCAGGCTGAGGCTGGCGGAAAACACCGCTCCCGGCGACAACCAGCGCCAGCGGGCCTTCTGCCGGCATGGGCCGTAGCGATAGATGACCATCAGGGCGCAGACATAGCCGGTCAGCAGCAGTGGCCAGCGCAGGGGGGCGAACAGGCCCCATTCCTCTTCCAGTCCGAACAGATGCACGACCACCGGCACCCCCACCACCAGGGCCGAAGTCAGCAGCACGGCCAACAGCGCCCCGACCGTGAACCCCATGCACAAGAGGTTGTAGCGGACGATGTTGCGCTTCTCGACCTCGTGGTAGGCGACGTTGAGCCCATAGAACAGCATCTTCACAGCCCCGTTGGCCGTCCACAGCGACAGGGCCAGGGTCCAGATCAGGGTGAAGGTCAACTGGCCGCTGGAGTTCTCGGCCAGACGCTGCATCTGCAGGCCCAGGAATTCGGCGATGCTGTCGGGTAGCAGGGCATAAAGGAACTGCAGCCGCGCCCAAGCCTTGGCCGGATCGGCGAACAGGCCGTAAAGCGTCACGAACGAGCCCAGCAGGGGGAACAGCGACAACAGGGTGAAGAAGGTCACGCCCCCCGCCACGAAGCCGACCCGGTCCCCGAAATAGGAGGCGGCCGCGCGCCAGACGATGTCGGTCCAGCCCTTGCGCGGAATCTGGTGCGGGCGTTCGGCCAGGCGGCCTCGACCAGGCTCCCTGGCCTCGAAATCCTCGGGCGTCGGCGGTGCGGGCGGCAGGGACTCTGGCCGTTCGGGGCGCAGTTCGACGCCGAACTTGTGGCCCTGGCTATAGAGCAGGTGCGCTGCCCCCGCCCCGGCCGCAAGCCCGCCCGCCGCGGCCGCGACATAGGCCCACAGACCCGCGCCGCCCCTTCCGGCCGCCTTCAAGGCGCGCCGACCGGGCGCGAAACGACCGATCAGATCGGCAAGGCGATAGGGGAAAGTCTTCATCAGGACGCGAACGGCGAAGCTGGCCCGACGTTCCCCCGGATGTCCTCGGTTCTTGAAATCATGGCCGTAAAGCCCCACTCACCCGTCATGACCACCGAACCCCTTACGCCCAAGCCGGCCGACGGCGCCGCGACCCTGCTGACCATCTGGAAGGCCGCCCAGGCGCGGCTGAAGGACGGCCGCATCGACAGCCCGGCCATCGACGCCCGCCTGCTGCTGGAAGCCGCCGCCGGCGCCAGCCGCACCGACATTCTGACCGATCCCTATCGCGTCGTCACTGCCGAACAGCAGGCCGCCTATACGGCCATGATCGACCGGCGCCTGCGGCGCGAGCCCGTGTCGCGCATCGTCGGCAAGAAGGGCTTCTGGAAGATCATGCTGAACGTCACGCCCGACGTCCTCAGCCCCCGGCCCGACACCGAAACCCTGCTGGACGTCAGCCTCTTGGCCTTCGCCAAGAACGAGGCGTTCAGCGCCATCGACCTGGGCACCGGCTCGGGCGCCATCCTCCTGGCGCTGCTGGCCGAACGCCCGGCGGCGCAAGGGGTCGGCACCGACATCTCGCCCGAAGCCTTGGCCGTGGCCAAGGAGAACGCGGCCAACCTGGACCTGAACGGCCGGGCGTCCTTCCTGCGCACCGAATGGGCGGCGGGCTTCGGCGACGCCAGTTTCGACCTGGTCCTGTCCAACCCGCCCTATATTCCGACCGACCACATCTCCAGCCTGGACCCGGAGGTGCGCGACCATGACCCGCACCTGGCGCTGGACGGCGGGCCGGACGGGCTTCAGGCCTACCGCGACCTGGCGCCCGAAATCCGGCGCATCCTGAAGCCCCTGGGCGTCTTCGCGGTCGAGATCGGCTGGGACCAGGGGCCGCAGGTCAAGGCCCTGTTCGAGGACGCGGGCTTCACCGACGTGAAGATCGTCAAGGACCTGGGCGACCGCGACCGCGTCGTCACCAACGGCCCGGACCCGCGCACCAATCCGATCCCCCAGGATTGAGCCAGGACTGAGGATGGAACCGAAGACGCCGCCCCGCCTGCGCGGGACGGCGGTTTTCGATCAGCCCGCGATCTGGCCGAAGTCGGCGACGCGGCCCATGACCGTGCGCACCTGGCCCAGCAGCTTCAGCCGGTTCTCGCGCTCTTCGGCCACGTCGGAGTTGACCATCACCTCCTCGAAGAAGCGGTCCACCGGCGCGCGCAGAGCGGCCAGGGCCGTCATGGCGGCGGCGAAGTCCTCGGTCTCCAGCGCCGTGTCCACGGCGGTCGCGGCGGCGCCGACGGCGAAGGCCAGTTCGGTCTCGGCCTCGGGCTGGTTCGGCAGGCCGGTCTGGACCATGCCGGTCGGGAGGGAGCCCTTCTTCTCTTCCGCCTTCAGGATGTTGGACGCGCGCTTATAGCCCGCCAGCAGATTGGCCCCGTCGTCCGTCGCCAGGAAGGCGGCCAGCGCCTCCACCCGACGCACGATCCGGACCAAGTCGTCGTCGCCCAGAGCGAAGACGGCGGCGACGAGGTCATGGCGTTGGCCTTGGTCGCGCAGGAGGACGGTCAGGCGGTCGGCGAAGAAGGCGAGAAGATCACCGGACACGACGACAGGCGCAGCGAGTTCGCCACTGCCTCGAGTCAACTGCAGGCCGACCACCTTCTGATCGGTGAGTTCGTTGGAAACGCTGACGCCAGACGTGGACACACCGCCGTCTTCAAAGCGGTGCAACACATCCAAGGTACGGCTGACATTTGTCAGTCCAAAAACGCCTTCAATGAGCACTCTTCTCAACGGAGCCCGCACCCCATTCTCCAGCACCAGCCGGATCACGCCCAGCGCTGCTCTCCGCAGGGCGAAAGGGTCCTTCGACCCCGTAGGCTTTTCGTCGATGGCGAAGAAGCCGACCAGGGTGTCCAGCTTGTCGGCCAGGGCGACGGCGACCGTGACGGGCGCGGTCGGGACCGTGTCGGCGGGGCCTTGCGGCTTGTAGTGGTCGCGCACGGCGTCGGCGATCGCGTCGGAATGGCCGGCGAGACGGGCGTAATAGCCGCCCATGATCCCCTGCAGTTCCGGGAATTCGCTGACCATGCCCGACAGCAGGTCCGCCTTGGACAGGCGGGCGGCCTCGAACGCCTCTTCGGGATCGGCGCCGACCAGCGGGGCGATCTCGCGGGCCAGGGCGGCGATGCGGTCGACGCGCTCGGCCAGGGTGCCCAGTTTGGCGTGGAAGGTGACGCCCTTCAGCTTTCCGTTCCAGGCGTCGAAGCCGACCTTCTGGTCCTCGTCCCAGAAGAAGCGGGCGTCGTTCAGGCGGGCGGACAGCACGCGGCTGTTGCCGGCGGCCAGGGCCTTGCCGCCGTCGGTCGCCTCGACATTGGCGACGACCAGGAAGTTGGGAGCCAGACCTTCGCGCGCCGGATCGCGGACGGCGAAATACTTCTGGTGAACCTTCATCGACAGACGCACGACTTCCGGCGGCAGGGCCAGGAACTGCGGGTCCATGTCGCCCAGGATCGGGGTGGGCCATTCGGCTAACCCCGCCACCTCGTCCAGCAGGCCGTCGTCATCGACCAAAACGAGGCCCCGCGCGGCGCAGGCGGCCCTGGCCTGTTCCAGAATCCGCAGCTTGCGGTCGGCCACGTCGATCAGGACGAAGTTCTTCTCCAGCTGGGCGCGGTAGTCGGCGAAGTCGCTGACTTTCAACGGCTGGCCCGAGCCGAGGAAGCGGTGGCCCTCGGTGATCGCGTCGGACTGGATGCCGTCGATCTCGAACGGGACCACCGCCCCGTCGAAGACGCACAGGATGCGCTTGATCGGCCGCACCCAGCGCAGGCTTCCCGCGCCCCAGCGCATCGACTTGGGCCAGGGCAAGGCGCGCACGATCTGATCGACCATCTCCGTGACAACTCGCCCCGTAGAAGCACCTACGCGGAATATTTCAGCAAACCAGACCCCGTCACGCTCGACTAGCTGGTCTTGGGTCAAGCCAGTTTTGCGAAGAAAGCCTTCGAGAGCTTGCGCAGGAGCGCTAGTTTTAGGCCCTTTTATCTCTTCATTTGTGCTCTTCGCCTGAACAGGCAGGCCGTCGACCACCAGCGTCAGGCGACGTGGCCCGGAATAAGTAGTCAGCGCATCCCAGGTCAGACCGGCACGGTTTAGCCAATCAGCCGCCATCCGCTCCAGGTCGCGCGCGGCGCCCTGCTGCATCCGGGCGGGGATTTCTTCGGAGAAGATTTCGAGGAGGAGTTGGGGCATCAGGGTCTCAAATCTGTCCGCTCATCCCCGCGAAGGCGGGGACCCAGCGCTTTGGGCGCAAAACCAGCGCCGTATGGGCTTCAACCGCAATCCCAGACATCGCGCCTCGCGACAGGACTGGGTCCCCGCTTTCGCGGGGATGAGCGGAAATGGAAATCACGCTGTTTTCCGCTCTTGTTCGACGTAAGCGAGGGCGCAGGCTTTGCAGAGTTCGCGGATGCGGCCGATGTAGCTCTGTCGTTCGGCGACGGCGATGGCGCCGCGCGCATCCATCAGGTTGAACAGGTGGCTGGCCTTCAACACCTGGTCATAGGCGGGCAGGACCAGCGGCTGGCCCTGCGGTCCGGTCATGGCCAACAGGCGCGACACCTCGGCGACCATATCCTCGAACCGGCGCTTCAGACCATCGACATCATAGCCGTGGAAGTTGGCTTCCGACTGCTGCCGCTCGTTCTCCAGGAAGACCTCGCCATAGGTCAGCCCCTCCTTGGTGAACTTCAGATCATAGACGTTGTCCACGCCCTGAACGTACATGGCCAGACGCTCCAGCCCGTAGGTCAGTTCGCCCGAGACCACATCGACCTCGATGCCGCCGACGCCCTGGAAATAGGTGAACTGCGTCACCTCCATCCCGTCGCACCAGACCTCCCAGCCCAGGCCCCAGGCGCCGACGGTGGGGTTCTCCCAGTCGTCCTCGACGAAGCGGATGTCGTGCAGCTTCGGATCGATGCCGATGGCGGCCAGCGAGCCCAGGTAAAGCGCCTGAAGGTTATCCGGGTTCGGCTTCAGAATGACTTGATACTGATAATAGTGCTGGAGCCGGTTGGGGTTCTCGCCATAGCGGCCGTCGCCGGGGCGTCGGCTGGGCTGGACATAGGCGGCCTTCCACGGCTTGGGACCCAGGGCGCGCAGGACGGTGGCGGGGTGCAGGGTGCCGGCCCCCACCTCGATGTCATAGGGCTGCAGAATGGCGCAGCCCTGGTCGCTCCAATAGCTGTGGAGCTTCAGGATCAGGTCCTGGAAAGCGAGCGGCTGGGTCGGGGTGGTCAAATCGGGCTCTTGAAGAGGCTGAAAATCGGGACGGCGGACCTATAGAGCATGATCGGTGGAGGGGAAACCGCCGCCCAGACGGGTCGCGTGGACCCAGGCGCCGGGCCAGGCGGCGCCCAGCACCCGCGCCGCCGCCTCGGCCGCAGCGACGGTGCGGCACAGCCCGAAGACCGTGGCGCCCGAGCCGGACATCCGCGCCAGTTCCACCCCGGGCGCACCGGCCACCGACGCCAGGGCCTGGCCGATCACCGGCGTCAGGGCCAGGGCCGGCGCCTCAAGATCGTTGCGCTGGTCCGCCAGCCAGTCGATGACGGCGGCGACGGACCCGTCGGCAGGTGGGGCCGGCCGGTCGGCGCCCCGGATCGGTCCCCGGTCATAGGCGCGATAGACCGCCCCGGTCGGAGACGGAACGCCCGGATTGAACAGCACGGCCGGCAGGGGCGGCAGATCGGGGGCCTCGGTCAGGACGTCGCCCCGCCCCTCGGCCCAGGCGGAGCGCGCGCGCAGACACATGGGGCCGTCCGCGCCGATCCGGCCTGCGACCGCCTCCAGCCCCGCCTCGTCGATGTCCAGTCTCAGCACCGCGCGCGCCAGCTTCAGCGCCGCCCCAGCGTCGGACGATCCGCCGCCCAGCCCGGCCGCGATGGGCAGCCGCTTGTCCAGCGTCACCTTCAACGGGGGCTCGCCGGTTCCCGTCGTCTCCCCCAACGCCCGCAACGCCCTCAGGATCAGATTGTCAGGCTCGGCCGCCAGCACCGCGCCGAACGGGCCCATGACCGACAGCGACAACCGCTCGGCCGGTTCGACCGCGACCATGTCGCCCATGTCGGCGAAGGCGACTAGGCTGGACAAGGGGTGATAGCCGTCCCCGTCCACGGCCCCGACGTGCAGGAACAGGTTGATCTTGGCCGGGGCCAGGGCGGTGCGGACAGTCATGGGCGCTGACTAACCCATGCCCTTGCACATTTCACCCGCCCATCCGGCCGAAAACCGGGACGGGCGGCGGTCAATCAGAGACGCCGCCGGTCGAAGCGGGATTGTCCAGCCCGTCCGCGATCTTGCGCTCGACCTCGGCGCGGCGTTCGGCGTCGGGGTCCAGGGTCAGGACGCGGTTCCACAGCCAGCCGGCCTCGCGCCGCCGCCCGACGCGCCAGTAGGCGTCGCCCAGGTGGTCGGTGATCTCGGCGTTGGCCGGCTCCTTGTCCACCGCCTGCTCCAGCGTGGTCACGGCCGTTTCGTACTGGCCCTGGCGATACTGGGCCCAACCCAGGGAGTCCTCGATATTGCCGTTGTTGGGCTCCAGCGCGTGGGCGCGGGCGATCATGTCGGCGCCCTGCTGCACCCTCAGCCCCTTGTCCACCCAAAGATAGCCCAGATAGTTCAGGGTGTCGGCGTTGTTGGGATCGGCCTGAAGCGCGGCCCACAGTTCGGCCTCCGCCTCGGGGATGCGGTTCATCGCCTCATAGACGGCGCCGCGCAGGAAGCGGACGCTGGCCGGCTGCTGGGCCGTGTTCAGCAGCGGCCCGTTCAACAGCGCCAGGGCCGCCTCATGCTCCTTCACCTGAACCAGCTGCCCGGCCAGCATCAGGGCGACACGCGGATCGTCCGGCAGGACGGCTGCGGCGCGGCGCAGTTCGGTCAGGGCCGCCTGGTCCTGCCCCTCCTGGGCGTAGCTGGAGGCCAGCTCCGCACGGGCGGCGCCATAGACGGCCGCATCGTCCGGCCCGATCCGCTCCAGCGCCGTGCGGGCCGCCGAATTCAACCCGGCGCGCGAGAGCATCTGCGCCAGGGTGAATTGGGTCGTGTCGTCGTAATCCAGGTTCAGCGCCAGCCGCAGATAGACGGCGGCGAACTCGTTGCCACGCTCGTTTGCGGCCTGGAAGGCGGCGGTGGTCAGGCCCTGGGCGGCGCCCTCGCGGAAGGTCGGCAGGGCCGGCGGACGCCCTCTGGCCTGGACGCGGGCCAGGGCGCGCTTCAGGCCCGAATCCTCCGGATTGGCCGCCAGACCCGCCTGATACAGGGCGACGGCCTCGGGCCGGCGACGCCGCCGCTCCAGAAACTCGCCATAGGGGCGTTTGAACAGGGCGCCGACGGTCGGCGCATCGACCAACCCCTTCAACTCGGTCTCGGCCCCGGCGTAGTCGCGGCGCAGCTCCAGCAGATTGGCGCGGCTGATGCGGGCCATGGCCAGGGTCAGGGGATCGGCCGTGGCGGGCGGCGGCTGAAGGGCGCGGGTCCAGTCGCCGGCCGCCGCTGCGATCCAGGGCGTGATCATGACGCCGGCGCGGGCGTGGGGGGCGCCGATCGGCTGGGCCAGGGCGGCGTCGGCGGCGCGGGCGTCGCCGTGGACGAAGACCTGGACGGCCTGGACCAGACGCCCCGCCTCGACGAAGGCGGGCGAGCCGTCGCTCGGCGCCAGGGCGGCCGCCACGTCCAGATCGCCGGTCAGCAGGGCGGCGGTGAACGCCTGTTCGCGCACCCTCGGCTGTTCCGGCGTCAGGCGATTGGCGCGGGCCAGGAAGTCGGCGCCGGCCGTCCCCTCGCCCCGCATCAGGGCCAGCTTGCCCGCCAGATAGAGGCCATAGGCGCTGGCGCCGTCGGCGTCGGTCGGCACGGGCGTCCAGACCTCGGGGATCGGCGGCGTGGCAGGGGCTTCGGTGACGACGATGTGCGGATCGGGCGTGGCTTCGTTGGCCGGGTCTGCTGGCGGCTGGCCCGGCGTCGGCTCGCCGGGCTGAAGGATGATCGCCGGCGGATGGGTCTCCGGCGTCGGCGCCGGCGGGGTGGACACCTGCGCCCCGGCCCGCCCGGCGAGGGCCAGAGCCAGAACGGTCAGGGAAGCAGCGAACAGGCGCGAACAAGAGGCGATCATGGCCCGACCCTTCACGGTTTCCCCCGCGCCCGCAAGAGGCTGATGAGGGCTTCGCCTCCGCTCATCCCGGCTTTCGCCGGGACGAGCGGATCGAGGATGCGTTCCGTCACATGTTCGGATAGTTGGGGCCGCCGCCGCCCTCGGGCGTGGTCCAGACGATGTTCTGCGACGGATCCTTGATGTCGCAGGTTTTACAGTGAACGCAGTTCTGGGCGTTGATGACGAAGCGCGGATCAGTCTTGGCGACCTCGTCCGCATAGACGACCTCATAGACCCCGGCCGGGCAGTACAGCCGCGCCGGCTCTCCGTATTTGGGCAGGTTGACCTTGATCGGCTTGGACGGGTCCAGCAGCTTCAGGTGCGCGGGCTGATCCTCGGCGTGGTTGGTGTTGGAGATGAAGACCGACGACAGCTTGTCGAACGACAATTTGCCGTCCGGCTTCGGATATTTGATCGGCTTGTGATCGGCCGCCGGCTCGGTCGAGGCCGCGTCCGTCTTGTCGTGCTTCAGCGTCGGGATCGGCGACCAGCCGCCCAGCAGGGTCCGGCACCACATGTCGAACATGCCGAACGCCCCGCCCAGCGTCGTGCCGAACTTCGACAGCAGGGGCTTGGCGTTCCTGACGACCGACAGCTCCTTATGCACCCAGCTCTTTTCGAACGCCGTCTGATACTCGACCAGCTCGTCGCCGCCGCGCCCGGCCTGCACCGCCTCATAGGCGGCGTCGGCGGCCAGCATTCCTGTCTTCATCGCATTATGGCTGCCCTTGATGCGCGGCACGTTCACGAAGCCCGCCGAACAGCCGATCAGGACGCCGCCGGGGAAGCTGAGCTTCGGAATGGACTGCAGCCCGCCCTCGGTGATGGCCCGCGCGCCATAGGAGATGCGCGTGCCGCCCTCCAGATGTTTGGCGATCTCCGGGTGATGCTTGAACCGCTGAAACTCGTCGAAAGGCGATAGATGCGGGTTCTTGTAGCTCAGATGCACCACATAGCCGACGGCGACGTAGCGATCGCCGAAATGATACAGGAAGCTGCCGCCGCCGGTGTGTTCGTCCAGCGGCCAGCCGGTCGTATGCTGGGCCAGGCCCGGCTGGTGCTGGTCGGCCGGCACCTGCCACAGCTCCTTCAGGCCGATGCCGTATTTCTGGGGCGACCTGCCGTCCTGCAGCTTGTGGCGGGCGATGATGGTCTTGGCCAGGGAGCCGCGCACGCCCTCGGCGATGAAGACATATTTGCCGTGCAGTTCGATGCCCGGCTGGAAGTCGTCGGTCGGCTTGCCCTCTCGGTCGATGCCGAACACGCCGGCGACCACGCCCTTCACTCGGCCCGTCTCTTCTTCCCAGACCACATGGCTGGCGGCCATTCCGGGATAGACCTCGACGCCCAGCGCCTCGGCCTGTTCGCCCAGCCAGCGCGCCACATTGCCAAGGGAGGCGATGTAGCAGCCGTGGTTGTGCATGAAGGGCGGCAGCAGCGGCATGGGCAGGGGCGCCGACCCTTGCGGACCCAAGAGCAGGAACCGGTCCTTCGTCACCGGGGTCTCCAGCGGCGCGCCGCGGTCCTTCCAGTCGGGGAACAGTTCGTTCAGCGCCTTGGGATCGATGACCGCGCCAGACAGGATATGACCGCCGACCTCGGCCGCCTTTTCCAGAACGGCGACGCTGATGTCCTTGCCGTCCTTTTCCGCGCGCTGTTTCAGGCGGATGGCCGCCGACAGGCCGGCCGGGCCGCCGCCGACGATGACGACGTCGTACTCCATCACCTCGCGCTCGACCCCTTCCAGCGCCTCCAGCGGGGCCAGATTGTCGATGATGGCTTCCTGACGGGCGTTCTCCGCGCCGCCTTCGATGGCGTCCTGGGCCATGTCTTCCCCTGAAATCCCGGTTATTCGTGTGGTTATGCCGCTTATCGGAAGGTGACGCGGCGGCGGTCAAGGCTTATCGGTAGCCCGAGACATGAACGCGCAACCCCACGACATCGCTGCAGTCGAAAGCCTGCTCGCCTTCTGGCGGGATGCGGGCGTGGACGCCTGTTATGGCGAGGCGCCGGTCGATCACACCCACATCGCCCCGCCGCCGGCCGTCAAGGCGGTGCAGCGGGCCACCGCCTCGGTCGTCACGCCCCTGGCCGGGGCCGTGGGCGCCGACGCCCTGATCGAGGCGCGCCATCTGGCGGCGGGCGCGGCGACGCTGCAGGACCTGGCCGCCGCCGTCGCCGCCTTCGAGGGCTGCCCCCTGCGCGGCATGGGCGCGACCCAGTCGGTGTTCGGGCGCGGCAATCCCCAGGCGCCGGTCCTGGTCATCGGCGAAGGCCCCGGCGCGGAGGAGGACCGCCTCGGCCAGCCCTTCGTCGGCAAGGCCGGTCAGCTGCTGGACCGGATGCTGGCGTCGGCGGGCCTGACCGACAAGGTCTTCATCACCAACACCGTCTTTTGGCGCCCGCCCGGCAACCGCACGCCCAGCCCGCAGGAACAGGCCGTCTGCGCCCCCTTCGTCGAGCGGACGTTCGCCCTGCTGAAGCCCAGGGCCGTCCTCCTGCTGGGCGCGGCCTCGGCCAAGTCGGTGCTTCAGGTCGAGGAGGGGATCATGCGGATGCGCGGCCGGTGGAAGGAATGGCGGCTGCCGGAAGGCGCCGTGTCCGCCCCCGTCATGCCCACCCTGCATCCGGCCTTCCTGCTGCGTCAGCCCCAGGCCAAGCGCCAGGTGTGGAGCGATATTCTGGCCCTGTCGGTTCGCCTTGAAACGGACTCGGTTGAGGATCACGATTGATTGCCGCATGTTTCCATGCTGACGACCGATCGCCATACGGACCCTGCCTGAGTCGAGACGGGCCGGGCCGCCGCCAACGAGGGGGCCGCCGCATTGCTTACCATTCGCCGCGCCATGCTTGCGCCGACGATGATTCTCGCTCTCTGCGCGACCGTAGGCGCGGGCGCCGCCCTGGCCGAGACGCCGTACGAGGCGACGGGCGCCGTCGCCTCCGGTTCCGCATCCGGGGCGGGCCGCCCCACGGCTCTGAGTTCGGCCGACCGCCTGTCCTACACCACCGCCTTCGACGCCCTGCGTCGTGGCGATCTGGAGACCGCTCGCACCGCCGCCCGGCAGGCCCAGGATCGTGTGCTGCTGGGTCAGGTCGAGTTCGAACGCCTGTTCCATCCCGACTACGCCGCCACCTATGACGAACTGGCCGTCTGGCTGCAGGACTATTCGGACCTGCCGTGCGCGGACCGGGTCTATGCCCTGGCCCTGAAGCGGCGTCCCGACGGCGCGCCCGAGCCCGTCAAGCCCGCCGGCGTGCTGGAGCGGACCTGGAACAGCGTGGTCAACGCCGTGACCGGCGGCGGCCCCGTTCTGGACCCGATGAAGGCGGCGCGCGTCGCCTATAACAACGACGACCTGACCGGCGCCTCGGCCGTCGGCCGTCAGATCGGCGACTGGTGGACGGTCGGTCTGGCGGAATGGCGTCTGGGCCAATTTCACGAATCCTTCGCCGCCTTCGAGCGGGTGGCCAACGATCCGACCGAAGATCCCTGGGTCCGCGCCGGGGCCGCTTTCTGGACGGCCCGCGCCGCCGCCCAGTCCGGCCGCCAGGACCGCGTGACCGAATATCTGCGTCTCGCGGCCCAGTGGCCCGCCACCTTCTATGGCCAGATCGCCTTGCGTCGCCTGGGCGAGGAGCCGGTCGTCGAAAACCAGGGCCCCCGCCCCTATCAGGCCCAGCCCCGGCTGCAGCGCGCCGCCTTCGCCCCCTCCGGCGACGTGGACCCGGCCGAGCTGGAGACCTTTGTTCAGACCGACCCGCGCGCGCGCCGCACCGTGGCCTTCTACGAGGTCGGTCGCCGCGCCGACGGCGAGAACGAGCTGCGCTCGGGCCTGCGCACCGCCGCCGGGGACGCCGCGCGCCTGTGGTCGGCCCTGGCCCGCGCCCTGGTTCCGGGTTCGGGTTCCGACGTCGTCCGCATCGACGCCACGCGCTACGCCATGCCGGAGCTTCAGCCCGAGGGCGGCTTCATCGTCGAGAAGGCCCTGGTTTACGCCCTGATCCGCAAGGAGACGGACTTCAATCCGACCGCCCGGTCCGGCGCCGGCGCCTATGGTCTGATGCAGGTCATGCCGACCACGGCGGCCGAGATGACCGGCGACCGCGGCTTCGTGTCCAATCCGACGCGCCTGTTCGATCCGTCGATCAATCTGAAGCTGGGCCAGGCCTATGTGAACCGAATGCTGTCGCTGCCGGCCTTCCAGGGCGACCTGCTGCGGGCCGTGGCCTCCTACAACGCCGGACCCGGCCCGATGCTGGCGGCGGTGAGGAAGCTGGGGCCGGACGCCGATCCCCTTTTGCTGATCGAGACCATCGACGTGCCCCAAGCCCGCGAATACGTCGAAAAGGTCGTGGCCAGCTACTGGATCTATCAGCGGATGCTGGGCGCGCCGCTGAAGACGCTGGACGCCGTCGCCTCGGGCGCGACGCTGGCGCCGATCACCCTGGACTACGTCGCCCCGCCGCCTCAGGCCGAGCCGGTGCTGGTCGCCCAGGCGCCGACGGACGCCGGCGCGCACTGATCCCCAGAGCCTGATCCGTTACAGAGGAAGCACTACGCGATTCCGTCTAAACGATCGGACTCTAGAAGAGGGCCGAGAGCAGCAGGCCCCAGATGGCGGCGCTGACCACAGCGGCCAGGGTGTAGCCGATTACGGGGTTGAAAAGACGGATCGGCGCGCGGCGCGCGGCGCGCATGGTCTGGCGGTTCTGCAGCACCGGGGCCGTCATGGCCGTTCTCCTGGTCGCGGTTTCGAGGCGCGGTCGTTCTGACCCGCCCAGGATAACGCCGTCCGATTAATCGAGCGTCAGCGGCCATGGTTGTCTCAAGCTTAACCGTTGGCGCATCGCCCGCCTCATGAAACTTGCCCGCCAGGCGCGGCGAACCTTGACTCGCCGGGCCGCGCGACCGACACGACCGGCCCATGATCACGCGCTATTCCCGCCCCGTCGCCGTCGCCCTCTGGTCGCAAGAGACCAAGTACAAGATCTGGTTCGAGATCGAGGCCCACGCCGCCACCAAAATGGCCGAGCTGGGCGTGATCCCCAAGGAGTCGGCCGAGGCCATCTGGGCCAAGGGCAAGGACGCGACCTTCGACGCCGACCGCATCGACGAGATCGAGCGCACCACCAAGCACGACGTCATCGCCTTTTTGACCCATGTGTCCGAAATCGTGGGCGAGGAAGCCCGCTTCCTGCACCAGGGCATGACCTCCTCTGACGTGCTGGACACCTGTTTCGCGGTGCAGTTGGCCCGGTCGACCGACCTCTTGCTGGACGGGGTCGATCGGGTGCTGAAGGCGCTGGAGACCCGCGCCAAGGAGCATAAATACACCGTCACCGTCGGCCGCAGCCACGGCATCCACGCCGAACCCGTGACCTTCGGCCTGAAGCTGGCCGGCTATCACGCCGAGTTCCAGCGCGCCCGCCGTCGCCTGGTCACGGCGCGCGAAGAGATCGCCACCTGCGCCATCTCAGGCGCCGTCGGCACCTTCGCCAACGTCGATCCGGCGGTCGAACAGTATGTGGCCGACCAGATGGGCCTCAGCGTAGAGCCCGTCTCGACCCAGGTGATCCCGCGCGACCGCCACGCCGCCTATTTCGCGGCCCTGGGCGTCGTCGCCTCCTCCATCGAGCGTCTGGCCACCGAAATCCGTCACCTGCAGCGCACCGAAGTGCTGGAGGCCGAGGAGTTCTTCGACAAGGGGCAGAAGGGCTCGTCGGCCATGCCGCACAAGCGCAACCCCATCCTGACCGAGAACCTGACCGGCCTGGCCCGCCTGGTCCGCTCGGCCGTGACGCCCGCCTTGGAGAACGTCGCCCTGTGGCACGAGCGGGACATCAGCCACTCCTCGGTCGAGCGCGGCATCGGCCCCGACGCCACCATCCACCTGGACTTCGCCCTGCACCGCCTGGCCAATGTGGTCGAGCGGCTGAACATCTATCCCGAGAACATGCAGAAGAACCTGGATCGCCTGGGCGGCCTGGTCTTTTCGCAACGGGTCATGCTGGCCCTGACCCAGGCCGGGATCAGCCGCGAGGACGCCTATGCCGCCGTCCAGGAGAACGCCATGAAGGTCTGGCGCGGCGAGGGCCGCTTCATCGACTTCCTGAAGGCCGACCCGCGCGTCACCCTGCCCGAGACCGACCTGGAAGCCCTGTTCGACCTGACCTACCACACCAAGAACGTCGACGTGGTGTTCGACCGGGTGTTCGGAGGCTGATCCCAATGGTCGAGCGCACGATCCGGCTGAACCCCCGGCTCGACCCCCGCGACTTTGCGGCGGCTTATGCGCGCGACGGGATGGTGCAGGCGCCCGACCTGCTGGATGAGGCCAGCGCCGAATGGCTGGACCTCGCGCTGGAACACGACACGGCCTGGCGGCTGTCGCTGAAGACGCCCGAGGGCGGCTTCAAGCCGGGCTTCAACGTCTGGACGGTGTTCAAGACGCCGCGTCAGCATTCCGTGGCCCCGGTCGCCGCATACGCCGGGGGCAAGCGTCGGTCGATCACCGGCTGGCTGCGCGACGACCCGCCGGCCCGGTGACGGGTATTGCGACCGACGACCGCAGACGGGGCTTTCTCCCCATCGTCGACGCCGACACGCGCCTGCTGATCCTGGGCAGTCTGCCGGGCGACGCCTCGCTGAAGGCGGCGCAGTATTACGCCCATCCGCGCAACGGCTTCTGGCCCCTGATCGGCGGGGTGCTGAACCAGCCCCTGGCCGCCCTGCCCTACGCCGAGCGCCTGGACCGGCTGAAGGCGCGCGGGGTCGGTCTGTGGGACGTGATCGCCTCGGCCCGGCGGTCGGGCAGTCTGGACGCGGCGATCCGTTCGCCCGAGGCCGCCGATCTGCGGGGTCTGATCGCCGGCCTGCCGAAGCTGCGGGCCGTCGCTTTCAACGGCAAGCTGGCGGCCGGTCTCGGGCGGCGCATCCTGGCCGACGCGGACGACCTCGCCCTGATCGACCTGCCGTCGTCGAGTCCCGCCCATGCGATATCCCTGTCGGCAAAGGCGGAAAGCTGGGCCATACTGGGCGACTTCCTCCCGGACACGCCTTTCGACCGATGATCCTGACCCTTTCCTGCCCCGACCGCCGCGGCATCGTGGCGGCCGTCTCCGCCTTCCTGCTGGAGCGGAACGCCAACATTTCCGACGCCCAGCAGTTCGGCGACGCCTCCACCGCCACCTTCTTCATGCGTGTGGTGTTCGCGCCCGACGACGGCGACGCCGAGCCGGCCCTGCGCGCCGCCTTCGCCCCCCTGGCCGAACGGTTCGAGATGGACTGGACCCTGCGCGGGCCGGAACCGCGCAAGGTGATGATCCTGACCTCGCGCTTCGACCACTGCCTGGCGGACCTGCTGTACCGCTGGCGGATCGGCGAACTGCCGATGGACCTGACGGGGATCGTCTCCAACCACCCGCGCCATATGATCGGCCATGTCGATCTGGGCGACCTGCCCTTCCACCATCTGCCGATCAGCCCCGCCGACAAGCCGGCGCAAGAGGCCCAGCTTCTTCGTCTGATCGCGGAGACGGGAACCGAACTGGTGGTCCTGGCCCGCTACATGCAGATCCTGTCCGACGATCTCAGCGCGCGCCTGGCCGGTCGCTGCATCAACATCCACCATTCCTTCCTGCCGGGTTTCAAGGGCGCGCGCCCCTATCACCAGGCCCATGCGCGCGGGGTGAAGGTGATCGGAGCCACGGCCCACTATGTCACCGCCGCTCTGGACGAGGGGCCGATCATCGAACAGGACGTCGAACGCATCAGCCACCGCGACACGCCCGAAGACCTGATCCGCAAAGGGCGCGACATCGAGCGCCGGGTGCTGGCCCGCGCCGTCCGACGGCATCTGGAAGATCGGGTTCTGCTGCACGGCGCAAAGACCGTGGTGTTCGAAGACTGAACCGCCAGGCGGCGCCTGATCGAGCCTCTGGCTACCGCCCTGCAAAATATTTGCGAACGGGCTGGAACCGATGGAAACCAAATCACGCCTTCGGTGTTCTTGAAGGGCGCGAGACGCAGAGTATGCCGGGAGAGACATCCCCCAACGTCCCCGGCGAAAAAGAAAGGGCCGCACTTTCCCCCGGGTGCGGCCCTTTCGACGTCTTGAACGGCCCGAAGGTCGAAAATCTTATTCGCCGGCGCGGATTTCCTCGCGCGCGATGGAGGCCAGCTCGTCGATCTTCGAGCGAATCTCGCCCTCCGACACCGACAGACCCGCGCCCTTGAAGTCGCCGGCGACCTTGCGGAAGACGTCCTCGTCGCCCGGCTGTTCGAAATCGGCGCGCACCACGGCGGCGGCGTATTGCTCGGCGCTCTCGCTCGACAGGCCCATCTTCTCGGCAGCCCACAGGCCCAGCATCTTGTTGCGCCGGGCGATGGCCTTGAATTCCTGCTCCTGATCGAGGGCGAACTTGGCTTCGAAAGCCTTTTCCCGATCGTCGAAGGTCGTCATATCGCTCAGCATGTTCCGCACCCCGCCAAACTCCGGGGCAAGCGCCGTCTATAGCCCGACCGCCCGCGAACGCAACCGCCTGTGACCCACCGGAACGTCCTGTCCACATCCAAGACCATCCGTATTTGTATCGGAAGCCGCCTTCGGCTAAGGAGACGCCGAACGAGATTGACTGCCCGAGCGATTCCGAAACGCGCCGCCAGGATCGGGACTTCCCGGCATCATGGCCGCGCGATTTTTGTTTCTAACGGGCGCCCGTAAGGCGGGACGGACGATGAACACCAAACGCAAGAAGCTCTACGAGGGCAAGGCCAAGATCCTGTACGAAGGACCTGAGCCCGGCACCCTGATCCAGTATTTCAAGGACGACGCCACCGCCTTCAACGCCCAGAAGAAGGCGGTCCTGGAAGGCAAGGGCGTGATCAACAACCAGATCAGCGAATTCATCATGTCGCGCCTGAACGGCATCGGCGTGACCAACCACTTCATCAAGCGGTTGAACCTGCGCGAACAGTTGATCCGCGAAGTCGAGATCATTCCGCTGGAAGTGGTCTGCCGCAACATCGTCGCCGGCTCCATGAGCCAGCGCCTGGGCATCGAGGAGGGCACGCCCCTGCCCCGCTCGATCATCGAATTCTACTACAAGAAGGACGAGCTCAACGACCCGATGGTCACGGAAGAGCACATCACGGCCTTCAACTGGGCCTCGACCCAGGAGCTGGACGACATCCTGGCCATGACGGTGCGAGTCAACGACTATCTGTCGGGGATGTTCAGCGCGGTCGGCATCACCCTGGTCGATTTCAAGATCGAGTTCGGCCGAATCTGGGAGAACGACTTCAGCCGCGTCATCCTGGCCGACGAAATCAGCCCCGACAGCTGCCGCCTGTGGGACGCCACGACCGGCGAGAAGCTGGACAAGGACCGTTTCCGCCGCGACCTGGGCAATGTCATCGAATCCTACACCGAGGTCGCGCGTCGCCTGGGCATCATGAAGGGCATGCCGACGGTGATCCAGGGAGGACTGCATTGATGGCCAAGGTGAAAGTTCACGTCTTCCTCAAGCCCGGCGTTCTGGACGTTCAGGGCAAGGCCGTCGAAGGCGCCCTGCAGGGCCTGGGCTGGACCGGCGTGTCGAACGCGCGCGTCGGCAAGTTGATCGAGTTCGACCTCGACGGCGCCGAAGACCCGCAAGGCGAAGCCAAAAAGATGTGCGAGCAGCTTCTCGCCAATACGGTGATCGAAAGCTACCGCATCGAGGCGGCTTAAATCATGAAGGCCGCCCCGATCATCGGCGCGGCCTTTGTCTTTCTAGCTGCACGCCAAAACATCCCGCCGTCGAGTTCGGCAGTGTCGGACTTGATCGCCGCAAAGGCTTCGACGCCTTGCGATCTGAAATCGCGTCTATTCCCGGCATTGTGGCCGACAAACATGATCGTGGCTCATCGGCCTATCGAGACGACCGAGAGCTGAAGCTCTGTCTGGTCACGCAGCCCGATCACCCTGCACATCCCGCCCTATTCGTCCGTCAGGTCGTGTCGGGCATCGAGTTGACGCAGATCATATCCGGCGGCTGCGGCTTCGGCGGCCAATCGGCCTTGGAAGCAGAACTCAAGGCCCACCATCTGTTCGACAGGCTTCTTAACGCAGAAGAAGATTGCGTCATGTGGACGCCTCCTCGACTTGAATCCCCAACAGTGGATCGGCGACGGCCTCCTCCTCCATTGTGATCGGTCACGGTCCGCCTAAATGCTTTATCGACACAGAGGAGCGACCGATGACCTTCACCCTGACCTCCACAGACATTCAGGACGACGGCGTGCTGCCGGACGCCCAGGTTCACGCCAAGGGCAATCAGTCGCCTCAACTGGCCTGGTCGGGCGCGCCCGAGGGAACCAAGAGCTTCGCCGTCACCTGCTACGACCCCGATGCGCCCACGGGTTCGGGCTTCTGGCACTGGACGGTCGCCAACATTCCCGCCGACGTGACCGAACTGCCGACCGGGGCGGGATCGCGCGGAGGCGACCTGCCCAAGGGGACGATCCAGGGCCGCACCGACTTCGGCCAGCCCGGCTTCGGCGGCGCCGCTCCGCCCGCCGGCCACGGCCCGCACCGCTATATCTTCACGGTTTTCGCCGTCGATGTAGAGACGCTGGACGTCACGGCCGACGATTCCGGCGCCGTCTTCGGCTTCAACCTGCATTTCCACACCCTGGCGAAGGCGTCGATCACCGCGACCTACGAAAACAAAGCGTGATCGCAGCGGGGCGTCGGCGCCCTTGCCCTGACATGAACGCTGATTAGTTTGCAGCGCAGCATGACCGACATCGCCCTCGACACCGCCCCTCCGGTCCATTCTCGCACGGCGGTCGCCCTGGTGCTTATCGCCTTGGCGATGGGCGGTTTCGCCATCGGCGTGACCGAGTTCGCGGCCATGAGCATCCTGCCCGATTTCGCGGCGGGCCTGGGCGTCGACGCCCCGGCCGCCGGTCATGTGATCAGCGCCTACGCCGCCGGCGTGGTGGTCGGCGCCCCGATCCTGGCGGTGCTGGGCGCGCGCAGCCCTCGCTGGCTGCTGCTGATCGGCTTCATGGGTCTGTTCGCCGTCGGCAACGGCCTGTCGGCGGTCGCCCCGACCTATGAATGGATGCTGGTCTTCCGTTTCCTCAGCGGCGTGCCCCACGGGGCCTACTTCGGCGTAGCGGCCCTGGTCGCCGCCTCCATCGCGCCGCTGCACCTGCGCACCCGCGCCGTCTCCACCATCCTGATGGGGCTGACGCTGGCGACCGTGATCGGGGTGCCCTTCGCCAGTCTGGTCAGCCACGCCTTCGGCTGGCGCTGGACCTTCGCCATCGTCAGCGTCCTGGCCCTGACCACCATGATCCTTGTGGCCCTGTTCGCGCCGCGCGACGCGGCCCATCCGGACGCCAGTCCCTTGCGCGAACTGGGCGCCCTGAAGCGCGCCCAGGTCTGGCTGACCCTGGGCGTGGGCGCCATAGGCTTCGGCGGAATGTTCGCCGTTTACGCCTATCTGGCCTCGACTCTTCAGGCTGTCACCGGCGTCGGGCCCGACCTGCTGCCCTGGGTCTTCGCCGTCTTCGGCGTGGGGATGTTCCTGGGCAACATACTGGGGGCCTGGGCGGCCGACCGCGTGGGCTTTCCCGCGGCGGGGGGCCTGTTGCTATGGAGCGCGGCGGCCCTGGCGCTGTATCCGTTCGCGGCCTCCAACGTCTGGGCCCTGATGGGGGTGGTGCTGTTGATCGGCGGTGGCGGCGGCCTGGGCGCCGTCCTGCAGACGCGACTGATGGACGTGGCCGGGAACGCCCAGACCCTGGCCGCCGCCCTGAACCATTCGGCCTTCAACACCGCCAACGCGCTGGGGCCCTTTCTGGGCGGCCTGGCCATTGCGGCGGGGTTCGGCTGGACCTCCACCGCCTGGGTCGGGGTGGGCCTTTCTCTGGGCGGCTTCGTCATCTTCGTCGTCGCCTGGCTGACGGGACGACGAACCGCCTGATCGGCGCTTGCGCGGACGCCAGGCACACGCCAGTGTCACATGATCACAATTCATGATTGCATTGGAGCCAGGACGTGATCGCGGAAGAGTTGATGGCCCGGATCGGCCGCCTGGCGCTGCAAGTCGAGGAGGGCCGACGCCCGCCCCAGACGGCGGACCAGCTTCACGACGCGATGGACGACCTGAACGCGGCACTGGGCCTGCCGCCCCTGACCGCCAACCGCCAGGCGCTGCTGGAGCGGGTGGAGGCCGTGCTTCGAACACTTGAGTCTTGCGGGACTGACAGGCCGACGGATCGGTGCTAAAGGCCCGCGCCATGAGCGCCGCCGTCATCGTCTTCCCCGGTTCCAACTGCGATCGCGACTGCAAGGTCGCCGTCGAACGTTCCACCGGCGAACCCGTCTCGATGGTCTGGCACGCCGAGACGGAATTGCCCCAGGGGCTGGACCTGATCGTCATTCCCGGCGGCTTCTCCTACGGCGACTATCTGCGCTGCGGGGCCATGGCGGCCCAGTCGCCGGTGATGCAGGCGGTCAAGAAGGCCGCTGATGACGGCGTGGCCGTGGTCGGCATCTGCAACGGCTTCCAGATCCTGTGCGAAGCCGGAATGTTGCCCGGCGCCCTGTTGCGCAACAAGGGGCTGAAATACGTCTGCAAGCCCATCAGCCTGACCGTCGCCAACGGCCAGACCCGCTTCACCGCCGGCTATCAGGGCCAGCGCGAAGTGGTCATGACCCAGGGCAACGGCGACGGAAACTTCTTCGCCGACGCCGAGACCCTGGCCCGCATCGAGGGCGAAGGCCAGGTGGTGTTCCGCTATGTCGACAACCCCAACGGTTCGGTCAACGCCATCGCCGGCATCCAGAACGCCCGCGGCAATGTGCTGGGCATGATGCCCCACCCGGACCGCGCCTTCGAGGCCGAACTGGGCTCCGCCGACGGGGCGGTTCTGTTCCAGAGCATCTACGCGGCGGCGTGACGGCAATCCGAGTTGGTGCGGATTGAAGGAATGCTCAAGCTTCTTCGATTCCTCGCCGTTTCCTTGGCTCTGGCCAGTGCAACACCCGCCCTGGCTCAAGAGACCGCCCCTCAGAGCGAGGACTGGACCTTGCTATCCTTGCCCGCGCGCAAGGCGGTCGTGGCCACGGTCAACTTCACATCCGGCTTGGCCGTCGCCGCACGCTGCGTCGATGGCGTTTATGATGTCCTGATCACCGGCTTGCCCGAAGCGGCGGGCCGAGCCACATCGCGCGAACTCGGCGTTCAGGTTGGCGACCAGTCCGAGCCTCACATGTCCATCTGGTCGGTGAGTGCGCGACGCGATGCGGCGTTCAGCCGAATTCCCGTTCTCGTGGCGCGGGGTCTGGCCGAGGGCGGCAAGCTTCAGATCATCGTTCCATCGCCGTCTGCCAGGCCCCGCACAAGGTATGTCATGGACCTGGACCCCTCCAGCACCTCCATCGAACAGACCCTGACGGCGTGCGGACGGGCCATGGTGGACCCGCGTCAGGTTCAGGCTGAAAAGATTGACGGCAATGGACAAGACGGACTGCCCGATACCGTCAAATGGAAGATCATGCCGCGCCCGGAATTCCCGGCTCCTGTGAATGACCGCAGCCCCTTGGAGGGCTATGTCGTCCTGTCATGCGTCGCCGATGAGGTGGGACGTCTGACGCAATGCGAGAGCGAAAGTGAACAGCCGGCAGGCTATAATCTTTGGCGTGCAGTCGAGCGGTCTTTGTCCAGGGCCAGAGTCGAGCTTTCGGACCAAGCCGCCGCCGCCGGTCTGACCCTGTCTGGCCGCATGATTCTTTTCTCCATCAACTTCAAGATACAGCCGTAAGCAGGCTCAAACCTGCTTGATCCGGGCGCGGCCGTCGGACAGGTCGGCGGCCGCGTCGTCTTCGGTCTCATCATCGTCGAGCGCCGGTGCGCCGGCTTCGCGCTGGGCGGCCAGTTCCCGGGCCCCGACCCCCAAGCCCTGTTCGATGGCCAGATTGGCCTCGACCTCTTCGGCCAGGGGCGGCGTGTCGTCGTCGATGTCGGCCATGGCGGTTTCCTTCTCTAACCTTCCCCGACAACCGATGGCGGAGCGGCCGGTTCCCGTCACCGGCCGAGCAAAGGCTCCAGACTGGCGCGCGACAGGGGCCGGAAGGTCAGGAACCGCCCACCGACGCTCAGCGTCACCTCATGCGCTTGGGGGCGTTGCAGCAAGGCGGGATCGTCCAGAGACACGGCCCGACCCGACGCCCGGTCGCGGGCGTCCATCGGCGGCACGATGCGTCGCCGGTTCGCCGTCGCCAGGGCGGCCATGAAGGCGCGGGCGGCATTGGCCTGCTGCGCGGGCGTCAGGGCCTGACGCACCCGCTCCCACGCCGCCGCCGCCTCTGCATCCAGGATCGCTTCGCCCGTCTGAGCCTTGACGGCGTTGGCCAGACCCAAGCCCAAGCCCAAGCCCAGGCCCAGGCCCAGGCCCGCCGCCCCCGCGAACGGGACGAATAGGCCGCGTCTTGTCGATCCCGATGTCATGAACGCATCATGAGGCGCAGCCGCCACGCCGATGCAAGCTTCACTTTTCTGTCCGCCCGCATGAACCTAAGACCCGTTCGATGCGTAACCGTATCCAACGCCGCAAGGGAATGCCCATGTCCTCGATCCTTCGCCCCACCCCCGGCCAGCGCACGCGCCGTCTGGTCGTCCTGGCCGCCGCCGTCTTCGCCATCGTCACACCCATCGTGCAGAACCTGGCGGGCCTGGGCCTGAACCAGGCGCAGTTCGCCGCCGACGGAAACACGACCCTGCGCGTGGCGGGCTACGCCTTCTCCATCTGGGGCCTGATCTATCTGGGCATACTGGCCTATGCGATCCGCCAGGTCCTGCCCCAGACGGGCGAGAGCGACCTGATCACCCGCATGGGCCTGCCGTCCATCGTGGCCTTCTTCGGCCTGGGGCTGTGGATCGTCGTCGCCGCCCTGAACCTGAAGGCGGCCAGCGTCATCATCATCTTCGCCACCCTGATCTCGCTTCTGGCGCCCCTCTTGTCCTATGCGCGCGGCATTCGCGGCGTGGGCCGGTTCGAACGGGACCGCCTCTTCCTGGTCTGGCCGCTGGCGGCCCTGGCGGGATGGCTGACGGTGGCCGCGCCCCTGAACCTGATCACCACGGCGACGGCGTTCCAGGCCCTGCCCGCCGCCCTGTCGCCGCAGGGCTGGGCCATCGTGGCTATCGTGGCGACCACGGCGGTCGCACTGGGCGTGACGGCTGTTCTGCGGACCCTGGCCTATCCCCTGCCCGCCGCGTGGGGCCTACTGGGCGCCTTCGTGGCGGAACAGGCGGACGGCAAGCCGGTGGTCGCCTTCACCGCCCTGGGCGCGGCGATCGTGCTGCTGCTGGGCGGGGTGCTGCTCAGCTTCCGGCTACGGCCCGGCGTCGAACGCTAACCCGCGACCGGATCGTCCTGAGGGTCATGGTCGTCGGCGCCCACGTCGAAGGCCCCGGCCTCATGGAATCCGACGCTGCCGACGCCGACGGCCGAGCCGGTCAGGCGTTGGCGGCTGCGGAAGGCCGTTTCGGGGGCCTCGGCGTCCAGGTCGCGGGTCACGGCGGGATCGTTGGAGCGGTTCATCTGCTGACCGTCCGCCGGGACGATGTGGCGGGGGTCGGCGCTCATGCCGCGTCCTCCCCGTCCCGTTCGCCCTCTTCATCCTCTTCGGCCTTTTCGGCCTTTTTCTGGGCCGCCTCGGCCAGGGCCGTGGCGCCGGCGTCGTCGGCGGCGATGCTGGGGCGGTCCGCGTCGTCGGGCGCGGCGGCGGGATCGTGCGTCATGTCGGTCATGGAACAGGCTCCTGTTTCAGGTCGCAGGAATCAACCGCCCACGATCTTCGATGTTCCGGCGGGCTGACATTTGGCCCTGCGACCGCTAGAAGCGCGGCCCATGAGCGCTCCGCAAAAGACCCCCGAAAAGTCGATGGCCGATCTGGCCGCCGAATACGGCCTGGCCCCCAACGAATATCAGGTCGTCCTGGACCGGCTGGGGCGTGAGCCGAACCATGTCGAACTGGGCGTCTTCTCGGTCATGTGGTCCGAGCACTGTTCCTACAAGTCCTCCAAGATCCATCTGGGCAAGTTCCCGACCACCGGCGAGCGCGTCATCTGCGGGCCGGGCGAGAATGCGGGGGTCATCGACATCGACGACGGCGACGCCTGCATCTTCAAGATGGAGAGCCACAACCATCCCTCCTACATCGAACCCTATCAGGGCGCGGCGACGGGCGTGGGCGGCATCATGCGCGACGTCTTCACCATGGGCGCGCGCCCTGTGGCCCTGCTGAACGCCCTGCGGTTCGGCGATCCCTCGCACGAGAAGTCGAAACGTCTGGTGAAGGGCGTGGTCGCCGGCATCGGCGGCTACGGCAATTGCGTCGGCGTGCCGACGGTCGCGGGCGAGACCAACTTCCACAAGGGCTACAACGGCAACATCCTGGTCAACGCCATGTGCGTCGGCCTGGCCCGCGCCGACGAGATCTACTATTCGGCCGCGCCGGAAGCCGGCCATGACGTGGTCTATTTCGGCTCCAAGACCGGCCGCGACGGCATCCACGGCGCCACCATGTCCTCGACCGAGTTCGACGACGAGTCGGAGGCCAAACGCCCCACGGTCCAGGTCGGCGATCCCTTCGCCGAGAAGCTGCTGATCGAGGCCACGCTGGAGCTGATGGCGTCCGGCGCCGTCGCCGCCATTCAGGACATGGGGGCCGCCGGCCTGACCTCCTCCTCCGTCGAAATGGCGGGCAAGGGCGGCGTCGGGATCGAACTGGACCTCGACCAGGTTCCCCAGCGCGAAACCGGTATGACGGCCTATGAGATGATGCTGTCGGAAAGCCAGGAGCGGATGCTGGCGGTGCTGAAGCCCGGTTACGAAGACGTCGGCTATCGCATCTTCCAGAAATGGGGCCTGGACTTCGCCGTCATCGGCAAGACCACGAACACCGGCCATCTGGTGCTGACGCATCACGGCGAGACCGTCTGCGACGTGCCGCTGGCGCCCCTGTTCGACGACGCCCCCCTGTACGACCGCCCCTGGGTCCAGCCCGAGCTGCAGCCGAAACTGAGCCCCGCCGACGTCCCCGCGCCCGACAACTGGGCCGACGCGGTGATGAAGGTCGTCGCCTGCCCCGACATGGCCTCCAAACGCTGGATCTGGGAACAGTACGACCGTCACGTCATGGCCGATACGCTCCAGGATTCCTCCACCGGCGCCGATGCGGGCGTGGTGCGGGTGCATGGCACGGACAAGGGCCTGGCCGTCACCTCGGACTGCACCCCCCGCTATGTCCAGAACGACCCCTACGAGGGCGGCAAACAGGCGGTGGCCGAGGCGTGGCGCAACCTGACCGCCGTGGGCAGCCGCCCCATCGCCATCACCGACAATCTGAACTTCGGCAATCCGCAACGGCCGGAGATCATGGGCCAGATCGTGCGCGCCATCGACGGCATGGCCGAGGCGTGCCGCGAGTTGGTCTTCCCCGTCGTTTCGGGGAATGTGTCGCTGTATAACGAGACCAACGGCGTCGCCATTCCGCCGACCCCGACGGTCGGCGCGGTGGGCCTGTTGCCCAACTACGACGTCGTCACCGGCTTCTCCGGCATGGCCGAGGGCGACGCCCTGGTCCTGATCGGCCAGACCCACGGCGAACTGGGCGCGTCGATCTATCTGCGCGAGGTCCTGGGCCGCGAGGACGGCGCCCCGCCGCCCGTCGACCTGAAGCTGGAGAAACAGACCGGCGACTTCGTGCGCGGCCTGATCGAGGGCGGCGAACTGACCGTGGTTCACGACCTGTCCGACGGCGGCCTGATCGGCCGCCGCCGCCGACTTGGTGCTGGCGTCGGACGTCGGCGTGACGCTGGACGCCTCCAGCGCCGCCCACGCCCACATCTTCCTGTTTGGCGAGGATCAGGCCCGTTATCTGGTCGCCGTGACCGACGCCGAGGCCCTGATCGCCAAGGCCCAGGCCGCCGGCCTGCACGCCTCGGTCGTCGGCCACGCGGGCGGCGACGCCTTCGCCTCCAGGGGCGACAAGGGCGAACTGTTCCGCATCCCCGTCGCCCATCTGCGCGAATGGCACGAAGGCTGGATGCCCGGCTGGTTGGGCGACGCCGCTTGATCCGCGCCGCCGTTCCCGTCGCCCTGGTCCTGACGCTGGGGGCCTGCGACGGCGGCGGCGATCCGGTGCAGCAGGCGCTGCGCGACACATCCGCCGCCAATCACGCGGCGGCGGCCCGCACGACGGCCGAGACCGAGGCCGCCCGCCAGACGGCCGACCATGCCTATGTCGCCAGGATGATCGCCCACCACGAGGGCGCCGTCGCCTCGGCCCGCATCGCCCTACGCGACAGCCGCGACCCCGACATCCGCCGCATGGCCCAGACCGTGATCGACACCCGGACCCGCGAGATCGCCGAGATGAAGGTCTGGACGCCGAAGACCGCCCTGGCGAACTGAGCCGCCAGCCTTGCATTGTCATCGATATTCCTCAGATTAAGGACAGAGGAGAGCGCAATGTCGAATTCCATGACCCTAAACGTCCGCGTCACCGGCCCGCTGAGCGAGTTCGTGGCTACGAACGTGGGACAGAACGGCGCGTACGAAAACGTCAGCGAATATGTCCGCGATCTGATCCGACGCGACCGCGACCGGGTGGAAACTGAAAGGTTCGACCGGCTGAAGGCTGAACTGACGGCGGCGTTCCAAGCGCCGGAAACCAGCTACGGCCTGCTCGACGCCGACACCGTGTTCGCTCGCAACAGCCGCCCCTAAAATCCATGACTGGATTTCGGATTCAGGAAGCGGCCGGT
Source organism: Brevundimonas sp. SORGH_AS_0993 (assembly GCF_030818545.1). Lineage (NCBI taxonomy): Bacteria > Pseudomonadati > Pseudomonadota > Alphaproteobacteria > Caulobacterales > Caulobacteraceae > Brevundimonas > Brevundimonas sp. SORGH_AS_0993. Next base: position 1,459,999 of record NZ_JAUTAH010000001.1, read on the forward strand.
CGTCGTCTAGACGACATCTACGCCTACAGCCGCGATGCCTGGGGCGAGGCGCAGGCGCAGACCTATATCCGTCAGCTCTTCGCCTGTTTCGAAGACATCGCGGCCCGCCGTGTCGCATGGCGCGCCATTCCAGCCGAGTTCGGCGTCGATGGCTTCCATGCGCGATGCGGACATCATTACGTCTATTGGCGCATCTTGTCCGACGAGGCGGTCGGGATCGTGACGATCCTGCATGAACGCATGCATCAGATCCAGCGTTTCAGGGACGATGCGCCCGGCTGAACCGGCGACTTGAATAGGGAGCGTCTGATGGATGCGACGACCGCCGACACCGTCTTCCGCCCCGCCGTCCCGCCCCGTCGGGCGGGCAAGCCCCTGTCGCTGCTGCCGTTTCTGTGGATCAGTTGGCGCGATCCGATCCGCATGTGGTCCGAGCGGCATTTCACCGAGCCGCAGTTGTACGGCCAGTCTGCGTTCGGCGAGATCCTGGTGGTCAGCCACCCGGAGGGCGTGCGGCACGTCCTGACCGAAAACGCCGCCAACTACGAAAAGGGCGACCTGCAACGCCGTGTGCTGGGGCCGATGCTGGCGCAAGGGCTGTTGCTGACCGAAGGCGACGCCTGGCGCCGCGTCCGACGCATTCTGGCGCCCCTGTTCACCCCCGCCAGGATGGCGACCCTGAACGCGCGCATGGCCGAGGTCTGTGACGCGCGGGTCGCCGGCTGGTCGTTGTCGGCGCACGGCCGGGTGCTGAACATCGATTCCGAGATGTCGGGCCTGACCTTCGACATCCTGTCGGCCACCCTGTTCTCGGACGAACTGGGCGGCGAGGCGCGCGGGTTCGAGCGCGCCCTGAACCAGTTTCTGGCCAATGGCGGGCGCATCGATCCGCTGGACGTGCTGGGCGCCCCCGACTGGGCGCCGCGTCTGGGCCGCCTGGCCAGTATCCGATCCGCCCGCTTCTTCGAACAGCGCGTCACCCGATTGGTCGAGGCCCGCCGTGCGCACATCCAGGCCGGCGACATCCCGCCCGATCTGCTGAGCGCCCTCCTGTTGGCCCGGGACGAGACCGGCGGCCCCGGATTGAGCGACGAAGAGGTCGCCGCCAACATCCTGACCTTCATCCTGGCGGGGCACGAGACCACGGCCCGCGCACTGGGCTGGACCCTGCACCTGCTGTCGCGCCAGCCGGAATATCTGGCCCGGCTACAGGCCGAGGCGGACGCCTTCGACGTCTCCGATCCCAAATGGGCGGAGGGCCTGCCCTGGACCCGCGCGGTGCTGGAGGAGACGATGCGCCTGTTTCCGCCCGCCCCGACCATGGCGCGCAAGGCCCTGGCCGAGGACGTGGTGGGCGGTCAGCCGATCAAGGCCGGCGCCACCGTCATCATCTCGCCCTGGATCGTTCAGCGCCACACCCTGCTGTGGGACGACCCCGACGCCTTTCGGCCGGAACGCTTTCTGCCCGAGAACCGCAGAGCCATCGACCGTTACGCCTACATCCCCTTCAGCGCCGGACCCCGCGTCTGCATCGGCGCGGCCTTCGCCCTGCAGGAAGCGATGATCGCCCTGGCCGCCATCCTGCGCGTCGCCGAGGTGGAGCCGATCACGGCGGTCGAGCCCCGCCCCGTGCATCAGATCACCCTGCGCAGCCGCGAGCCGATGCGCCTGCGTCTGCGGGCGCGCCGGCCCCGCTGATCGACAAACCGTCACAATGACGGCCTAGGTTTCGAGCCTCAGCCTCGGAGCCGCCCATGACCCGCCCCGTCCTTTCGCGCCGTTCGATCCTGGCGGTCTTCGGCGGCGGCCTGGTCCTGGCGCGAAGCGGTCAGGCCCTGGCCCAGGCGGCCTTCGACACCAACCCCTTCAGTCTGGGCGTGGCGGCGGGCGATCCCCTGCCCGACGGCTTCGTCATCTGGACCCGCCTTGCGCCCGATCCCCTGGCCTATGGCTCGGGCATGCCCAGGGCGCCCGTGGCGGTGAAATGGGAGGTGGCGGCCGACCGCGGCTTCCGCACCGTCGTCCAGTCGGGCGAGGCCGTCGCCCGCCCCGAACTGGGCCATTCCGTCCACGTCGAAGTCGGGGGGCTGGAGCCCGGCCGCCCCTATTTCTACCGCTTCCAGTGCGGGAGCGAGCGCAGCGGGACGGGTCGCGCCAAGACCACGCCCGTCGTCGGCGCGGCGCTGGACGCCGTCCGGTTCGGCGTCGCCGGCTGCCAAGCCTATGAGCAGGGCTATTACACCGCCCACCGCCACATGGCCGAAGACGATCTGGATTTCGTCTTCCTGTACGGCGACTACATCTACGAGGGGCGCAGCAACCCTATCTATCAGACGGCGGACGGACCTCAGGACAATCCCCGCATCCACCTGGGCGGCGAGGTGTTCAGCCTGGACGACTATCGCCGACGCTATTCGCAATACACCGTGGACGCCGACCTTCAGGCCGCGCGGGGATCGGCCGCCTGGTTCTGCACCTTCGACGACCACGAGGTCGACAACAACTGGGTTGGCGACCACGACCCGGAAGGCGCGCCGCCCGAAGTCTTCCTGCTGCGCCGGGCGGCCGCCCTGCAGGCCTTCTACGAGTTCATGCCGATGCGGAAGTCCGCCTTCCCGCGCGGCGCCTCGATGCAGGCGTATCGCCGCGCGCAATACGGAAACCTGCTGGACGTATCCTTCCTGGACACCCGCCAGTTCCGCAGCGACCAGCCCTGCGACGACCGCTTCAACAGCTATTGCCCCGGCGTGGAATCGCCCGAGGCCCAGGTGCTGGGCGACGCCCAGGAGGCCTGGCTGTTCAACGACCTGAACCGCTCGACCGCCCGCTGGAAGGCCCTGGCCCAGCAGGTCATGATGATGGACCTGAACCGCAACACCTCGGGCGGCAAGGGCGTCAACACCGACAGCTGGGCCGGCTATCGCGTGCCGCGCAACCGGCTGCTGGGCCATATCCGCGACCGGCGCATCGACAATGTCGTGGTCCTGACCGGCGACGAGCACCAGAACTTCGCCGGCGGGCTGTGGCTGGACGGCGGCCAGCCCGAGGGCCGGCCCATCGCGGTGGAGTTCGTCGGCACCTCGATCAGCTCGGGCGGAAACGGCTCGGACCGACGCGCGGACTACGACCGATTCATGGCCGCCAATCCGCAGCTGAAGTTCCTGAACAACCAGCGTGGCTATCTGGTGTGCGAGGCCCGGCCCGACCGCTGGACCACCCAGTTCAAGGTGCTGGACAAGGTGTCGGACCGCGACGGAACGCTGAGCCTGCGCCAGACCCTGGTGATCGAGGCCGGATCGAACACCCTCAGCGCGGCCTGACGATCAGAGCGTCGGAATCGCCTGGGACAGTCGGCCGCCGACACGGATCGGCTCGACCCGGACAGCCAGACCCGTGCGGTCGTCGGTCTCGACGAAGACGCCGCACACCGTCGCAGGCCCCGAGGCCGGGGTGTAGCGGCCGCCGGAAATCCGCGTGGTGAAGCGGCGCAGCGGCTCGTCCTTCTCGTTGCCGATGACGCTGTCATAGTCGCAGCAGCCGCCGGCGTCGGTCTGATAGGCGGTGCCGCCGGGCAGGATCTGGCAGTCGGCCGTCGGGACGTGGGTGTGGGTGCCCACCACCAGCGATGCCCGCCCATCGCAGAAATGGCCCATCGCCATCTTCTCCGAGGTCGCTTCGCAGTGCATATCCACGATCACCGCATCGGCCACGGCGCCCAGGGGGGCGGCCGCCAGTTCGCGCTCCACCGCGCCGAACGGATCGTCCATCGGGTCCATATGGACCCGGCCCAGCACGTTCATGACCAGAACGGTGCGCCCTGTATCGGTCTCGAACAGATTGGCCCCGGCGCCCGGCGCATCCATCAGACGCGGATAATTGGCCGGCCGGATAAGGCGCGGCTCGCGCACGATATAGGTCAGGGCCTCGCGCTGGTCCCAGCTGTGGTTGCCCAGGGTCAGGCAGTCGGCGCCGGCCATGAACAGCTCGCGCGCCGTGTTCTCGGTGATGCCGAACCCGCCCGCGGCGTTCTCGGCGTTCACGACCACGAAGTCGAGCTTCAGATCCCGCTTCAGGCCCGGAAGATGATCGCTGATGCCGTCGCGGCCGGACTTGCCGATGACGTCGCCGAAAAATGCCAATCTCATTTGAAAGCCGTATAGCCGGTCTCGGTCAGAACACCATCCAGGCGAATGTCATGGGCTTCCAGTTCCAGCCGCTCGACCTTCTGCCCAGCGTAGGCGAAGCCGATGCGGATCGTCTGCGGCCGCGCGGCGAAGGTGCGGTCGTAATGCCCGCCGCCCTGCCCCAGCCGCCCGCCTGTCGCGTCGAAGGCCAGAAGCGGGGTGACGATCAAGTCCGGGTCCACCGTCTCGGCCAGCGGCAGGGGCGCAGGACAACCGGCGGCGTCCAGTTCCAGCGGTTCGCCCGGCGTCCAGGCGCGGAAGATCATGGGGGCGTCGCGATCCAGCACGACGGGCAGACACAGGCGCCGCCCCGCCGCCTCCAGCGCCACGGCCAGGGCGTCGGCGGCCAGTTCGGTTCCCATGGCGCGATACAGGGCGACCATCGCCGCGCGGGGCAACCGATCCGCAAAGCCCGCCGCCCGCACCGCCGCCAGGGCGTCGGCCTCGGCCAGGGCCTTGCGCCGCGCCCGCATGGCCGACCGGAGTTCGCGCTTGTCCAGGATCATGCCGCCGCCTTACACCCCTCCGGCGGAACGCGCACCCGCGCTCAAGCAGCGCGTCGCCGCGCGGCGAGCGGTAGCGCCCTAAACAGAGAGAAAACGCGCTCAAGCAGCGCGCCGCCGCGCGGCGAGCGATAGCGCACGAGAAAGAGAAAAGGTTGGCGGCGCCGCGTGAACCGTGAAGAGCGGTTTAAATCCTCTCGACCTGGGTAGCCAGGTGGGCTCCGTGTGCCCAGGCCCTCGAGCCCGGACAGGGACAGATCCCTTCGAGTGAATTAAGGTCGCGAGGAAATGTTGCCTCCGACGTGAGCCGCAGCAGGACCCGCCGTCGATCAAGATAGGCCCTTGCGACCGAACGCGCCAGCACCGGCGGATCAGATAGTTTGCGCGATCTTCTCGATCCGGGCGGCGACCGCGTTCAGGGCCTCGGCCACGCCGTCATGGGTCGCGGCGGTGGGCGCGGGCGCCGGGCCGGTCGTCTTGCCGCCGTTCAGCCGCGCTTCGTGCAGTTCGTCCGACAGGATCAGGGCCGCCATCAGAAAAAGCCTCAGGTCCCCGACGTTTCCGACGTCCTGGGCCACCTGACGCACCTGGTTGTCGAACTGTTTGGCCAGGATGCGGACCCGCTCCTCCTGGCCGTCGGCGCAGCCGATGGCGTAGGGTCGGCCGTTCACCTCCACGGTCACGGTCGCCATCAGTCGTCCTCCCTTTCGGCGGTCTCGGCCAGAACCTCGCGCACCGCCTGGGCCGCGCGGCCCAGGGCTTCGGACGCCTCGCGGCCGGCGACCTCCAGTTCGGCGACGCGCTGATCGGACGGACGCGGCGCGAACAGGTCGTCGTCCGCCACGGCGGGCGCCGAGGCTGTGCGCGCCTTCAGTTCCAGGATTTTGCGTTCCAATTCGGCCAAGGCGCGGTCGATGCGCGCCCGTGCGGCCGTTGTGGCGTCTGCCATCGGTCGCTCCTTGCAAATTGCGTATAGAACCCGAGGACGCGCCGGGGTAAAGCGGCGCCGCCTCTTTAATTCCGCATCGTCCGAAAGGTCTCCGCCGTGAGCGACGCCAAATCCGCACCGAAGGCCACGCCCGAGCAGATGGCGAACGCCATCCGCGTCCTCGCCATGGACGGCGTCGAAAAGGCCAAGTCCGGCCACCCCGGCATGCCGATGGGCATGGCCGACGTGGCGACGGTGCTGTTCTCCAAATTCCTGAAGTTCGACGCCTCGCGCCCCGACTGGGCCGACCGCGACCGCTTCATCCTGTCGGCCGGCCACGGCTCGATGCTGATCTACGCCCTGCTGCACCTGACCGGCTACAAGGCCGCGACCAAGCAGGAGCTGTCCAACTTCCGCCAGTGGGGCTCCAAGACCGCCGGCCACCCCGAGTACGGCCACATGCCCGGCGTCGAGGTCACGACCGGCCCGCTGGGCCAGGGTCTGGCGACCTCCATCGGCTTTGCGATGGCCGAGCGGCATCTGGCCGCCAAATACGGCGACGACCTGGTCGATCACCGCACCTGGGTCATCGCCGGCGACGGCTGCCTGATGGAGGGCGTGTCGCAGGAAGCCATCGCCCTGGCCGGCCGCTATAAGCTCAACAAGCTGACCGTCCTGTGGGACGACAACGAGATCACTATCGACGGCAAGGTCTCCCTGTCCGACGCCGTGGACCAGAAGGCCCGCTTCAAGGCGGCCGGCTGGGCGGTGAAGGCCGTCGACGGCCACGACATGAAGGCGATCAAGTCGGCGATGCAGTGGGCGATCCGCCAGGACAAGCCCGTCCTGCTGGCCTGCAAGACCAAGATCGGCAAGGGCGCCGCCACTATGGAAGGCAGCCACAAGACCCACGGCGCGGCCCTGGGCGCCGCCGAGATCGCCGCCACCCGCCTGGGCCTGGCCTGGGATCACGACCCGTTCGAAATGCCCGAGACCATCCTGTCGGCCTGGCATAAGGTCGGCCGTCGTGGATCGAAGGACCGCAAGAAGTGGGAGGCCCGCCTCGCCGCCTCGGCCCAGGCCGCCGACTTCACCCGCGCCATGAAGGGCGACCTGCCCGAGGCCGCCTTCGACGCCCTGAACGCCAAGATCGCCGAACTGGTCGAGACGCAACCGGCCCAGGCCACGCGCCAGTCGTCGGGCGCCGCCCTGGACGAACTGTTCGCCGCCATCCCCGAACTGGTCGGCGGCTCGGCCGACCTGACCGGCTCGAACAACACCTTCGTCAAGGGCACGCCGATCCTGGACGCCCCGACCTATGAGGGTCGCTACGTCAACTGGGGCATCCGCGAGTTCGGCATGGCCGCCGCCATGAACGGCCTGGCTTTGCACGGCGGGGTCATCCCCTACGGCGGCACCTTCATGGTGTTTTCGGACTACAGCCGTCCGGCGATCCGTCTGGGCGCCCTGATGGGCGTGCGCGCCATCCACGTCCTGACCCACGACTCCATCGGCCTGGGCGAGGACGGCCCGACGCACCAGCCGGTCGAACATCTGGCCGCCCTGCGCGCCATCCCCAATCTGCTGGTCTTCCGCCCCGCCGACACGGTCGAGGCGATGGAGTGCTGGCAGGTCGCGCTTCAGACCAGGACCGCCCCCTCGGCCATGGCCCTGTCGCGCCAGAAGACCCCGGCGGTCCGCACCACCCCGTCGACCGAGAACCTGTCGGCCAAGGGGGCCTATGAGATCAAGGCCGCAGACGGCGAGGCCAAGGTCACGCTGTTCGGCACCGGCACGGAACTGGCCCTGGCGCTGGACGCCGCCAAGGTTCTGGAGGCCGAAGGCACGCCCACCCGCGTCGTCTCGGTCCCCAGCTTCGAACTGTTCGAACAGCAGGACGCCGCCTATCAGGCCGCCGTCATCGGTCGCGGCACGGTGCGCGTCGCCGTCGAGGCCGCCATCAAACAGGGCTGGGAACGCTTCATCGGCGAAGACGGCGCCTTCATCGGCATGGCCGGCTTCGGCGCCTCGGCCCCGGCCGAAGTCCTGTACGAGAAGTTCGGCATCACCTCGGACGCCATCGTGGCTGCGGTCAAGGCGCGGCTGTAATGCGGGCTGCGGCCAGCTTGGCGTGTCTTACGCTGCTGGCCGCTTGCGGGCGTTCGACTGAAGCGGACGCTCAATCCGCGCTGACCTTCTCGCCAGACCTCGCCGAGGGTTTCGCCGCCCTGCCGCGTGTCAACGCCGATAGCCCGCAGGCGCGGGCGATCAACGCGCGGCTCGACCTGAGAGACGATGTGGATCGGATGAACCGATCAGACTGCCTGGCGATGAGGCCCGAAAACGATAATGTGGTGTGGACACGTTCTGTCGAAACCCCAATGACCGGGCCACGTTTTATCAGTCTGCTCATCACCACAGACAGCTATTGCGGGGGCGCCCATGGGAATGGGGAGCAGACGTCGATGACCTTCGACCTCTCAACCGGCGAGACGATCGATTGGTCGACGATGCTGCCGCAGACTATGCCCTTTCCGCGATATGAGGCCACCGCTCACTGGCCGCAGCTCCTTAGATCGCGGTCGCTCAAGGTCTGGTATGGTCAGCAAGCCCGCAAGCAACGGCGAGATAACGGCGAAGGGGATTGCGCCGAAGTTTTGTTGGGTGACGAGCCTTTGGACGCATGGTTGGACGCGGAAAAGGGCGGACTAGCTCTACGGGTCGTTGGTTTGGCCTACGCGGCCTCGGCCTGCGCTGAAACCGTCCTCATGTCGCCCAGCGAACTCCGCCAGCGTGGAGTTGCTGCTGAGCTTGTCACGGCCCTTGAAGACGCACACCGCGACGGCCGCTGGCGTCACCTACCCCGTTAAATCTTCACGGAATAATCATGAAACTCGGCACCCCGCTTTCCGACACCGCCGTCCGCGTCATGCTTCTGGGCTCGGGCGAACTGGGCAAGGAGGTCGCGATCGAGCTTCAGCGGCTGGGCTGCGAGGTGATCGCCGTGGACCGCTATCCGAACGCCCCGGCCATGCAGGTCGCGCACCGCAGCCACGTCATCCCCATGACCGACGCCCAGGTGCTGAACGGCGTCATCCTGGCCGAGGCGCCGCACATCGTCGTGCCCGAGATCGAGGCCATCGCCACCGAGGTTCTGGCCGACATCGAGGCGGCGGCGCTGGCGCGCGTGGTCCCCACCGCCCGCGCCGTGCAACTGACCATGAACCGCGAGGGCATCCGCAAACTGGCGGCCGAGGACCTGGGCCTGCCCACCAGTCCCTACGCCTTCGCCGGATCGGCCGAGGAACTGGCGGCGGGGGCCGAGGCCGTCGGCTATCCCTGTTTCGTCAAGCCGGTCATGTCCTCGTCCGGCAAGGGGCAATCCTTCGTCGAAAGCGCCGATCAGATCGCCGACGCCTGGACCTATGCCCAGGACAGCGGCCGGGTCGCGGGCGCCCGCGTCATCGTCGAGGGCCGGATCGACTTCGACTACGAGATCACGCTTCTGACCGTCCGCTCGCGCGGCGCCGACGGCGAGACCCGCACGGATTTCTGCGCCCCCATCGGCCACCGTCAGGTCAAGGGCGACTATGTCGAGAGCTGGCAGCCCCAGACCATGAGCCCCGCCGCCCTGGCCGCCGCGCAGGACATCGCCGGCAAGGTCACGGCGGCCCTGGGCGGTTACGGGGTGTTCGGCGTCGAACTGTTCGTCAAGGGCGACCAGGTCTGGTTCTCCGAGGTCTCGCCCCGCCCGCACGACACCGGCCTTGTCACCCTGGCCAGCCAGATCCTGAGCGAATTCGCCCTGCACGCCCGCGCCATCCTGGGCCTGCCGGTCGACGTGACCCAGCGCGAACCGGCCGCCAGCGCCGTCATCTACGGCGGCATGGAGGCGCAGGGCGTGGCCTTCGACGGCGTCGCGGAGGCCCTGTCGGTCCCCACCGCCGACCTGCGCCTGTTCGGCAAGCCCGAAGCCTTCGAGCGCCGCCGCATGGGCGTGGCGACCGCGCGCGGCGCCGATGTCGAGGAAGCCCGCGAACGGGCGCGAGAGGCGGCCGGGCGGGTGAAGGTGGTTCGGGGCTGAAGCCGCCCTTGGTGAATAGTGTTAGTGAGCGAAGGGGTGAGCCGAGGCGGCCCCGCCCATGCGATGCCAGCTCACCTCTTCGCTCACTAACACTACTCACCCACGCCGCGCGCCAAACCCGCTCGGTCCGGCGTCTTCTACGACTTTAGCCGCTTGGCCTGGGGCCGCGTTGTGGTGCAAACCAAGGGCGAGGGCCGCAGTCAGCCGGTCGGGAGGGATTTGTCGTGGGCAAACTCAGCACACCCGTAATCTTCGGCGCCATCGCCATCCTGGGGGCCGTTTCTCTGGGCGTCATCGCCCTGCATCAGGGCGAGAGCATCAGCGCGGTCTGGATGGTGGTCGCCGCCGTCTGCACCTACGCCATCGCCTATCGGTTCTACGCCCGCTATCTGGCGAACAAGGTCATGGGGCTGAACCCCGCGCGCCTGACGCCGGCCGTGCGGCGCAACGACGGGCTGGACTATGTGCCCACGCCCCGAAACGTCCTGTTCGGCCACCACTTCGCCGCCATCGCCGGCGCGGGGCCGCTGGTGGGCCCGGTGCTGGCCGCCCAGATGGGCTATCTGCCCGGCGTGCTGTGGATCCTGGTCGGCGCGGTGCTGGCGGGTGCGGTTCAGGACATGATGGTCCTGTTCATGTCCACCCGCCGCGACGGCAAGTCGCTGGGCGACATGATCCGCACCGAGATGGGCAACATCCCGGGCGTCATCGCCCAAATCGGCGTCCTGATGATCATGGTCATCATCCTGGCGGTTCTGGCCCTGGTCGTGGTCAAGGCCCTGGCCGAAAGCCCGTGGGGAACCTTCACCGTCGCCGCCACCATCCCCATCGCCATCTTCATGGGCCTGTACACCCGCTATCTGCGGCCCGGCCGCGTGGGCGAGGTGTCGGTGATCGGCGTCGTCCTGTTGATCCTGGCCATCATCGGCGGCGGCCATGTCGCGGCCGATCCCTATTGGGGCCCGGCCTTCACCCTGACCGGCCCGACCCTGGCCATCCTGATGATGGTCTATGGCTTCATCGCCTCGGTCATTCCGGTCTGGCTGCTGCTGGCGCCGCGCGACTATCTGTCGACCTTCCTGAAGATCGGCGCCATCGCGGCCCTGGCCGTCGGCATACTGATCGTGCGGCCGCATCTGCAGATGCCGGCCGTCACTCCCTTCATCGACGGCGCCGGCCCGGTCTTCGCCGGCGCCCTGTTCCCCTTCCTGTTCATCACCATTGCTTGTGGAGCGGTGTCGGGCTTCCACGCCCTGATCTCGTCGGGCACCACGCCCAAGCTGCTGGAGAACGAGAGCCAGATTCCGATGATCGGCTACGGCGCCATGCTGTGCGAAAGCTTCGTCGCCGTCATGGCCCTGATCGCCGCCACGGTGCTGGATCCGGCGGTCTATTTCGCCATGAACAGCCCGGCCGCCGTCATCGGTCACGACGCCGTCTCGGCCGCCGCCGCCGTGGCCCAGTGGGGCTTCCACATCACGCCGGGAGAGCTGGAGCAGCTGGCCCGCGACGTCGGCGAACATTCGATCCTGTCGCGCGCGGGCGGCGCGCCGACCCTGGCGGTCGGCATGGCCCACATCCTGTCCAGCGTGATCGGCGGCAAGGCCATGATGGCCTTCTGGTATCACTTCGCCATCCTGTTCGAGGCCCTGTTCATCCTGACCACGGTGGACGCCGGCACCCGCGTCTGCCGCTTCATGATCCAGGACCTGCTGGGCGTCGCCGTGCCCAAGATGCGCGAGACCAAGTCCTGGGGCGCCAACGTCGTGGCCACGGCCCTGACGGTCGGGCTGTGGGGCTACTTCCTCTACACCGGCGTGGTCGATCCGCTGGGCGGCATCAACAGCCTGTGGCCCCTGTTCGGCATCGCCAACCAGATGCTGGCCGCCGTCGCCCTGATCCTGGGCACGGTCGTCCTGTTCAAGATGAAGCGCGAGACGTTCGCCTGGGTCATGGCGGCGCCGGCGGCCTGGCTGCTGATCTGCACCCTGACGGCCGGCTTCCAGAAGCTGTTCCACCCCGAGGTCCGCATCGGCTTCCTGGCCCACGCCCGCAAGTACCAGGACGCCCTGGGCGCCGGCGAACTGATCGCCCCGGCCAAGACGACGGGCGATATGCACCGCATCATCGTCAACGACTACGTCAACTCGGCGCTGACGGCGGGCTTCCTGTTCGTGGTCGTCACCATGGTCGTCTATGGCGTCCTGGCGTGCCGCAAGGCCCATCTGAACAACCGTCCGACCGTGCGCGAATATCCCGAGAGCCACGACCTGACCGCCGCCGACGAAGCGGCGGACGCGGCCCGTGCCTGAGGGCGGCGACGCTCTGATCTGCCGCTGCCGCGACACGGCCTTGCGCTGGGGTCGCGGCGTCCGGCGCACGGCCGGCGCCATGATCGGCCAGCCGGACTACGACGCCTATGTCGCCCACGCCCAGACGACCCACCCGGACCAGCCGCCGCTGGACAAGGTCGCCTTCTTCCGCCTGCACGAACAGCGCCGGTTCGGCGGGGCTGGCGGGTTCAAATGCTGCTAGAGCCTGAATCAGGCCCTAAAGCCCGCTGGGCCGGTTCGCGCTCCCGGCCCGATCCTGGCCCCTCAGGGCCGCGATCGCCGCTTCCAGCGCCGGATCTTCGCCGGCGCGCCTCTGGGTCAGGGTGCGCGGGGCGGCGATGTCGGGCGTGACGCCCCGCTTTTCCAGACGCACCCCGCGCGCGGTGACGAAATCGGCCCGACTCAGCGTCAGCCGACCGCCGTCGGGCAGGTCCGTCTCCTGCGCGATCAGCACGGACCCGGGCGTCTTTTCGCCGATCACCAGGCCGCGCCCCGCCTCCTGCAGGGCCGCCGGCGTCAGCTCGGCCGCAGACCGGCTGGCCCCGTCCACCAGGACCGCGACGGGATTGGGCACGGGATCGCGCCGATCGCCGCAGTCGCCTGACGCCCTCAGCACCACCGCCCGCCCGGTCCGGCCGGTGCGCGTGGCCCAGGGCTGGTCGCGCGGCAGGAAACAGGTCAGCACGGACTCGGCCTCCCACAGCCGTCCGCCCGGATTGGCGCGCAGATCCAGGATCACCCCGACGTCGGGCGGCAGACCGTCCAATTCCTGGCCCAGCCAGCGCCCCAGCCCCTGGTCGAACTGCTCGACCGTCAGGACCAGAACGCCGGCATGGGAATCGTCGGCGGTGAAGGGCTCGATCCCGTCCATCAGTTGCGGAACCAGGGTCGTCTCGCGCCGCGTCCCCGTCTCGTCGGTCAGGACCAGATGCACAGGTCGTCCCTCATGCGTCTCCACGTCCGGCGACCACGGCTGTCCGTCCAGGCTGGTCAGGGTCCAGCCCAGTTGCACCCCGGCCGCCTCGGCCGGAGAGCCGTGCCGCACCCGCTCCACCGTCCAGACATCGGGCGCATCGCCCCGCATCAGGGTCATGCCCATGACGGCGCGCCGGGCGTAGCGGGCGTCCTGGCGGCGGACGGCGGCGGGCGGGCTGGCGGCGGCGTGACCGTCATCCAGCAGGTCCAGCATGGCGTTGATGGTCCGATACAGGCCGTGTTCGTCCGTGGCCGCCAGGGCCTGGGGCCGGAACCGCGCCCGCGCCGCGTCCCAATCCACGCCGTGCAGGTGCGGGTCGTAATAGCCGCGCCGCACCTCGTTCCAGACCCGGTCGAACACCCGCGCGTTCAGCCGCGCCCGCTGGGCCGAGGGCGGCGTCCGCATGATGTCCGAGAACCGCGCCCCTGTCTCCACAGGCGCCTGGGACGACGCCGCGACCGATCCGGCCGCCAACGCCAGGCTCAGCGCCAGGACGCCCGACAGTGATGAAAAACGACGACCGCTCATGACCTCAGCCTTGTCCGAACCCGGCCGCGCCTGCAAGTCACGAAGGCGGGCGCGCGCCTTGCCTTCGCTCCGGACACGGGCCAAGAGCGCCCCAGACCACGGACCCCGCCCATGCCCACGCTCATCACCACGGTCGGCCTCGACGCCGACGACACCCTTTGGCACAATGAGACGATCTTCCGCCTGACCCACGCGCGGTTCGTCGATCTGCTGGCCGAACACGGCGACGAACCGACCATCGAGGCGCGTTTAGCCGAGACCGAACAACGCAACCTGCGTCTCTATGGTTACGGCGTGAAGGGGTTCACCCTGTCGATGATCGAGACGGCGATGGAGCTGACGGGCGGCGAGGCCCCGCCCCATGTCGTGCGCGAAATCCTGGCCGCCGGCCGCGAGATGCTGGCCCACCCGGTCGAGACCCTGCCCGGCGTGGACGAGGTGGTCGCCGAACTATCCGAGACCTATCGCCTGGTCCTGATCACCAAGGGCGACCTGCTGGACCAGGAGCGCAAACTGGCCGCCTCGGGCCTGGGCGAACGGTTCAGCGCGGTCGAGATCGTCTCCGAAAAGGATCGCGCCACCTATGCGCGGGTCTTCGCCCGCCACGGCACGGGCGCGCCCGAGGCCGTCATGGCCGGCAACTCCATGAAGTCCGACGTCCTGCCCGCCATCGCCGCCGGCGCCTTCGGCGTCCACATCCCCTACGCCGTCACCTGGGCCCATGAACTGGCCGACGCCCCCGTCGACGAACCCCGCTACGTCTCCCTGTCCCGCATCGCCGAACTGCCCGACTGGATCGCGGCGATCACAGGCTGAGGGCGCGTGTTCGCTGCGACATATCGACGCCGCTCGGAACCATTTACAGCAACGCTTCAATAAGCTTTGACAGTGGCAGAGCATGTTGGAAGATAAATTCCCGGAAGCCAGCGACAGGTGTGGCTATTGCAAAACACCTTTTATGTATAACAACGTTATACTTAGAATAATCATCGCTCTTCTTGACGCGACCTTCTGTGTCAGGTTTGTGACCCGCAAGCGGCAGATCAACGGCGTCCTTTGGCGTCTTTCCCCCATCGGCCGCGCTGTACGGAGTTCATATGCGAAATATTCTATTGTCATCGACGGTGCTGGCGGGCGCCTTGATCGCCACCACCGCCTTCGCACAAGACCTGCCGGCCGTGTCTCCCTCGGACACCTCGGCCACGCAGCTTGATGAAATCGTCGTCACCGGCTCGCGCATTCGCCGCAGCGCCGCCAATGCGCCCACGCCTCTGATTCAGATTTCGCAGGACGAAATCCTGTCGACCGGCCAGACCAGCGTCATCGACTATCTGGCCACGATTCCGGCGCTTCAGAACTCCACCGTGCCCTCCGACACCACGGGATCCAGCTTGAACACGGGCGGCCTCTCCCTGCCGAACCTTCGTTCGTTGGGCGCGGGTCGCACCCTGACGCTGGTGGATGGTCGCCGGCATGTCGGATCGTCAGGCGGCGAATTGTCGGTCGATGTGGACACCATTCCGCGCCTGCTGATCCAGAACGTCGAGATCATCACGGGCGGCGCCTCTTCGGTCTATGGCGCCGACGCGGTGTCCGGCGTGGTCAACTTCATCCTGAGGAAGGACTTCGAGGGCCTGGAGATCGACGCCAACTATGGCCAGATCAACGACAACGGCGAAGCCAGCCGCCGCATTTCCGGCCTGATCGGAAAGAACTTTCTCGATGGCCGCCTGAACGTTTACGCCCACGCCGAATACGAGAAGATCGACAACGTCGACTCGATGGACATCGACTGGATTCGTCGCGCGCCCATCCGCCTGTCGATCGACGCCGATCCGACGACCGCCCCTTATGACGGCCAACTCGACGCGGCGGTCTTCTACGGCGTCAACCGCCTGGACATCCTGCCCTGGGGCCAGACCACGCTGGCCAATCTCCAGCAGCCCAGCGACCTGACCAACCCCAACATCCCCTATCAGAACTGCTTCAGCGGCGGTGGTTTCACCTACGCCGCCAACTGCTACGGCATCACGCCTGGCAAGACCTATGTGTACGACGGCGCCAACGGCCGCCTGGCGAACTTCGGCCAGCGCGTCGGCAATGTCGGCATCAATCGCCCCTACAACATCGGCGGCGACGGGATGCCGTTGGGCGAAGTGGCGGGATACAGCCGCGTCCCGGCCTCCGAGTCGCAGCGTTATCAGGTCGGCGTCAACTTCAAGATCACGGATTCCGTCAGCTTCTACTCGGAAGCGAAATACGTCACCGAAGACACCTTCATGCGGGGTCAGCGCACGTTCTTCGACGTCGATCTGGACAACAGCTCGTACGCTGCGGACGACACGAACTCCATCTGGGGCACCTCGGCCTTCGACCTGCGCTGGGACGACAACGCCTTCCTGCCGCAGAACCTGAAAACCGCGATCGCGGCGAACCGGATCGACATCTACGCTCCGCCGACCGCGGCCAACGCCGGCCAGTTGATCGGCAGCCAAGCCCTGCCGATCGCGCGCCACAGCTTCTTCGGCCCCGATCGGACGCAGTCGAACACGCGCGACATTCAGCGCTATGTCGCCGGCTTCCGGGGCGACCACGGCCCGATGGGCTTCGCCAAGTCCCTGTCCTGGGACATCGGCTACACCTACGGCAAGGCCGAGATCGAGAACATCGAACGCGCGGTCGATACGCAACGCATGGCCCTGGCCGCCGATTCCGTCATCGACACCCTGGGCGCCGCTGGCCCCGCCGGTTCGATCGTCTGTCGTTCCAGACTGCTTCAGGCCCAGGGCGCGACCTTCATCGCCGACAAGCATCGCCTGGACGCCAACGGCGATCCGACCAATCTGCTGGACACGGAATACGGTCGCAACTCGATCGCCCAGTGCGCCCCGCTGAACATCTTCGGCGCGGGCAATCAGTCGGCCGAAGCGCTTCAGTATGTGGACGCCGCCGTCACCGTTAAGGAAATGAACGAGCAGCAGCAGGCTGTCGGCTCCTTCTCCACCGAGCTGTGGGATTTCTGGGGCGCGGGCAACCTGGGCTTTGCGTTCGGCGGCGAATGGCGCAAGGAAACGACGTCGGCCATCGGCCGTAGCGCGACCGCTGGCGACCGGCTGCTGTTCCTGAACACCGGCGACGACTTCCCTGAAGTCAGCTACGAATCCAAGGAAGTGTTCACGGAACTGTCCGTGCCGCTGTTCCGCGACTCGCGGCTGGGCGAATATGCTGAACTCAGCGGCTCCTATCGCTGGGCGGACTATTCGACCGTCGGCAATGTCGACGTCTATGGCGTGAACCTGGTTTACCGCCCGATCCGCGACATCACCTTCAAGACCAGCTTCAACACCTCGGTCCGCGTGCCGAACCTGGGCGAGAACTATTCGCCCTATGGCCAGACGTTCGCAAACAACTTCTCCGACCCCTGTGCGACCGCCAACATCGCCGCGGTCAACGACCAGGAAACCCGCGCGAACCGCATCAAGAACTGCACGGCCTTGGCCGCTCAGCAGGGCCTGACGTTCGACTTCGCCGGCGCCACCGCCACCAACACCGACGACTTCCGCCCCAACTACACCTCGGGCATCGCGGGCGTCTCGGGCGGCAATCCGAACCTGGAGCCGGAAGAATCCGAATCGTTCACCTTCTCGACGGTTCTGCAGCCGCGCTTCGCCCCCGGCTTGACCCTGACGCTGGATTACTACGAAATCCGCATCGACAAGGTCATCGCCTCGGTTTCGGCCGAAGGCATCGCCAACAACTGCGTCAATGGCGCGGAGTTGAACGTGGATGCCTGCAACTCGATCTTCCGCAACGCGCCGAACATTCCCTTCGGCGTCGGCGCGCCCTCCGGCGACCCGATCGGGGGCTTCATCGAGCGGTCCTTCAACTACGCCGCCCTTGAAACCCGCGGCCTCGATTTCGGCGCCAACTACACCTTGGACACGGCCGACTTCGGCAGGAACTGGGGTGCGTTCGACTGGCGCCTGAACGGTTCGTGGCTGATCGAGCAGAAGCAGTTTCTGAACGAGTCGGACCCCGGCGACTATGACGAACTGGCCGGAAGCATCGGTCTCAGCGGCACCAACGTCTATCCGCGCGTCCGGCTCAGCTCCACGCTGGCCTGGCGTCCCAACGACACCTGGAACGTCAACTGGACGGCCGACTGGCAGTCGAGCGCCAACATCATTCGGGCGCGCGACTTCATCAACAACGCCGACGCGCGACTGGCCGATCAGATGGAGACCGGACCGTTCGTTCGTCACGATCTGACCGTTCGCTACAATGTGCGCGATGATCTGACGCTGCGGGCCGGGGTGGTGAACCTGTTTGACGCGGAGCAACGCGACATTCTGGGAACCACCATCTATTCCAACTACGACCCCTATGGTCGTCGCTTCTTCGTCGGACTGAACTACCGTCCCTGGTAAGAGGCGAAGGAATCTGGACGGGAGAAGGGGCGGCCTCGGCCGCCCCCTTTTTCATGGCTGCTTTGTCATCTGTCTTGCCAGTCGGACCCTCCCTCTCTAAACGGGCCGCTTAACCGACAACACGGCGCAGGTGTCGCAGGGCCATGCCCTGCGGCGGCTTCTTGCGCGCGCAGGGAATGAAGGACGGCGCAGTCTCTTGGACGCTTCGCACATCAGTCATGACGAACGCGACGCCATGGTGCGTGCGGCGCTGGCCGAGAAGGGCGACAGCGGCGTGACCCCGCGCCACACCCTGTTCTACTTCCTGGGCGACGAGGACGGCCACGGCGACCTGTGCGAGGTGGCCCGCCGCGCCGGCTTCATCGCGCGCGGCGAGGGCGACATGACCATTCTAGAGACCACGATGGCGGTCGACGCGGACAGTTTCGCCCCCGTCTCGGCCATGATGCAGACCTGGGCCGCAGCCTTCCAGCTAGAGTACGACGGCTGGGAATGCGCGGTCGTGACCCACTAGCCCCGCAGAACAAGAACAAGAGGCTCCCCATGCCCAAGCGCACAGACATCAAGTCCATCCTCATCATCGGCGCCGGCCCCATCGTCATCGGCCAGGCGTGCGAGTTCGACTATTCCGGGGTTCAGGCGTGCAAGGCGCTGAAGGCGGAAGGCTACCGGGTCATCCTGGTCAACTCCAACCCCGCCACCATCATGACGGACCCGGAGGTGGCCGACGCCACCTATATCGAGCCGATCACGCCCGAGATGGTCGAGAAGATCATCGTCAAGGAAAAACCCGACGCCCTCTTGCCCACCATGGGCGGCCAGACGGCGCTGAACACGGCCCTGGCCCTGCATGAAACCGGCGCATTGGCAAAGCATGGCGTCGAGATGATCGGCGCCAAGGCCGAGGTGATCGACAAGGCCGAGGACCGTCAGAAGTTCCGCGACGCCATGGACAAGCTGGGTCTGGAGAGCCCCCGCTCCAAGGCCGCCCATTCGATGGAGGAGGCGCTGGAGGGGCTGGCGTTCGTCGGCTTGCCCGCCGTGATCCGCCCGTCCTTCACCCTGGCCGGCACCGGCGGCGGCATCGCCTTCAACCGCGAGGAGTTCGAGGAGATCGTCCTGCGCGGCCTGGACCTGTCGCCGACCACCGAGGTGCTGATCGAAGAGTCCGTCCTGGGCTGGAAGGAATACGAGATGGAGGTCGTCCGCGACACGGCGGACAACTGCATCATCATCTGCTCCATCGAGAACGTGGATCCGATGGGCGTCCACACCGGCGACTCGATCACCGTCGCCCCGGCCCTGACGCTGACGGATAAAGAATATCAGCGGATGCGGACGGGATCGATCAACGTCCTGCGCGAGATCGGGGTCGAGACGGGCGGATCGAACGTCCAGTGGGCGATCAATCCCGCCGACGGCCGCATGGTGGTGATCGAGATGAACCCGCGCGTATCGCGCTCCTCGGCCCTGGCGTCCAAGGCCACCGGCTTCCCCATCGCCAAGGTCGCGGCGCGTCTGGCCGTCGGCTATACGCTGGACGAGCTTCAGAACGACATCACCCAGGTCACGCCGGCGTCGTTCGAGCCGTCGATCGACTATGTCGTCACCAAGATCCCGCGCTTCGCCTTCGAGAAATATCCGGGCTCGGAACCCTTGCTGGGCACCTCGATGAAGTCGGTGGGCGAGGTCATGGCCATCGGCCGCACCTTCCAGGAATCGATGCAGAAGGCCCTGCGCGGGCTGGAGACGGGCCTGAACGGCTTCGACGAGGTGGAGATCGAGGACGTCGCGGGGTCGCAGGACGACGCGGCCGCCCGCGCCGCCGTGGTCCGCGCCCTGGGCGTGCCCACCCCCGACCGCATCCGCGTCATCGCCCAGGCTTTCCGCCACGGCCTGACGGTGGAAGAGGTCAACGCCGCCTGTTCCTACGAGCCCTGGTTCCTGCGCCAGATCGCCGACATCGTGCGCGAGGAAGGCCACGTCCGGGTCAAGGGGCTGCCGACCGACCCGACCGAGTTCCGCCGCCTGAAGGCCAAGGGCTTCTCCGACGCCCGCCTGGCCGCCCTGACCGGCAAGACGGAAAAGGCGGTCCGCGCCGCCCGTCGCGGCCTGAACGTCCGCCCGGTGTTCAAGCGCATCGACACCTGCGCGGCCGAGTTCGCCAGCGCCACCGCCTATATGTATTCGACCTATGAGACCGGCGCCCTGGGCCAGGTTCCGGAGTGCGAGAGCCAGCCCTCGGACAGGAAGAAGGCCGTCATCCTGGGCGGCGGTCCGAACCGGATCGGCCAGGGGATCGAGTTCGACTACTGCTGCTGCCACGCGGCCTTCGCCTTCGACGACATCGGCGTCGAGTCGATCATGGTCAACTGCAACCCCGAGACCGTCTCCACCGACTACGACACCTCCGACCGCCTGTATTTCGAGCCCCTGACGGCCGAGGACGTGCTGGAGTTGATCGAGGTCGAACGCTCGAACGGCACGCTGATCGGCTGCGTCGTCCAGTTCGGCGGCCAGACCCCGCTGAAGCTGGCCCACGCGCTGCAGGACGACGGCGTTCCGGTGCTGGGCACGTCCGTCGACTCCATCGACCTGGCCGAGGACCGCGAACGCTTCCAGCAGATGCTGGAGGCCATCGGCCTGCGCCAGCCGCCCAACGGCCTGGCCCGTTCGGCCGAGGAAGCCGCGCAGAAGGCCGAAGAAGTCGGCTATCCGGTCGTCCTGCGCCCCTCCTATGTGCTGGGCGGACGCGGCATGATGATCGTCCACGACCGCGAGCAACTGGACCGCTACGTCCACGAGGCCATGCGGGTGTCGGGCGACGATCCGGTCCTGATCGACCACTATCTGAACCGCGCCACCGAGGTGGACGTGGACGCCCTGTGCGACGACGAGACGGTCTTCGTCGCCGGGGTGCTGGAACATATCGAGGAGGCCGGCGTCCACTCGGGCGACAGCGCCTGCTCCATGCCGCCCTGGTCGCTGCGGCCCGAGACGGTGGCCGAGCTGAAGCGCCAGACCACCGAAATGGCCAAGGCCCTGAAGGTGCGCGGCCTGATGAACGTCCAGTTCGCCATCGAGGAGCCGCACAGCGCCGAACCCCGCATCTTCGTGCTGGAAGTGAACCCGCGCGCCAGCCGCACGGCGCCGTTCGTCGCCAAGACCATCGGCCAGCCCATCGCCGCCATCGCCGCCAAGGTCATGGCGGGCGTGCCGCTGAAGTCCTTCGGCCTGACCGACAAGCCGTATGACCATATCGCGGTCAAGGAGGCGGTCTTCCCGTTCGCCCGCTTCGCCGGGGTCGACACCATCCTGGGCCCGGAAATGCGTTCGACCGGCGAGGTCATGGGCCTGGACTGGAAGCGCGACGGCGAGGCCGACATGGCCCCCGCCTTCGCCCGAGCCTTCGCCAAATCCCAGATCGGCGGCGGCACGACCCTGCCCACCTCGGGCTGCGCCTTCATCTCGGTCAAGGACGAGGACAAGCCCTTCATCGTCGACGCCGCCCGCACCCTGCTGGCCGAGGGCTTCAGCCTGATGGCCACCGGCGGCACCCACAGCTACCTGGTCGAACAGGGGCTGGAGGTGAAACTGGTCAAGAAGGTGCTGGAAGGCCGCCCGCACATCGTGGACGCCATGAAGAACGGCGAGGTCCAGCTGGTCTTCAACACCACCTCGGGCAAGCAGTCGCTGCAGGACAGCTTCAGCCTGCGGCGCACCGCCCTGATGATGAAGATTCCCTACTACACCACCACGGCGGGTTCCCTTGCGGCGGCCCAGGCCATCGGCGCGATCAAGGCCGGCGACCTGGACGTCCGCCCGATCCAGAACTACGCCTGACGAAGGATCAGGACGCCGGGTCGGTTTCCGGCGCGGCGTCCTCTCCCGCCCCATCTTCGCCGGCCACGATCCGGGTCGCGGCCAGGTCGGCGGTGACGTTGCCGACGGTGCGGAAGATGTCGGGGATCACCTCGACCGCCAGCAGGATCGGCAGGACGCCGATGGGCAGGCCCATGGCCAGGCAGATCGGGCCGATGGCGGCGAAGAAGCTGACCTGGCCCGGCAGGCCGACCGAGGCGATGGAGACGGCGATGGCCGTCAGCCCGCCGGCGACCAGCGCGCCCAGCCCCAGCTCGATTCCGTTCAACTGGGCCACATAGAGACAGACGGCCAGATTGGCGACCGGGCTGGTGATGCGGAACACCGCCACCGCCAGGGGCAGAACGAGGCCCGCAGACGCCTGCGGCACGCCCAGCCCCTCGCGCGCCCGCTCGATCATCACCGGCAGGCTGGCCAGGGACGACTGGGTCGACACCGCCACCACCTGGGCCGGGGCGGCGGCGCGGGCGAACCGGCCCAAGGAGATGCGCCCCCCCAGGCTCACTGCCGCATAGATCAGCAGGATCAGGCCGATCTGGCTCAGGCACAGGATGGCGACATAGTGGGCCAGCGTCCCCGCCACCCCCAGGCCGGCGCGCAGGCCCACGCCCAGGGCCAGGGCGAAGACCCCGAACGGCGCGGCCAGCAGGATCCAGTGGACGATCACCACCATGATCTCGGCCACCGCCTCGAAGAATCCCGCCAGGGGGCGCCGCAAATCGGGGCGGATGCGCGTGGCGGCGAAACCGAAGGCCACGGCGAAGACCACGACGGCCAGCACCCCGTCGTCGGCCGCCGCCTTGATGACGTTGGACGGCGCCAGGCTGGACAGGAACGCCTCCAGGGCGTTGGTCTGGGCGGCCTGCCCCACGGTCGCCGCCGCATCGGCGGGAATCCCCGCCAGCATGGCGCGCCCGGCCTCGGGATCGACGGGCCACAGGCTCAGCAGGCCCAGACCCGCCAGGATCGCATAGACTGTCGCCGCGACCAGCATCAGGCCGAACACCATCAGCGACCGCGCCGCGATCCGCCCGGTCGCCGCCGCATCGGCGATAGAGACGATCCCCGTCACCAGCAGGCTGAAGACCAGCGGCATGACCGTCATCCTCAGGGCGTTCAGCCAGACCTGGCCCAGCCCCTCCAGCGCCCCCAGGGCAGGGGCCAGCCATGAAGCGTGGGCGTTCTGGGCGGCCGCGCCGACCGCCACCCCGGCGACCAGGGCCACGACGACGAAGAAGCTCAGAGAGGTGAAGAAGGCGGCGAAACGGGAACGGCTCATGCCCCTGGCCTAGCACCGCCTTGTCCGGCGCGCGCGCCAAACCTTCTGCACACGGTTGTCAGTTCAGATCGTCGCACCCCGAACCGCCGCCGGACCTGCGCGTTCGATCCGCGAAGGAGATTTCCATGACCCGACTGCACAAGCTGGTTCCGATGATCGGCGGCCTTCTGCTGTCCAAGGGCGGACGCCGCCTGGCGGGCCGCCACGCCGGCAAGCTGGCCTTGGCCACCCTGGCCTACGAGGTCTGGCGCAGCCGCCGCGAGCGCGGCCGCGCGAACGCCGCCCCGACGACCCCGACCACGAACCCGACGACGACCCCGCCGCAGCCCCGGCGCCAGCCGCGCTGGAGCGGCCGCACGCCGCGTTAGAGCCTGATCGTTTTTCGGAAGCGCGCCACGATTCCGGCCGACGCGGTGAATCAGGCTCCAGGGCTCGACTCGGTAACGGGAGCCTCCGATAGTCCGGACATCGAACGGAGCGCCGTCATGATCAAGGTCCACCATCTGAACGACAGCCGCTCCCAGCGGGTTCTGTGGCTGCTGGAGGAGTTGGGTCTGGAGTACGAGGTCGTGCGCTATGCGCGCGACGCCCGCACCCGTCTGGCGCCCCCGGCCCTGCGCGCCGTCCACCCCCTGGGCAAATCGCCGGTCATCCAGGACGGAGAGGTCGTCGTGGCCGAGACCGGCGCCATCGTCGAATATCTGCTGGACGCCTATGGCGCGGGCCGTTTGCGGCCGGCGGCGGGAACGCAAGAGGCGCGGCGCTTCACCTATTGGCTGCATTATGCGGAGGGCTCGGCCATGCCGCCGCTGCTCCTGAAGCTGGTGTTCAGCCTTCTGCCCCGTCGCGCGCCCGCCCTGCTGCGTCCCCTGGTCCAGGGCGTTTCGAACAAGGCCATCGCCGGTTTCGTCGAACCCCAGTTGCGCGATCACGTCGGCTTCTGGGAGGCGGAGCTGGGCCGATCGGAATGGTTCGCCGGCGACGGGTTCACCGCGGCCGACATCATGATGAGCTTTCCCGTCGAGGCCGGGGCCGACCGCGCCTTCGACCCCGCCGAACGCCCGCGTCTTCGGGACTTTCTGACCCGCATTCATGCTCGGCCCGCCTATCGGCGCGCGCTGGAACGCGGCGGTCCCTACGCCTACGCCTGACGGATCGGGGGCAACCCCAAGGCCGTTGAGGCGTTAACGTCTCATGCGCCTCAGAACCCTTCAGATCGTCGCCGCGCTGGGCGCGGCCATCGCCTTCGTCCTGGCCTTCATGGCGGCCGGCGCCGCCCTGTTGTCGGGCCTGTTCATGCTCCTGGGCCTGGCGGCCGTCGCCTGGCTGGCGCTCAGCCTCATCAAGGGCGTGCTGCGCCGCGACCGCAAGGCCGAGCCCCCCGCCCGCGCTTGAGCGCGGGCCGAAGGCCCGCCCGTCGAACGGAGTGCGCGCGCGAGGGTTGAGAGGACAACCCTTGAATTCCGGCCCTGTTTGCCCTAGCTTTGATGCCCGGCCGCGCCCGCCCCGCGGCCTTTTGTCTGCCTATTTTGCGTCTTTCCAGTCTCCGGGCGAACCAGAAAAATCACGACACAAATGGAAAAAGTGCCGATGACGGGCGAGGGCTATCGGGCCCTCGACGATCAACTGAAGCAATTGAAGTCGGTCGAAAGGCCCAGCGTCATCGCGGCCATCTCCGAGGCCCGCGAGCACGGCGACCTGTCCGAAAACGCCGAGTATCACGCCGCCAAGGAGCGTCAGGGCTGGATCGAGGGCCAGATCGCCGAGATCGAGGACAAGATCAGCCGCGCCCAGGTCATCGACGTATCGAAACTGTCGGGCAGCCAGGTCAAGTTCGGCGCCACCGTCACCGTGGTCGACGAGGACACCGAGGAAGAGAGCCGCTATCAGATCGTCGGCGAACACGAAGCCGACGTGAAGAAGGGCAAGATCTCCATCGCCTCCCCCATCGCCCGCGCCCTGATCTCCAAGGAGGTCGGCGACGTGGTCGAGGTCAACACCCCCGGCGGCGTGAAGGCTTACGAAATCCTCAAGGTCGAGTGGAAGTAGGCCGGCCCGCGTACAGGATTCTCCCTCCCCCAGCGGGGGAGGGTCGTCGCGCAGCGATGGGGTGGGGGCGGCCGACACGGTGGCGTCCGCTCGACGTGAAGCCGTTCCGCGAAACGTCGCCTGCTCTCCCTGCGCCTGAGAGGGCGAGTTGATGTCCGCTCCCCTCTCCCTCTGGGTCATTTCGGACGGCCGGGCGGGGATCGAGAACCAGGCCCTGGGCCTGGC
This sequence comes from Brevundimonas sp. SORGH_AS_0993, assembly GCF_030818545.1. Classification (NCBI taxonomy): domain Bacteria; kingdom Pseudomonadati; phylum Pseudomonadota; class Alphaproteobacteria; order Caulobacterales; family Caulobacteraceae; genus Brevundimonas; species Brevundimonas sp. SORGH_AS_0993. Next base: position 1,485,397 of record NZ_JAUTAH010000001.1, read on the forward strand.
AGAGGCGGTCCAGCGCCTGACCCCGGCCCAGATCGTCGTCAAACGCATCCGCTGGCGCCCCTTGTTCGACCGCTGGCCCTCGGCCCTGAAGACGCCGGCCATGCTGGACCCGGCGTCGGCGCCGTTGGCCCCGCCGTGGCCCGACCTGTGGATCGCCGCCGGGCGCGCCACCCTGCCCCTGTCGTTGCGGATGAGCCGGCTTGAGGGCGAACGCCCCCTGGTCGTCCAGGTGCAGGATCCGCGCTGGAAGACGTCCCGCTACGACATGGTGGTGGCTCCGGCCCATGACGGCCTGTCGGGCGACAATGTCTTCGAGATCACCGGCTCGCCTCACCGCATCACGCCCCGGCGCATCGCCGAGGCGGCGCCCGCCTTCGCCGAACGGATCGACGCCCTGCCGCGCCCGCGCGTCGCCGTCCTGATCGGCGGCCGCTCCCGGGCTTTCGACCTGACCGAGGCCCATGCCGCCGCCCTGGCCGACCGGATCGCGCAGGCCGTTCGGACGGCGGGCGGCTCGCTGATGCTGACCTTCTCGCGCCGCACGCCCGATGCGGCCAGGGCCGTCCTGACCGCGCGCCTGTCGGACCTGCCCGGCTGGATCTGGGACGGCGCCGGCGACAACCCCCTGTTCGCCTTCCTGCACGCCGCCGACCACATTCTGGTGACGGAAGACAGCGCCAACATGGCCGCAGAGGCCGCGTCGACCGGCCAGCCGGTCCACATCCTGCCGATGGTCCCGCTGAAGCCCGCCGGCAAGTTCGCCCGCCTGCACGCCGACCTTCGCGCGCGCGGCGCCGCCCGCCCGTTCGACGGGACGCTGGCCCCCTGGACCTACGCCCCTTTGGCCGAGACCGACCGCGCCGCCCGTGCGGTGCTGGAGGTGATGCGGACACGGTGAGCCCCGTCCGATCCTGACGCAGGCGCCGCATAGGCTCTCGCTTGAAATCCGGAGTCTGGAAGGGATACTAAGAACGGTTCGCAAAAATCTGCACGAAAGTGCACTCAAAAAATTTGGAGTGACGTTCAGCCGCCCTTCGACCCGCCGTCCGCGTCGTCGTCCTTCTTGGCCTTGGCGTTCGCCGCGCCCATCAGCGCCACGCCGAGGCCCGATCCGATGGCCGTGCCCAGGGCCAGCCCCAGGCCGACATTGTCCAGCGCCGCGCCCAGAGCGACGCCGATCGACAGACCCATGCCGATCCCGATCGGCAGGAAGGCCGCGTTCTTGTTGGTCATCCTCATCTCCCCTGATCGTCAGGCGACGACTAGCATCGCGCAAACGAGAATCAGCCCCTAAATAGAGCCATGACCCAAGCTCGCACCGTTCGCGTCGCCATCATCGGCTCCGGCCCCGCCGGCTGGACCGCCGCCATCTACGCCGCCCGCGCCTCGCTGAACCCCGTCGTCATCGCCGGCCTCCAGCCCGGCGGCCAGCTGACCATCACCACTGACGTCGAGAACTATCCCGGCTTCGCCGAGACGATCCAGGGCCCGTGGCTGATGGAGCAGATGCAGGCCCAGGCCCTGCACGTCGGAACCGAGGTCATCCACGACATCGTCGTCTCCGCCGACCTGTCCCGGCGCCCGTTCCGGCTGACGCTGGACGGCGGCGACGAGATCCTGGCCGAGACGGTCATCATCTCCACCGGCGCCCAGGCCAAATGGCTGGGTCTGGACTCGGAGGCCGCCTATCAGGGCTTCGGCGTCTCCGCCTGCGCCACCTGCGACGGCTTCTTCTATCGCGGCAAACAGGTCGTGGTGGTCGGCGGCGGCAACACCGCCGTCGAAGAGGCGCTGTTCCTGACCAACTTCGCGTCCAAGGTCACGGTCGTCCACCGCCGCGACGAGTTCCGCGCCGAGAAGATCCTTCAGGACCGCCTGTTCGCCCACCCCAAGGTCGAGGTGATCTGGGACGTGGCGGTGGAAGAGATCGTGGGCGTCGTGGACGGCGTCGCCCGAAACGTCACGGGCGTGCGCCTGAAGAACGTCAAGGACGGCTCGACCCAGGAAATCCCCGCCGACGGCGTCTTCATCGCCATCGGCCACGCCCCCTCGTCCGAACTGTTCAAGGGCCAGCTAGAGGTCAACGCGGGCGGCTATATCCGCGTCAGGCCCGGCACGGCCTCCACCGCCATCGAGGGGGTCTGGGCCGCCGGGGACGTGACCGACGACGTCTATCGCCAGGCCGTCACCGCCGCCGGCATGGGCTGCATGGCCGCGCTGGAGGCCGCCCGCTTCCTGGCCGAGGAAGACCACGTCCGGGCCAACCATCCGATCAGCCACGCCGAGGCCGAGAAGATCGGCGTCTGGTAGGACGGCGCCGGCCCCTCAGCGCGCAGGCCGACCGACTTCCTCGACCTCCATCGGCGTCACGCCCTCCGGCGCCGGCCGGGCGGCGGGCTTGGGCGCGTCCAGGGTCGACAGTCGGGCGTTGATGGCCGCCACCTCCTCGCGGGTCGGCAGGCGGCGTCCCCCCAGACTGACCACGCCGACGACGCGCTGCCGGCCTTCGACCTCCACCGTCTTCATCGGCGCGCCCGAGACGACGGCGTTCGGGTCGGCGCCGCCCTTGGCCTGACCGGCCTGAAGCACGGGCAAGCGCGGCCTGGCGAAGCGCGCCTCGTCGATCGTCGGCTCATGCCCGCGATAGACGCTGCTGAAGGCGGCGGTTTCGCCGGCCAATCCCTTCCAGCGATAGAAGACGTGCGCCCCGATCTGCGTCACCTTGGCCACCGTCGGCGCCCACCAGGGGTGGACGTAGTCGGCGTGATAGTGGGTGGCGGTTCCGACCGGCTGGGCCACGGCGCCGTTCAGGGCGCGGTCCGCGACCTTGCGCGCCCGCTCCCACGCCCAGGGCACGGGCGACTGGGCCAGGGAGCCATCGCAGGTGAAGCTGAACTGGCAGCCGGTCGTCCGCTCGGCGCCCTCGAACACCACCCCGCACACGGTGTCGGCATAGTTGGGATCGCGCACCCGGTTCAGCACCACCTGGGCGACGGCGGCCTGGCCGGCGTCGGGCTCCAGCGCCGCCTCGAAATAGACGGCCTGGGTCAGGCAGCGCAGGGCCCGGCGGCGGTCCTCTGCGCCGCCCTTGAAGACGAACGGCTGGGCGGGCCGCAACGCCCCCGCCGCCGTGGGCAAGGCCGCATTCAGCCGCTGAGCCTCCAGCCCGGTCTTGCCCAGGTCCAGCGACGGCTTGCCCCCCAGGGTCAGGCTCTCCCACCCCGGCGTCAGGCCATAGAGGGCTGGCTGCAGCAGGCGCGGGTCATGCCGTTGCGCCAGGGCCAGCTGAGACGGCGTCAGACGCGCTTCGAGCGCCGACAGCCCCTTGCCGCCCAGGTCGCCGCCGGTGATGTGCGCCACCGCCTCGGCGGTGCGGTCGACGTCGGGGCGTTCGGTCGATCCGGCGGCCAGGGCGACACCCAGCACGGCGCCGACGGCCGGCAGCGTCGCCGCCGAACGCTTCAGCGCCCGCCACACCGATGTCCACTGCGTCAGGGTCATTCCAAATCCGTAAAGAGGCGACGGGTTCAAATGAGAAGGCCGCCATAAGGATGCAATGGCCGAACTTATGGGCCGTTTTCGGACCCTCGCGGATCGACGTTATGGCGCAGCCTACGCCCAAAGAAAAACGCGCCGAAGGGGCTCCGGCGCGTCGATCCTGAAACAGACCTGAGGTTTAGCGGCGCGCCTTGCGCGCGGCGTAGCGGGCGTCCCGCTTGGCCTTCTGCTCTTCCTTGGTCAGTTGCTTGCGGGCCTTGCGGTCGGCGCGCTTCTCGGCGTCGATGGCTTCCTGGGCGGCCATTTCGGCGGCCAGCCGCGCGGCGTCCTTCTCGGCCTTTTCGCGGCGCAGTTCGGCCTTGGCCAGTTCGTGCTGCTGACGCAGGGCCTCCTTTTCGGCGGCCCGCTTCTCAGCCAGGCGTTCGAACTCGGGATCGGGGGCGGCGGGCTTGGGCTTGAACTTGGCCAGCAGGGCCTTCTTGGCTTCCTGCTGAGCGCTCAGGCGGTCGGTGAATCCGGTCTTCAAATCTTTCATGCGAAAGCGATAGGTTCCTTATGGGGCGGCCCAAAGCGGCCGTCGGAAATCAGGCGGCGAAAACACGCACGCACAGCCCGAAGCGGGCCGGACAAAGCCGAAACTCGCGCCGAAATCAAGGTTCGCCACGGCGAAATCACTCTGACGCGCGGTTTTGGCGAGCGATTCCCGCAAGGGACCGCCGCCAGTGATGCAGATAGGTCGCGCCCGCACTCCGAACAAGACCCCGAACAGAGGCGTCGCCGCCGCCCTCAGTTGGGCTTTTGCGCCTGGCCGACCGCCGTGCCGGCCGCGCCGCCGACGGCCGCGCCGACCGGACCGCCCACGACAGCGCCGGCGACCGCGCCCGTCGCGGCCTTCTGCTCGACCGTCGCGCCGCAGGCCGACAGACCCAAGGTGACGACGGCGGCCGCGCTCAGAACGACGGTGTTTTTGATGCGAAACATGACGGCTTCTCCCTAATGGCGGCGCTTGAACGCCGAAGGACGACCTGGGTTCCAGTCCTCAGGTCGAAAAAACGATGGATCGCCGCATTTTTGAACATCTCAACCAATAGACAAAGCTTATGTCACAATTCTCTATGTTATCACTCAAAGATAGGACGCGATTAAATACAGTAATCGGTCTGTATTCATCGCACTTCTCGCCTGATTTCAGCCATGGATCGACGCTGATCTGGAAAAAGTTCAATCATTTCTGACGGTCAGCTATCAGATTGCGAATCAGACACATTTCCAACATAAAGGGCTGGCTAAAGGCCCGTCCTCGACGCCCGGGCCAGTGAGCCGAGCGCCGGATTTCGCAGGCTGGAGCGCGACGTTTTCGTCGCCCGGCCGGCAAGACTACCCCGGGGGCTGCGTTTCTCGCCCTGCTTAACAGGATTAACTCGTTGTCGCATTCCTCGCAGACGCGCGCCGTTTCGCGCGCCGATCATGTGGTCAAAATCAAGCCCATGACGGCGGCGGCGGCCTTTGGCGGTCTGGTGGGACTGGCGATCGGGTGCGCCTATCTGGGCGGAACGACGGCGCGCGCGACGGCGCTGCGCGCCCAGGCCGAACAGATTCAGGGCGCGGCCTCCGCCGGCTTCACCGAAGAGGCCCTGGCCGCCGCGGCCGGCGGTCTGGACGCCAGCGCCCTGTCGATCGCCCGCCGCCACGACCCCTACACCAGCGTCGGCGCCCCCCAGCGCGACCGCCAGGCCGAACTGCTGTCGGCCCGCCTCGAACAGCTCCGCGCGCCTGGCGACCTGCGCCAGGCCAGTCTCGGCGTCCCGACGCCCGCCCGCCCCTTCCAACTGGGTCACGCCCTGGACGCCAGCCGCGACCTGGATTGCCTGACCCAGGCCGTCTATTACGAAGCGCGCGGCGAAGGCCGCGACGGCATGAAGGCGGTGGCCCAGGTGGTCCTGAACCGCGTTCGCCACCCCGCCTTCCCCAAGACCGTCTGCGGCGTGGTCTTCCAGGGCGCGACCCGCGGCAGCGGCTGTCAGTTCTCCTTCACCTGTTCGGGCGTGATGCGCGGGCGGGTCAACCCCGCCGCCTGGGACCGCGCCCGCGCGGTGGCCTCCGGCGCCCTGTCGGGTTCGGTCTTCGCCGCCGTCGGCTCGGCCACCCACTTCCACACCACCCATGTGTCGCCGGGCTGGCGCGGCTCCCTGGTTCAGGTCAGTCAGATCGGCAGCCACCTGTTCTATCGTTTCGGCGGTCGTTCGGGCGCCAGCAGCGCCTTCACCTACGCCGCGCGCCCCTCGACCTCTGCGGACCAACCCCGCCTGATCCACGCCGTGGACCGCGCCCCGGCGGACGCAGCCCAGCCGTCGCAGCCCGTCGCCTATTCGGCCGTCGCGGCCCCGGAGAAGCCGACTGCGACGACGCCTGCCGCGACGCCGGCTCCGCGCCAGGCCGCCGCCGCGACCGAGGCCCCTGCGCCTGCGCCGGTTCGCACGGCCCGCTCCGCTGCGGTCGCCAAGGTCGAAGCCGCCGCCAACCCGGTCTAGGTCGGTTGGCCGCCGGGCTGGCCGGCGATTTCAGTGGGCGTCCAGGCCGATATCCAGCACCGGCGCCGAATGGGTCAGGGCGCCGACCGAGATCACGTCCACGCCCGTCTCTGCGATGGCGCGCACCGTCGTCAGGTCCACTCCGCCCGAGGCTTCCAGCACCAGGCGGCCCGCCACGCGCGTCACCGCCGTGCGAAGGTCGTCCAGGCCGAAGTTGTCCAGCATGACGACGTCGGGGGCCAGGCCCTCGTCGATCAGGGCCAGCACCTGGTCCAGCTGATCCAGGCCGTCGACCTCCACCTCCACCTTCATCAGATGCGGGGCGTAGGCGCGGGCGCGGCGCACGGCCTGGGCCACGCCGCCGCAGACGGCGACATGGTTGTCCTTGATCAGGATGGCGTCATCCAGACCGAAGCGATGGTTCGTCCCGCCGCCGCAGGCCACCGCATGCTTTTCCAGCGCCCGCAGGCCCGGCGTGGTCTTGCGGGTGTCGGCGATCCGGGCGCCCGTGCCCTGGACCGCCTGCACATAGGCGCGCGTCAGGGTCGCCACCCCGCTGAGCCGTCCGACCATGTTCAGGGCCGTCCGCTCGGCCGACAGGAAGGCGCGGGCGTCCGCCTCCGCCACCGCCAGCACGGCGCCGGTCTCGAAGGCCGCCCCATCCTGCAGATGCAGATCGATCCGCGCCTCGGGGTCCAGCGCCAGGATCGCCAGACGCACGGCGTCGACGCCCGCCAGGACGCCCGGCTTGCGCGCGACGAAGGCCGCCTTCATCCGCGCGTCTTCGGGAATGCAGGCCGCCGCCGTCACATCGCCGGCGCGGCCCAGGTCTTCGGCCAGGGCCAGGCGCACGACCGGCTCGATCATCAGGTCCGGCAGTCTCCGGCTCATTCCGCCGCCTCCAGTTCGGCCGGGCGGACCAGCCGCACCCGCGTATGCTCCGCCCGCGCGGCCGTCCGGGGATAGTCCGACCGATAGTGGCCGCCCCGGCTCTCGCGCCGGTCCAGCGCCGCCTGGGCGATCAGCCGCGCCGCCAGCAGGACGGCCGCCGGGCCGTGGCGCGCCTCCAGCCGCTCGATCAGGGCCAGAAGCGCCGTCAGCCCCTCCGCGTCGCGCACCACGCCGCACTGGGCCGTCATGGCCGCGCGCAGTTCGGCCAGGGCGACGTGCGGCAAATCGGGCAGGTCAGACGTCGGCAGGGCCTTGCCCCCGCCCTGCTCCGCGACCACCGCCCGGCCCGCGCGCCGCCCGAAGGTCGCGGCCTCCAGCAGGGAGTTGGAGGCCAGACGATTGGCCCCGTGCACCCCCGTGGCCGCGCATTCGCCCACGGCGTAAAGCCCCGGCACGGTCGTGCGCCCGTCCGCGTCGGCGGCGATCCCGCCCATATGATAGTGGCAGGCCGCCATGACGGGCATGGGGCTGACGCGCGGGTCCAGACCGGCGCGCATGCAGGCGGCGAAGACGGCCGGAAACTCGTGCGGGAAGGCGTCGCCCACCGCCGTGCGCGCATCCAGATAGGCGCCGCGCCCCGACGCCCGGGCCGCATGGACGGCGCGGGCCACCACGTCGCGCGGCTTCAGGTCGGCGTCGTCCTCCGCGCCCAGCAGAAACCGCCCCTCCCCGTCGATCAGCCGCGCCCCCTCGCCGCGCAGGGCCTCGGTCGCCAGGGGGGCCGGATCGATCCCGACATCCAGGGCGGTCGGATGGAACTGCACGAACTCGGGGTCCAGGATGTCCGCCCCCGCCAGGGCGGCCAGGGCCAGCCCTTCCCCCTTGAGCGCCGAGGGCGTGGTGGTGGCCTTGAACAGCCCGCCCGCCCCGCCGGTGGCCAGAACCACGGCGGTCGCCGTCACCAGGGTCGGCTTGGCCTCCGATCCGCGCGCGATCACGGCGCCGACCACGCGACCGTCCGCGTCGCGCGCCAGGGCCTTCAGCCGCGCATCGTCCCAGACGGCGATGGTCTTTTCGGCCCGCACAGCCGCGACCACGGCGGTCAGGATGGCCCGTCCGGCCCCGTCGCCGCCGACGCGGGCCACGCGCGGCACGGCGTGGGCGGCCTCCAGGCTGACGGCGAAGCCGCCGCCTGCGTCGCGGTCGAACGGCGCGCCCAAGGCGGCCAGCCACTCCACGGTTTCGCGCCCGTGTTCGGTCAGAACGCGCGTCGCCTCGACCTCGACCAGGCCGGCGCCGGCCGCCAGGGTGTCCTGGGCGTGGCGTTCGGGCGAATCCTGCGGCGTCAGGGCCGCCGCCATCCCCCCCTGCGCCCAGGCCGAGGAACAGGCGTTCAGCAGGGGCTCGGGCGTGACGACCAGAACCTTGGCCCCTGCCCTGGCCGCCTCCAGCGCCGCCGAAAGGCCCGCCAGACCCGCGCCGACGATCAGCGGCCCCTCATGTCGGATGCGGTTCATGCGCGAACGCCCAGATGGCGCAGGCCCAGCGCCAGGGCGGCCGCCGGATCGCCCCCGGTCAACGGCAGCAGCGCCCCCAGGGACGCGCCCGCGCACAGAAGCAGAACCAGCAGATAAAGGGCCAGGCTGCGCCCCGCCTCGGGCCAACTCAGCGCGCCCCAGGCCGCGCGCCAGACCCCCCGCTTCAGATGGGCGAAAACCGACAGGGCCAGGAACGCCGCCAGGATGTAACGCCCGGTCGTCAGACCCCACGCCACCACCGCCACGCCGATGACCAGAAGCACCGCCTGCTCCAGCCGGGGATGCACCCGCGTCAGCACCGGCCCCAGGGCCTTTGACCCGTCCAGCGGCGGGGCGGGAACCAGGTTCACCAGATTCAGCAGGGCGACGAAGAAGGCCCCGATCAGCCATTCCGGCTGCCCCAGGATCAGACCCACGGCCAGGAACGGGATCATGGCCAGAAGGCCGAAGGCCGGTCCCGCCAGGGACACCAGCACCCCGTCCCACTCGCTCCTGGCCGCCCGCCGCGCCTTGGCCAGGCCGCCCAGGAAGGGGATGATGTAGATGCGCGCCGGCCCCATGCCGAGCTTGTTCATCGCCAGGGCGTGGCCCGTCTCGTGCACGAACAGGCCGACCAGGACGGCGCCGGCCACCACCACGCTGCCGCTGATCCACCACAGGAAACCGGCCATCAGGCCGGTGGAGATCAGGGCCCAGACCAGGCTCTGATCCTTCTCGGCCGGCTCGACGACGGCGGAATCCGGAACGGTGTCGCGCGCGGGGCTGGGCGCGGGGGTCGCGTCCCAGGGGCCGGGCTTTCGGGAGGGGGTTTCGATATCGCTCATGGCGTCCAGATGGGCGCGCGCGGCCGTCCCGGCGAGGGGACCGATCGCCGCGCCGCCGTCAGATCAGCTCCACATCGACGTGATGGCGCGCCTTGACGATGTCGTAGCGGGCCGGGATCGACGGCGGCGGCAGGTCGATCATCCGCTGCACGGCCTTGCGTCCGCGTTCGATCATCTCTTCGGGAACCGTCACCTCGAACTGCATGTTCAGCAGGCAGTCGTGGATGTTCTGCAGGGTGATCCGCTTCATGTGCGGGCACAGGTTGCAGGGACCGACGAACTCCACGCTGGGCACGTCGCCCTTGATGTTGGAGGCCATCGAACATTCGGTGATCAGCACCACCCGTTTGGGCCGACGCTGCTCGACATAGTCGGTCATGGCCGCCGTCGATCCGGCGAAGTCCGAGGCCGCCAGGATCTCTTCCGGGCACTCGGGGTGAGCCAGGACCTCGGCGTCGGGCCAGGCGTCGCGCATGTCGGCGATGTCCTGGGCGGTGAACCGCTTGTGCACCTCGCAATGGCCCTTCCAGGCGATGATCCCCACCGTCGTCTGAGCCGCCACATTGCGCGCCAGGAACTCGTCCGGGATCAGGATGACCCGATCGACGCCCCATTCCCGGGCCGCCCATTCGACCACCTGCACGGCGTTGGCGGAGGTGCAGCAGATGTCGGTCTCGGCCTTCACCTCGGCCGTGGTGTTCACATAGGTGATGACCGGCAGGCCCGGATAGCGCTGCTTGATCAGCCGCACGTCCGCCCCCGTGATCGACGAGGCCAGCGAGCATCCGGCGCGCAGATCGGGGATCAGCACGGTCTTTTCCGGCGACAGGATCTTGGACGTCTCGGCCATGAAATGGACGCCCGCCTGGACGATCACCCTGGCGTCGGACCGCGCCGCTTCCTTGGCCAGGCCCAGGCTGTCGCCGACATAGTCCCCGACCCCGTGAAAGATTTCCGGCGTCATATAGTTGTGGGCCAGGATCACGGCGTCGCGCTCGCCCTTCAGCCGGTTGATCGCGCTGATCAGACGGGCCTGTTCGGGCCATTCCAGCGGGGTGACATGGTCCTTGACCTTAGCCCACACCCCGGCGGTCTCCCGCTCCAATTCCTGCGTCAGCCCGAATGCGCCGTCCGCCATAACCGCCTCCTCGCGAACTTATGCTCAGATTTAGCATAAGCAGAACCAATGTAGGCTCTTGGCCATAGGGCGCAAGGAAGAAGTTCGGAGCAAATATTTACCCGGATAGAATTATCGTCTATTTCGTCCGGGTGAAATGGAGACCGTCATGAACGCCGAACGCCGCAAGACCCTGATCGCCGCCTACAGGGAGCAACCCACCGTCGCCGGCGTCTTCGCCGTGCTTTGCACCGCGACGGGCGAAGCCTGGGTGGGGCAAAGCCGGCATATCGACACCCATCGGAACGGCCTGTGGTTCGCGCTGAAGCTGGGCTCCTGCCCCTATCCCGATCTGCAACGCGCGTGGGCGGCGCATCGGCCCGAGGACTTCCGCTTCGAACAGTTGGATCGGCTGTCGCCCGACCTGTCGGACATGGCGCGGAAGGACGAGCTGAGGCGGCGCGCGGCCCTTTGGGCGCAAAGGCTGTCGGCGCGGCAGCTCTGACGGACATCGGGTCTGGGCATATTTTTGCTCGACCCGACGCGCCACGCACCCTATCGACACGTTCGCCCTCGGCATCGCCTGAAACCCGATAGAAACGTGCAAGACATCATCCGCCGCATCCTGACCGCTCGCGTCTATGACGTGGCGGAGGAAACCCCGCTCGATCCGCTGCGCCGCCTGTCCGCGCGACTGGACCGCCCCGTGCTGCTGAAGCGCGAGGACCTTCAGCCTGTGTTTTCGTTCAAGATTCGCGGCGCCTACAACAAGATCGCCAGCCTGTCCGAGGCCGAGCTGGCGCGCGGGGTCATCTGCGCCTCGGCCGGCAATCACGCCCAGGGCGTGGCCCTGGCCGCCGCGCGTCGCAACATCCCCGCCACCATCGTCATGCCGACCACCACGCCAGGCATCAAGGTCGCCGCCGTCCGCGCCCTGGGCGGCCAGGTGGTGCTGCACGGCGACAGTTTCGACGAGGCATACGCCCATGCCCGCCAGGTGGAAAACCAGACCGGCGCGGCCTTCATCCATCCCTTCGACGACCCCGATGTGATCGCCGGTCAGGGCACGGTCGGGCTGGAGATCGCCCGCCAGCACGCCGATCCCATCGCGGCGGTCTTCGTGCCCATCGGCGGCGGCGGCCTGGCCGCCGGCGTCGCCGCCATCCTCAAATTCCTGCGCCCCGAAACGCGCGTCGTCGGAGTGGAGCCGGTCGACGCCCCCACGATGAAGTCGGCCCTGGCGGCCGGCGAGGTCGTCACCCTGAACGAGGTCGGCCTGTTCGCCGACGGGGTGGCCGTGCGCCGGGCGGGCGAGAAGACCTTCGACCTGTGCCGCGACCTGCTGGACGAGATCGTGCTGGTGGACACCGACGCCATCTGCGCGGCGATCAAGGACATCTTCGACGACAGCCGCGCCATCGCCGAACCGTCGGGCGCAGTGGCGCTGGCGGGGCTGAAGGCTTGGGCCGCCGCCCATCCGGGCGCGGGGCCGCTGATCGCCATCAACTCGGGCGCCAACGTCAATTTCGACCGGCTGCGCCACGTCGCCGAACGGGCCGAGATCGGCGAGGGCGCCGAGGCGCTTCTGGCCGTGGAGATGAAGGACGACCGCGACGACTATCGCCGCTTCATTGACAGTCTGGACGGCCGTTCGGTGACGGAGTTCAACTATCGCTGGTCTCCTGACGGCCAGGCCCAGATCTTCGTCGGCGTGGCCCTGCGCGACGGCGCCCAGGAGCGCGAGGATCTGATCGCCCGCCTGACGGCTGGCGGCTACGCCGTGGAGGACATGAGCGACAACGAAACCGCCAAGTTGCACGTCCGCTACATGGTCGGCGGCCGGGCGGGCGGCCTGCCGCACGAACGTATCCTGCGATTCCAGTTCCCGGAACGGCCCGGCGCCTTCCTGCGGTTCCTGAACAGCCTTCAGCCCGCCTGGGCGCTGACCCTGTTCCACTATCGCAACCATGGCGACGATGTGGGCCGGGTGCTGGCCGGGATCAGCGTGCCGCCCGAGGAACAGGACCAGTTGACCGACGCCCTGGTCCTGCTGGGCTATCCCTATGTGGACGAGACGCTGAACCCGGCGTGCCGCCGCTTTCTGGACGGCGGCTGAACGCGATCAGGCTTTTTCGACGGCGGCGGCGATCTGATCGGTCGAATGGCCGGTCAGGTCCTTGGCGATCTCGCCCGCCAGTCTGGCCTGCAGGTCCTTGTGCCAGTGCTTTCGCAGTTCCCCCAGGGTCTTGGGCGCGGCGATGACCAGCAGTTCGTCGATCTTGTCGGTGACGACCCATTTGTTCAGCACCTGGGCCACGCCCATGGCGAATCCGTCCTCGGCCTGGGTGTCGTTGTCCGGATTGGCCTCGCTGGAGCGTCGCCCGGCCGAGCCCGAGACGCGGTCCTCGATGGGCGGATTTTCAATGGCCTTCAGCCTGATCTCGGCCCCGCTTTCGTTGCGGAACAGCGCCAGCTTCTCGCCATCGACCACCGCCACCAAGGCGCCTTTGGACAGTTTCATGCTCGGGTTCTCCTGTTGTCGTGGCTCAGGAAAACGAACCCGCGCCCAAGCCGTTGCCTGGCCGCGACATTCCCGCCGCTAGCGCCTGATTCAAGCGTGAATCAGGCTCTAAGGCAGCCGCCCGGCCGCCTCGTGCGCCAGCAGCCAGCGTTTGCGCTCCAGACCGCCGGCGTAGCCGGTCAGGGTTCCGTTCGCGCCGATGACGCGGTGGCAGGGCACGATGACGCCGACGGGGTTCGCGCCATTGGCAAGGCCCACCGCCCGCACCGCCTTGGGCGACCCGACCGCCTGGGCCAGCTGGCCATAGGTGCGGGTCTGGCCGGCGGGAATGTCGCGCAGCGCGCGCCAGACGGCCCGCTGAAACGTCGTGCCGCCCGTCTCCACCCGAACCCCGTCGAAGGCCGCCAGATCGCCGGCGAAATAGGCCCGAACCGCCCGGCGCACCGCCTCGGGCGCGGGGCCTTCGGTCAGGACGACCGCGCCGTAGTGCAGACGCAGCAACCGCCGCAGCCGCTCCTCGTAGTCGTGGAAATCCAGCGCCCGGACCACGCCCTCGGCGTCGACGACCACCAGCACCTCGCCCAGCGGGGAGGTCAGGCGGTCCAGCGTCAGTTGCAGGGTTTCAGGCAGCCTGGGCATCGCGGCCCTCCTCGATCAGGGTCCAGTAAAGGGCGCCGTAAGCGCGCCAGGGCCGCCACCGTTCGGCGCGGGCCAGAAGCCGGGGGTCGGTCGTCGTGACACGGTCGCTGGGGTCGTCCATCGCCGGGTCCAACCAGTCGCCGGGCGGCCGCAGACCGGGGCGGCCCTTCACCGCCTCGGCCAGCGCCGGGTCCAGCGACAGGTCGCGCTGGATGGCCTCGGGATCGGCGGCCAGGTCGAACACCCGCCGCACCCGCGCCAGCACGCCCGGCAGGGCCTTCAGATCGTCGATCCGCGCCTCCACCCGCACCTGGCCGGGGCCGCCCGCCGCGACCGACACCGCCCCGTCGGTCTGGTCGACGGCGCGGCGCAGGCGACGAATCCAGACCCCGCCCTCCACGCGCTCATCGACGTCGGCCCGCGCGGCCAGGGCCGCCGTCATCGCCGCCCAGTCATAGGGCGGGCGATAGGTCAGGCCCAGGCGCACGGCCTCCCCTCCCGCCGCTTCGACACGGCGACGACGCAGCTCGGACGGCGGCCGTCCGTACAGCGCCTGGAACGTCTCGTTGAACCGCCGCACGCTGCCGAAGCCCGAGGCCAGGGCCACCTGGGCCATCGACAGATGGCTGTCGTGGATCAACTGTTTGGCCAGAAGCACCCGCCGCGTCTGGGCCACGCTGACCGGCGCGGCGCCCAGATGGCGGCGGAACAGGCGGCGCAGGTGCCGCTCCCCAACCCCCAGCCGCGCCGCCAGGGCCTCGGCGTCGCCCGTATCCAGCGCCCCTGCCTCGATCAGGGCCAGGGCGCGGCTGACGGTGTTCGACGTGCCGCGCCAGGCGCCCATCTCGGGCGCCGTCTCGGGCCGACAGCGCAGACAGGCGCGAAAGCCCGCGGCCTCGGCCGAGGCCGCGCTGGGGTGGAAGACGACGTTCTCGCGCCGGGGCGTGCGCGCCGGGCAGACCGGCCGACAATAGATTCCCGTCGACACCACGGCCGTGAAGAATCGTCCGTCGAACCGGGCGTCCCGCGCCGTCAGCGCGCGCCAGCAGGCGTTCTGATCCAGACGCTGTGTCGGGGGCCGTTCCATGACCCGCAGAATGGGCGCTGGGCCGGCGCTTGTCTCGCGGTTTTCGGACCTGGATGGATCACTCAGTCCTTGAGGAAGAACAGGGCCTCCACCGTCGTGTCCAGGGCCCGGGCCAGTTCCAGGGCCAGCACGGTCGAGGGCACGAAGACGCCGTTCTCGACCGTATTGATGGTCTTGCGCGAAACGCCGGCCCTGTCCGCCAGGCCCTGCTGGGTCAGGCCCGCCGCCGTGCGCGCCTCCTTCAGGCGCGAGCCCAGTCGCGGATCACCCATCGCGCCCGGCCTCGCGGTCCAGCCAGGCGAACCGCAGCCCCGCCGACGCCCCGCCGAGGGCCAGAACATAGGGCAGCGCCATGACCCCGTAATCCGCCCGCCACAACCCCAGCCCCAGCGCCACGGTCGCGCCGCCCATCAGCACCATGAAGGCCAGGATCATCGAACGCGCCCGCATGAGCTGGGTCAGTTCGTCCTCAAGGAAGCGCCGGTTCTTCTGCGCGTGCCAGTCCCAGCCCATGACCAGCACCGGGATCAACCAGCCATACAGGACCGGCAGCAGAATCTGGATATAGGCGCCGAAGTTGTGGTCCCCGCCCAGGACCCTGTGCATGGCGGTGTGCGCCTGGGCCATGAACAGCAGAAGGATCACCGGGAACAGAACCAGTTGCTGGGTCCGCTCGCGTTGCAGCTTGTCGCGCCGTGCGCCCTCACGGCAAGCGGCGATGTCGATGGGCCGTCCCGGGCGCGACCACCAGGCCATCAACGCCCCCAGGACCACGAGGGCGAACCCCATGCCGGCCACTACGCCCGCCACCGTCGCCTGGTCGCCCTCGACCCCCTTCATCACGGCATAGCCCGATCCGCCGATCAGGGCGGCGGCGCCGACGCCGACCACGACGATCGCCGTCCACCAGCATCGGCTGCGCTCGGCCTTCACGCGCCGAACCACCCCGTCATCATCCGAAATCATCTCGACCTCCTCAAGTCACCTTGAGGTTACATATCACCTATAGGTTACACATCGTCAAGCGCCGTTTTCGACACGATCAGCGCCCGACGATCAGCCGCGCCGTCGCCCGGACAACCCGCGCGACCTCGGCGGCGAACGCCCAGACCACAACGATCATCAGAATGGTCGCCAGACCGCCGACCTGATCGCCCGACCCATCCAGTAGGCGACGCACCCGCTCCATGAACTCCGTCGCCGTGCCGACCCAGACGATGGGCGACAGGGCCGACCAGAACCAGATCCAAAGCACGCCCCAGGCGGCGGCGATACCGAACGCCAGGTCGCCCAGGGCCGTCACTCGCACATTGCCGCCGGACGCCGCCCGCATCAGGTCGAAACCGATGCGGCAGACGGCGAACAGGGCGACCGGCCAGTAGGCGACCCGCACCATGTCCGCCAGAATGCGTCCGTAATCGACGCCGTCGACCACCCCGGCCAGCTCGTCGGGCCGGATCGGCGCGACCTGAAGCAGGCCCGTCCACCAAAGCAGCACCACCGTCCAGCCGATGGCGCTGGCCACCGCACGCGCGACCGGGGACATCTGCGCGCCCTTTCGCACCTCCCGGCCCGACTTGGCCGGCGCCCGGGACCAGTCGCCGCGCGCCAGCCGTTCGCCCCAGCGTTCGGCGTCGAAGTCCCCGCCCAGCTGGAACAGGCCAAGATCCTTGACGCGCCATCGGGCGATGAAGTCCGGCTTCTTCTGCTGACGCTCCAGCACGAAACCGATGGCGGTCAGAAGGCCGACGACCGCGATTGCGCCGCTGATCAGGCTGGAAACGCCCTGACCGATGGCCGGGCCGACATCAACGTCGCCGACCAGCACCCGCACCGCCAGGCCGATCAGGGTGACGCAGGCCATGACCGTCAGCCCGACCTTCACCCCGAACATCCACCACGGATAAAGCTCTGGCCCGATCAGGGCCTGCGGTCCCGACCGATACCGCGCGGCCACCGTCAAGGGATGGCCCACCTCTCGCAGCAAGACCTCGACCTCGTCGTCGGTCGCCGCCCGGCCCAGCCGCGCCTCCAGCGCCTCGATGCGCCCCATGATCTCGTCGCGCAGTTCGGCGACGATGTCGTCGCGCGTCTCCTTGGGCAGCTGAGCCGCCACGGCGTTCAGATAGCGTTCCACCAGGTCCATCCCGGCGCCTCCTTCCATTGCGTCTTTCACAGCATTTTCTCCAGCGAGGCCGACAGGCCGCGCCATTCGGACGCCAGCCGCGCCAGCATCGCCTCCCCGCGCGGCGACAGGCGGTAGAACCGCTTCTTGCGCCGCTCCTCTTCGCGCCATTCGCTGTTCAGCAGCCCCTGGCTCTCCAGCCGGCGCAGCAGCGGATAGAGGGTGCTCTCCTCCATCTCGACCCCGACCTCGCCCAGGGCGACCCGCAGCGAATAGCCGTATTGCTCGCGCCTCAGACTGGCCAGCACGGCCAGGATCAACGATCCCCGCCTCAGCTCCAGCCGCAGGCTCTCGAACAGCAGTTCCTCGTCCTGACTCACCCGCCCATCTCCGTGCGCCACATAGTGTGTGATGCACAGTGTATGGGGCATACTGTGTGAGAGCGTCAAGCCGCGACGGCTTGGCAGCCGCACTCGGCCCGCCTACAGTCCCGCTACGGTTGTGGGGCACGATGTGACGCTGAATTTCGACGACTATCTAAAGGCCCTGGCCGCCACTCCGATCGACGCCAAGACCGAACACACCGATCGCGGGGCGCTGGAACGCCTGTTGAAAGACGCCGCCGCCGACGCCGACACGCGCCTGCACGTTCGGCACGAGCCGCGTGGTGACAAGGACGGCGGCGGCCGCCCCGACTTCATGGTCAAGCGCGACGCCCGTGTGGTCGGCTACGTCGAGAACAAGCAGATCGACGACAGCCTGGACAAGCTGATCCGCTCGGACCAGATCAAGAAATACCAGAGGCTGTCCGAGAACCTGCTACTCACGGATTATCTGGAATTCGTCTGGCTCAAGAAGGGCCAGGACCCCCAGCGCGCACGTCTGGCCCATTCCACCGACCTGTCGGGCAAGATGCTGGCGCTCAAGCCCGAGGCGACCGATCAGGTCGCCAAACTGCTGCGCGCCTTTTTCTCCACCGCGCCCCAGAACATCGGGCGGGGCCAGACGCTTGCGGTCGAACTGGCCACCCGCGCGGCCCTGCTGCGCGACTTTCTGACCGAAGAACTGGTCCGCCAGCAGAAGGACAATGACCTCGGCAAGCTGCACGGCCTCTACGCCGCCTTCCGGGATCAGATCTTCCACGACCTGGACATCAAGGCCTTCGCCGACGCCTTCGCCCAGATGCTGGCCTACGGCCTGTTCCTCGCGCGCCTCAACGCGGGCGCCGGCGTCGAGGTCACGCTGGACAACGTCCGCAAATTCATCCCCGGCAGCTTCAGCCTGATCCGCGAACTGGTCCGCTTCCTGGAGGAGATGGACGAGCCCGAGTATCGCCCCAGCCGCTGGGTGGTGGACGAAATCCTGTCCATCGTGAACGGCATCGACCTGGCCAGCATCCACAACGACCTGTCGTTCCGGGCGCGCAAGGCCATCAGCCGCAAGATCAAGGCCGGCGACGAAGAGGAGCATCGTCTCTTCGAGAAGGACCCCTTCATCTACTTCTACGAGGACTTCCTGAAGGCCTACGACCCGGCGATGCGCAAGGGGCGCGGCGTCTATTATACCCCGCCGCCGGTGGTGAACTTCATCGTCCGCGCCATCGACGACATCCTGAAGGACACCTTCGGCATCGCGGACGGTCTGGCCGACCACAAGCGGGTCACGGTTCTGGACTTCGCCACCGGCACCGGCACCTTCCTGCTGGAGGTGTTCGAACGCATCTTCGACACCATCGGCGGGCCGGAGGCGGGCAAGGCGGACGGCATCGTCCGCGAGCACCTGACGAAGAACATCTACGGCTTCGAATACCTGATCGCCCCCTACACCATCGCCCATCTGAAACTGTCGCAATACCTGCGCGACAAGGGCCATCCGTTGCAGGATCAGGAGCGGCTGCAGGTCTTCCTGACCAACACGCTGGAGCCGGTTGAGCCCCAAGGCAACCTGCTGATGCCCGCCCTGGCCGAGGAGGTGAAGGGCGCACAGGAGGTCAAGGACAAGCCGATCCTCGTGATAACCGGGAACCCGCCGTACTCGGGGCACTCGAAGAATACGGGCGCATGGATCACGGCCTCTATCGCCGAATACCGCAAGGGCTTCCCAGAGTTGTCAAAGCCCGCTCAGGGCAAGTGGCTTCAGGACGACTACGTCAAGTTCATCCGCTTCGCCCAGATGAAGATGGACAGCGTTGACGAGGGCGTCGTCGGCATCATCACGAACCACTCATGGCTCGACAATCCCACCTTCAAAGGCATGCGAAAGTCGTTGCTGGAAACATTTGATCAGATTCACGTCCTTGATCTGCACGGCAGCACCAAGAAGAAGGAACGAGCGCCTGATGGGTCGGCCGACGAAAATGTGTTCGACATCAGCCAAGGCGTTTCAGTCACAATCTTCATTAAGCGATCGGGCATCAACAAGGGCGTTTTTCACTCCGATCTGTGGGGTAAGCGCCTAGCTAAGTATCAAGCTCTGGTTGATCGCGTGCTGTCTGTCGACTCAATAACAAGCTTGAGCCCAGCAGACCCCGACTGGCTCTTTAGGCCTCACGATGAAGCTGGAGCGGCCAGATACCGGGAGCATCCCTCCATCCGGGAAATCTTTGCCGAACTAGGCGATCCCGCCCCGGGGTTCGTGACCACACACGACCAGTTCGCAATCTCATTCTCGCCCGACGAGGCGCGCGGCAAAGTCGCAACCTTGCTCGCCTCGGCCAGTGAAGCTGAAGCACGCAAACACTTCCGCCTCTGCACCCAAGAACAATGGAGCTATGAGCGCGCGAAGAGCGAGTTGCCGACGATAAACCTTGCTGACGAAACGACACCAATTCTCTATCGGCCCTTTGATCGCCGCTGGACGATCTGGGATCGCAACGTAGCCGTACATCGCCGAGAACGGGTGATGGGGGAACTGCGAAAGGGGACGCTAGCCCTCGTCACGTCAAGGATGACTAAAGGCGAAGATTTCCGACACGCCCAAGTTTCCGACATGCCAATCGAGGCGATCTGCATGTCGCCGTTGACGTCAAACAACGGATTCGCGTTTCCGCTATACAAGGACGGAGTGGAAACATTCGGGACCACGTTCCGCGACTTCCTCGACGCCCGCTACGGCGAACACTACGATCCCGAGCAGATCCTTGGCTACATCTACGCCATCCTGCACGCCCCGACCTATCGGACACGCTATGCCGAGTTCCTGCGCATCGACTTCCCGCGCATCCCCTTCGCCGAGACGCCGGAACAGTTCGAGGCCCTGTCGGCCCTCGGCTGGGCGCTGATCCAGACCCATCTGCTGAAGACCGTCCCGCGCTCAAAGCCGCGACTGGGCGACTATACGGGCAAGGGCGATCACACCGTCGAGGCCGTGCGCTATTCGCCCGAGGAGCAGACCGTCTGGATCAACAAGACGCAAGGGTTCGCCAACCTGCCCCAGGGCGTGTGGGACTTCCACATCGGCGGCTATCAGGTGATCGACAAGTATCTGAAGAGCCGCAAGGGCCGCGTCCTGAACCTGGACGAACAGACCCACGTCGGAAACATCGCCGAGAGCCTCAGCTTCACCATCTCCCAGATGGCCCGGATCGACGCCGAATATCTGAAGGCGTTTCCGTCGCAGTGATCGTTCTCTCGACCCGAGAGAGCGGGGGATAAATTCCCGGCTCCGCTCGCGCCCGGCGGCGGCCCGCGCGATACTGGGACGAATCGTACCGAAAGCCCGCCCATGCCCTCCGCACAGGCTGAACTGTTTGCCTCGCCCCAACCCGACCTCTTCGGCGACCCCGCCCCGGCGGCGCCCGCCTATGTCGTGCCCTATCCCATCGCAGTGAACACCCTGCGGCGGACGCTGGAGATGTTGCAGGCGGCCGAGGTCTGGCCCTGGGACCCCGACATGAAGGCGGCGCGGATGGGGCGCAACGTGCCCAAGATGCTGGCCGTCCTGCCGCCGGACGAGGCTGCGGACTGGCGCCGCCGGATCGAGGCCGAGGCCGCGCGGCTCGACGCCTGACCGTCCGCAACCCTCGCGGCCCTGCGGCGCTATGGCGGGACCGTCCGTCACGCACTAAGTTCTGTTCATGAACCGTTCTTCGACGCCGAAGCCCGCTGCGCCCCGGTCCGCCAAGCCCGTCCATACGCCCGATCCCGGCGTGCGCGAGGCGGCGGCGGCCTTCATCCGCGATACGGGCAAGATGCCCATGTTCGCCCCGGTCGCCGGCCCGCGCCTGACGCCGGAGGAGCCGGTCGCCGCCCCCGCCGACTGGGTTCCGCACCGCCC
Source organism: Brevundimonas sp. SORGH_AS_0993 (assembly GCF_030818545.1). Lineage (NCBI taxonomy): Bacteria > Pseudomonadati > Pseudomonadota > Alphaproteobacteria > Caulobacterales > Caulobacteraceae > Brevundimonas > Brevundimonas sp. SORGH_AS_0993. The sequence continues at coordinate 1,506,443 of NZ_JAUTAH010000001.1, forward strand.
CTCGCGCGAGGGGACCAGGAAGGGCGGCCGGTTCCGGCTGGAGACGACCTACACCCCCGCCGGCGACCAGCCCGCCGCCATCGCCGAACTGGTGGCCCAGGCGGACGCCGGGGACCGCGATCAGGTGCTGCTGGGCGTCACCGGCTCGGGCAAGACCTTCACCATGGCCAAGGTCATCGAACAGACCCAACGCCCGGCCCTGATCCTGGCCCCGAACAAGACCCTGGCCGCCCAGCTCTATTCCGAGTTCAAGAGCTTCTTCCCCGACAATGCGGTCGAGTATTTCGTCAGCTACTACGACTATTATCAACCCGAAGCTTATGTCCCAAGAACAGACACTTACATCGAAAAAGACTCGTCCATAAACGAGCAGATCGACCGGATGCGCCACTCGGCGACGCGGGCGATCCTGGAGCGGGACGACGTCATCGTGGTGGCCTCCGTCTCCTGCATTTACGGCATCGGGTCGGTGGAGACCTATACGGCGATGACGTTCACGCTGAAGGTGGGGGACCAGATCGACGAGGCGAAGCTGCGGGCGGATCTGATCGCGCTGCAGTACAAGCGCAACGACGCTGCGTTCGAGCGCGGCATGTTCCGCAAACGCGGCGACGTGATCGAAATCTTCCCCGTCCACCTGGAAGACCGGGCCTGGCGCATCAGCCTGTTCGGGGACGAGTTGGAGGCGATCCAGGAGTTCGACCCCCTGACCGGCAAGAAGACCGCCGACCTGAACGAGATCACCGTCTACGCCGCCAGCCACTACGTCACCCCCCGCCCGACGCTGAACCAGGCCGTCAACGGCATCAAGGCCGAGTTGAAGGAGACGCTGGACTGGATGGTCGAGAACGGCAAGCTGCTGGAGGCGCAACGCCTCGAACAGCGCACCCGCTTCGATCTGGAGATGATGGAGGCCACCGGCAGCTGCGCCGGCATCGAGAACTACAGCCGCTGGCTGACCGGCCGCGCGCCGGGCGAGCCGCCGCCCACCTTCTTCGAATACATCCCCGACAACGCCCTGCTGTTCGTGGACGAGAGCCACGTCACCATCGGCCAGATCAACGGCATGTTCCGGGGCGACTACCGCCGCAAGTCGACGCTGGCGGAATACGGCTTCCGCCTGCCCTCCTGCATCGACAACAGACCCCTCAAGTTCGAGGAATGGGACGCCATGCGGCCCCAGACGGTGCATGTCAGCGCCACCCCCGGCCCGTGGGAGATGGAGCGGGCGGGCGGCGTCTTCGTGGAGCAGGTCATCCGCCCCACCGGCCTGATCGACCCGCCGGTGGACATCCGCCCGGTCAGCGGCGCGACCCGCAACCAGGTCGACGACGTCATCGACGAGGTCAAGGCCACGACGGCCCGCGGCTATCGCTCCCTCGTCACCACCCTGACCAAGAAGATGGCCGAGGACCTGACCGAATACATGCACGAACAGGGGGTGCGCGTCCGCTACATGCACTCCGACGTCGACACGCTTGAGCGGATCGAGATCCTGCGCGACCTGCGGCTGGGCGCCTTCGACTGCCTGATCGGCATCAACCTGCTGCGCGAGGGTCTGGACATCCCCGAGTGCGGCCTGGTCGCCATTTTGGACGCGGACAAGGAGGGCTTCCTGCGCTCGGAGACCTCCCTGATCCAGACCATCGGCCGCGCCGCGCGCAACGTGGACGGCCGCGTCATCCTGTACGCCGACCGCATGACCGGCTCGATGGAGCGCGCCATCGCCGAGACCGACCGCCGCCGCGAACGGCAGATGCAATGGAACGCCGAGCATGGCGTCACGCCCGAAAGCGTCAAGCGCGACATCAAGGAAATCCTGGACAGCCCCTATGAGTCCCGCGCCCTGGACCGCCTGACCACGCCCGGCGTGGCCGAGACCGCCAAACCCTTCGTCGGCTCCAACTTCCAGGCCGCGCTCAAGGATCTGGAAGGCCGCATGCGCGAGGCCGCCTCCAACCTGGAGTTCGAAGAAGCCGCCCGCCTGCGCGACGAGATCAAGCGCATGAAGCTGATGGACCTGGAGTTCGCCAACGAAGCCCTGACCGGCGCGGGGGAGCAGGTCGACAAGTCCGCCCCGAAGAAGTGGCGCGCGGAGGCGGCGGCGGAAAAGGCGGCGGCGTTCAGAAAGGGGCGGTAGTTGCGTTGACTTCCCTAATGCAGTTTATATTCTTCAAATATGAGCGAATCGCCTACCGCAGTCAGCTTGTTCAGTTCGGGAGGCATCGGTGACATCGCACTGCATGCCGCCGGCGTGCGCACGCTCGTTGCTAGCGAAATATTAGCAGAGCGGGCTGCGCTGTTTCAGCAGAACTTTCCCGAAGCCACACTCGTCGTCGGCGATATTTGGCAAACGGCCAGCAAAATTATCTCAACCGCCGAAAGCCGCCTTCGCGGCGGCGAACTGGACATTATTTTCGCCACCCCTCCTTGTCAGGGAATGTCCAAGAACGGACGAGGCAAGCTTCTTCAGGGCATCCGAGCGGGACGGAAACCTACGCTCGACGTCCGCAACCAGTTGATGTTGCCAACGCTGGATGTCGTGACCGCCCTGCGCCCAAAAGTCTTCGTCGTAGAGAACGTTCCAGAGATGGAGCAGACGATCATCCTTTCACGCGACGGGCGATATATCGGCTTGCTCGACCTGATAGACGAAATACTCACGCCACTCGGTTACACAGGCCGATCATCGGTGATAGAATTTGCGGACTACGGCGTACCCCAAAGACGACAGCGGCTCATTACTGTATTTTCGAGAATTCCAAGCGTTCAAGCGGCTTTCCTAACCAAGCAGTGGCTGCCGCAACCGACTCATGCAAAGCGCCCTAGTTTGCTTGAAAAGCCTTGGATAACAGTCGAGCAAACCATCGGTCATCTGCCGCCTCTCGACGCTGGATCACCGCAAACGGCAAAGTCTGAAATACCTCTGCACCGCGTACCACTGCTGGACGAGAGCAAGTATTTTTGGGTATCCAACACGCCTCCGGGCGGGGGCGCTTTCGATAATCAATGCGTAGCGATCGATTGCGGTTACGACGGAAACGCCACTCATGGCAATCAGCGGAGCGCTGGCGGCATAAATCAGTCCAGTAAAACAACCCCCGTAAGGTGCCAGAAATGCGGCTCCCTGCTACCTCGTCCGTGGGTCATCCGTGATGGCGAGCACTGCCTGATGTCTGGCTTCACCTCCGCTTACAAGAGAATGCGCGGCGACCTTCCAGCAAGCGCATTAACACGGAACTTGTCTTATGCTTGCAGCGACCAGAAACTTCACCCCACGCAAAACAGAGTTCTCTCACTATATGAAGCTTGTTTGATACATACTATTGACGAAAATCAGTATTCGTGGATCAGAGCCGATGGCGGCCGGGTCAGCGACAAACTCATCAGGGATGTTATCGGAGAAAGCATCCCCCCCCTGGGACTTAAGGCGATCTTTGATCATATACTGGGGTTAGTACGAACTGACCGCATGCTCAGCGCAGCTTAGGCAAGCTTGGCGGAATTTCGTCTTTCAAAGAAGCCTTTGTAATCTGCGTCATCGAGCATTATGACCCAATTGTCGAACATTTTCCGAACGCCCGCTCGGGTCATGATGGAAACCGATGTCGTGCGCCCACCCCCTTCTCTGGGCTGGACGATCTTTCCCCAATCATCCCTCGTCAAAGTATCACAGTAGAACACTGCGATTATACGAGGCGCGCCGTCGATAAAGTCCCAAAACAGCGACATTAAATTGTTGGTATCTTGGTGATGAGCTTTCCAGTCATAGCCCACCAACATTCTGACCCGCTGCTGACCAATGTCAGGCTTGGTTAAACCACGCTTCATGAGTGCGGCTGGAGTTGGAACAGATCCGCAGGTTGCTTTGACCTCCACCCCACCCGTCGAAAAAGGGCTAAAGGGAGACTTGTCCCTGAGGCGATCTCTCAGAGCTTCATAATGAGACTTCCCTGCCTTATCCATCAACAATAGGTCGGGATAACCATCTTGATGAGGGTTCTTAACAAACGTTCCGTTGGTCACTTTAATTACGGACGCTGCGAATAACTCTCCAATGAACGCACTGAGATTGCGCATACCCAACAAAGGAAAAAGCTCTATATCAAAGCCAACGATCTGATCGATAAGGCGGTGAGACATCTCCACTGCGTCCCAGACAAAATCCGGATCCATGGAAAAATCTCGCGCAATAGACAGTTTTCCTCGCCTTTTGTTCACGAGATACGATTTTCGATCAAACGTATAAGTCATGACGAAGATTCGATAATGGTCGCAATCCTGTTCAACATCTGACCCGGAGGCAAACTTAATGCATCTCCTATTTTGGCTAGAGCCTGAACAGATATGTTGCTTCTCTTGCGCTCGATTGAGGAGATATAAGTACGGTCGAGTCCACACAGCGAAGCGAGATGCTCTTGGCTGAAGCCACGCGCAAGTCGATACTCGCGGACAAGGTCCGCAATCGCTGCGTTAATCTGAGATGCCGAATCGACCACGCAGCTATCTTGGGACGCACGCGACTGAGGTTCGACGGAGTATAATCTACATCTCTTGGAAAGCTGGCGGCACAAAATGGCGGCAGCGGTGGATATCGCGGTCGCACAGTACCTGATGGCAATTATGGCCGGCGTTCAGCCTATGCCCACGAAGCGGCGCTGGCGGCCCTCTATCCCGGCAACAACAATTTCCGGCCCAAGATCAGGCAGCAGTTGCAGGTGCTGCGCGACCGGGGCTGGTTGGCGTTCGATGGGCGCGGCGTCTATCGGCGGGTCTGATCGGCCCCTACTCCTCCCCCAACGTCTCCTGATACGCCTCGTGCGACATGACCGTGTCGCCCACACGCACGTCCAGGCCCAGGCGCAGGCGGCGGTTCTGGTCCGGTTCGTCGGGCAGGGGCAGGCCGGCGGCGGTCAGGGCCTGTTCCAGAAGCTGGATATAGCCTTCGCAGGCGGCGCGGCGGTGGACCAGGGTGAAGTGGAAGTTGTAGCTGGCGCGGGCCTGGCGGCTGGCCCAGTCCTGATAGGCGATCTTGGTCGGACAGGGCGGGTCCTTGGGGTTGTTCAGGACCAGGCGGCGGTTCACCAGGTCGTCATCCATCAGGATGTCGGCCACCAGTTGCAGCGGGGCGGTGTCGGGCGTCAGGGCCTTGTGGCGGCCGTCGTCCGGCCCGACCAGTTTGCGATACCGCTCGGCCAGGCCGGCCAGGGCGTGGGCGCGGGCCAGTTCCCCGGCGCGCATGGCCTGGGCCGAGGCCCGCGTGGCCGTCTGGGCCAGGTCGGCGGGGTCGTCGGTCCCGTCGTCGGCCAGCCCCTCGAACAGGGCCGACACAGGCGCGTCCGCGCCCTCCGCCGGCATCGTCGACTTCTGGAGGTAGCGGGACCAGCCCTGGCGCGTCGCACGGGCGCGCAGGGCCTCTTCGCCCACACCGTGCCGCTCGGCCACCACCCGCGCGCCTTCTCCCGCCAGATAATCCTTGCGCACCTGCTCCCAGACCGACGCCGGCTGGATCTTGTATTTTCGTCTCGGTTCCATGCGCCGCAGTATGGGGCATGGACAAACCCAGGCGCGCAGATCGCCGAATTTACAGCCTATGTCGCTGAATCTACAGGAATCGATGCGCGCTTTTACAGGTTTCTGCGCGCAGAATTCCGCATTTTCGAGGGCGCGAGAACTCGCCTTAATCCTCGTCCATCTTAAGCGCCGCGATGAAGGCTTCCTGGGGAATTTCGACCTTGCCGAATTGGCGCATGCGCTTCTTGCCGGCCTTTTGCTTTTCCAGCAGCTTCTTCTTGCGGGTGGCGTCGCCGCCGTAGCATTTGCTGGTCACGTCCTTCCTCAGGGCGCGGACGGTTTCGCGGGCGATGATCTTGCCGCCGATGGCCGCCTGGATCGGGATCTGGAACAGGTGGGGCGGGATCAGCTCCTTCATCTTCTCGACCATGCCCCGGCCGCGCGTCTCGGCGCGGGCGCGGTGAACCAGCATGGACAGGGCGTCGACCGGCTCGGCGTTGACCAGGATGGACATCTTGACCAGATCGCCGACCTTGTAGTCGGTGATCTCGTAGTCGAAGGAGGCGTAGCCCTTGGAGATGGATTTCAGCCGGTCGTAGAAGTCGAACACCACCTCGTTCAGCGGCAGCTCATAGACCACCATGGCGCGGCTGCCGACGTAGGACAGCTCCACCTGCTGGCCGCGCCGGTCCTGGCACAGCTTGATGACCCCGCCCAGATATTCGTCGGGCGTCAGGATGGTGGCCTTGATCCAGGGCTCGGCGATGGTCTCGATCTGCATCACGTCGGGCAGGTCGGCCGGGTTGTGCAGGTCCATCTCGGACCCGTCGCGCAGGTGGATCTTGTAAACCACGGACGGCGCCGTGGCGATCAGGTCCAGGTTGAACTCGCGGCTGAGGCGTTCCTGAATGATTTCAAGGTGCAGCAGCCCCAGGAAGCCGCAGCGGAAGCCGAAGCCCAGGGCCGCGCTGGATTCCATCTCATAGGTGAAGGAGGCGTCGTTCAGGCGCAGCTTGCCGATGGCGGCGCGCAGGTCCTCGAAATCGGCGGCGTCCACGGGGAACAGGCCGCAGAAGACCACCGACTGGACTTCCTTGAACCCCTTCAGCGGTTCGGCGGTCGGCTTCTTCTCGTCGGTGATGGTGTCGCCGACGGCGGCGTGGGCGACCTCCTTGATCTGGGCGGTGATGAAGCCGACCTCGCCGGGGCCGAGCTGATCGACGGGCGTGTTCTTGGGCAGGAAGACGCCGACGCGGTCCACCAGATGGGTCGAGCCGGACTGCATCATCTTGATGCGCTGGCCGGTCTTCAGAACGCCGTCGAAGACCCGGACCAACAGGACGACGCCCAGATAGGGGTCGTACCAGGCGTCGACCAGCATGGCCTTCAGGGGGGCGTCGATGTCGCCCTTGGGCGCCGGCAGGCGGGTGACGATGGCCTCCAGCACGTCCTCGATGCCCAGGCCGGACTTGGCCGAACACTCCACGGCGTCCGAGGCGTCCAGGCCGATGACCTCCTCGATCTGGGCCTTGACCCGCTCGGGCTCGGCGGCCGGCAGATCGATCTTGTTCAGGACCGGGACGATCTCATGGTTGTTGTCGATGGCCTGATAGACGTTGGCCAGGGTCTGGGCCTCGACCCCCTGCGAGGCGTCCACGACCAGCAGCGAGCCTTCGCAGGCGGCCAGCGAACGGGACACCTCATAGGCGAAATCGACGTGGCCCGGCGTGTCCATCAGGTTCAGGACATAGTCCTGCCCGTCCTTGGCCCTGTAGTTCAGACGCACGGTCTGGGCCTTGATGGTGATCCCGCGCTCCTGCTCGATCTCCATATTATCCAAGACCTGTTCCGACATCTCCCGCGCCGACAGGCCGCCGGTGAACTGGATCAGGCGGTCGGACAGGGTCGACTTGCCGTGGTCGATGTGGGCGACCACGCTGAAGTTGCGAATGTTCGAGATCGGGGGAGTCGTCATCCGCGCGCCCCTATCATGCGTAAGCACTGGGGGCCAGTCGCACGTCCGCCGCAGGCCGGACCATCGTTACATTAAGCGTTTGCAACAATGGGCTTCGCGTTTGAGAACGGTTTTCGGACACGGTATGAACCCCCTCCCCGCCGGCCCTGCGCCGGAGGTCCGTTTCGCCTGCCCCTTGCCCGCCCGCAATCGAGGATTCTGTCCGTGGCCATGACGACCCGAACCCCGCCGAGCCGCCCCTTCCTTGTCCTGGGCCTCCTGGCCCTGTCGGCCGCCGGCCTGAGCGGTTGCGGCGGCAAGGACGACGCCAAGACGGACGGCCAGGTCGAGGCCGGCGCGCGCCAGACGGTGACGGCCGCCGTCGTGACCCGGACAAGCCTAAGCCGCACGGTCAGCGCCTCGGGCTCGGTCTCAGCCTGGGAAGAGGTGCCGGTCGCGGCCGAGACGGGCGGCCTGACGGCTGTGGCCCTGTATGTCGACGAAGGCGCCTATGTCCGCCAGGGCCAACCCTTGGTGCAAATGAACGACGTCCTGCTGCGCGCCCAGTTGCGCCAGCAGCAGGCCCAGGTCCAGCTGGCCCAGGCCAACGCCGCGCGCGACGACGCCGCCCTGGCCCGCGCGCAGGAACTGAAGGAACGCGGCTTCCTTAGCCAGGCGTCGCTGGACACGACCCTGGCCAACCAGCGCAGTTCCACCGCCAGTCTGGCCGCCGCCCGCGCGGCCCTGTCGGAAACCCAGACGCGGCTGAACCAATCGACCATCCGCGCGCCCGTCGCCGGCCTGATCGTCAGCCGCAGCGTCACCAAGGGCCAGATCATCAGCGCCGGGACCGAGCTGTTCCGCATGGTGCGCGACGGCCGGCTGGAGCTGGACGCCCAGGTGCCTGAGACCGAATTGGGCCTGGTGCGCGCCGGCCAGTCGGCGACCGTGACCTCCAGCGAGGCGGGAGCGACGTCGGGAACCGTCCGCATCGTCACGCCCGAGGTCAATCCGCAGACCCGCCTGGGTCTGGCCCGCATCACCCTGGCCCCCAACGCCCAGCTGCGTCCGGGCATGTTCGCCCGCGCCGAAATCGCGGTCGGCGACCAGCCGGCTCTGGTCGTGCCCGCATCGGCCGTCGTCTACCGGGAAGGCAAGGCAGGGGTCTATGTCGTCGGCCAGGGCGACGTCGTGCGCTTCGCCCCCGTCACGACCGGGATCCGCAGCGGCGACGGGGTGGCGGTCACGGGCGTTCAGGCCGGACAGCGCGTCGTGGTCCAGGGCGCAGGCTTCCTGGGCGAGGGCGACCATGTGACGGTCGCCCCGGCGACGGGAACGCCGCAGCCGGCGCCCGCCGCTGCCGCGCCTGCGACAACGCGCTAGGGAACCGGACCGATGGGCTTTCAGAACATCTCGTCCTGGTCGATTAGGAACCCGATCCCCATCGTCCTGCTGTTCGTCGTCCTGACGATCGCGGGGACGATGAGCTATTTCAAGCTCCGCACCAACAACTTCCCCGACGTGGACCTGCCGGTCGTGGCCGTGACCGTGGTTCAGGCGGGCGCCGCCCCGACAGAAATGGAGACCCAGGTGACGCGCCTGGTTGAGGACGCGGTGGCGGGCCTGGGGTCGGTCAAACATATCAATTCAGTGGTCAACGAGGGGGTGTCGACCACCTCCATCGAATTCCAGCTGGGCGTGAACCTGGAAAAGGTCACGAACGACGTCCGGAACGCCGTCAGCGGCATCCGCCAGAACCTGCCCGCCGACGTGCAGGAGCCGATCGTCCAGCGCATCGAGTTCACGGCCATCCCCTTCGCCAACTATGTGGTGCGGGCGCCGGGCATGAACCCCGAGGAGCTAAGCTGGTTCGTCGACAACACCGTGGCCAAACGCCTGCTGTCGGTGCGCGGCGTCAGCCAGATCAGCCGCGACGGCGGCGTCAGCCGCGAGATCCGCATCAAGCTGGACCCCGCGCGCCTGGCCGCCTCAGGCGTGACGGCGGCCCAGGTGTCGAACCAGCTGCGGGCCTCCAACATCAACCTGCCCGGCGGACGGGGCGAGATCGCGGGCGAGGAACAGGCCATCCGCACCGTCGGTTCGGCCCAGTCCGTCGAGCAACTGCGCGAGACCCTGATCCCCATCGGCAGCCGCAGCGTGCGCCTGGGCGACCTGGGCCAGATCACCGACGAATGGTCCGAACCGCGCGGCCGCGCCCGGTTCAACGGCCAGGAGGTGGTCGGTTTCGGCGTGTCGCGCGCCATCGGATCGTCGGAGGTGGACGTCTATGACCGCGTCAACGCCGAGATCAGAAAGCTGGATCAGGAGCGGGGCGACGTCACTATCGAGGAGGTGGCCAACACCACTACCGACGTCATCAACAACTTCCACGCCTCGGTCGAGACCCTGGTGCTGGGCGCGCTTCTGGCCATCGCCGTGGTCTTCATCTTCCTCAGGGACTGGCGCGCGACCCTGATCGCGGCGGTGGCCATGCCGCTGTCGCTGATCCCGACCTTCTGGATCATGGACCTGACCGACCAGTCGCTGAACGTGGTCACGCTGCTGGCGCTGTCGCTGACCATCGGCATTCTGGTGGACGACGCCATCGTGGAGATCGAGAACATCGTCCGCCACATCCGCGACGGCAAGCCGCCCTATCCGGCGGCCATCGAGGCGGCCGACGAGATCGGCCTGGCGGTCATGGCGACGACGGCGACCCTGGTGGCGGTGTTCGCCCCCACCGGCTTCATGCCGGGCATCGTGGGCCAGTTCTTCAAGAGCTTCGCCATCGCCACCTGCGTCAGCGTTCTGTTCTCCCTGTTGGTGGCGCGGACCCTGACGCCGCTGATGGGCGCCTATCTGCTGAAGAAGGACCAAGGCAAGGAACACGGAGAGCCGTTCTGGATGGCGCCCTATCTGAAGGCCCTGAACTGGGCCCTGGGCGACGACTGGCGCAGGCGTCGGGCCGCGCACCATCCGCGCGCCGGCTGGTTCCGTCGCAAGGTGGCGGACCGGGTGTTCGACCACCGCCTGTGGGTGCTGGGGATGGGGGTGCTGTTCTTCTTCGCCTCCATCTTCATGGCGTCCAGACTGCCGGGCGAGTTCATTCCGGTCGAGGACATCTCGCGCTCCACCGTCACGGTGCAGTTCGCGCCGGGGGCGACCCTGGCCGAAACCGACGGCGCGGTGCAGAACATCAACCGCGAACTGCTGAAACGGCCCGAAGTGAAGTCGGTCTATTCCTCCGTCGGCTCGGCCACCGTCAGCTTCGGCCCCGGCGGGGGCGGCTCGTCCGGAGAGGTCCGCAGCGCCAATCTGACCGTCAATCTGGTCGGGCGCTGGGACCGCAAGCTGAGCCAGCAGGAATTCGAACGCGAGATGGGTCCCATCCTGCGCAAGACTCCGGGCGCGCGGGTGCAGTTCGGCGCCTCGGGCGCGGGCGGCGGGTCCAGCCTTCTGACCATCGCCCTGGTCGGCGACGATCCCGCGGTGCTGGAACCGGCGGCCGCCAAGGTCGAGCGGGAGATGCGCAACATCCCCGGCCTGTCCAACGTGGTGTCGTCCGCCTCCCTGGTGCGGCCTGAAATCCTGGTCACGCCGCGCGCCGACGTCGCCGCCCTGCAGGGGGTGTCGACCCAGGACATCAGCCAGGTGGCGCGGGTCGCCACACTGGGCGACGCCGATCAGTTGTTGCCCAAGTTCAACCTGGGCGACCGCCAGGTGCCGATCCGCGTCATGCTGACCGAACGGGCGCGATCCGACCTGGGCGTGCTGGAGAACCTGCAGGTGCCGACGGCGTCGGGCGCCACCGTGCCCCTGTCGGCGGTGGCGGACGTCACCTTCGGCGCCGGCCCGAACCAGATCAACCGTCTGGACCGGCTGCGGGTCGCCAACATCACCGCCGAACTGAGCGGCCTGACGCTGAGCCAGGGGACGCAGGCGGTGAACGCCCTGCCCGCCATCAAGGCCCTGCCCGCCGGGGTCAGCCAGAAGCCGTCGGGCGACGCCGAAAGCTTCCAGGAGCTGGGCATGGGCTTCGCCTTCGCCATCGTGACGGGCATCCTGTTGATGTACGTCGTGCTGGTCCTGCTGTTCAAAAGCTTCTTCCACCCGATCACCATCCTGGCGGCGCTTCCGGTGTCTTTCGGCGGGGCCTTCTTCCTGTTGCTGGTGACGGGCAAGTCCCTGTCCATGCCGGCCCTGATCGGCATCATCATGCTGACCGGGATCGCGGCCAAGAACTCCATCCTGCTGGTCGACTACGCCATCATGGCCATGGAGAAGGGGATGAACCGCCACGACGCCCTGATGGACGCCGCCCACAAGCGGGCGCGGCCGATCATCATGACGACCATGGCCATGGGCCTGGGGATGCTGCCCATCGCGGCGGCGTTCGGCGAAGGCACCGCCTTCCGCTCGCCCATGGCCATCGCCGTGATCGGCGGGCTGATCACCTCGACCGCCCTATCGCTGCTGTTCGTGCCGGTGGTGTTCAGCCTGATCGACGGGGTCAAGCGCCGCCTGGAAGGCCGACTGGACAAGATGTTCCACGGCCAGCACGGGCATGAGGAACCGGCGGGCGAGGATCGGATCGGCTGATCTACGCCGCAGCGCCTGACACGATGAGACCCGGCCGGAGCCCTCCGGCCGGGTCTTTTCTTGCGATGGACGCCCAGTTGGTCATGGCGGGCGTCGGCAGACGGGATGCGGACTTGGTGAGCGTCAGCTATGGATGGAAAGCGGACATGCCATCGGGCATTGTCCATCCGAAGAGGTGTTCAACCATGTCGATTGTCGGGCTTCTATCGGGGTATATTCTGTTGGCTGTTCCGATCCAGCAGGACCAACATGCTGCCCCGGAGCCACTTCAATGTATGGCTGGTCCCATCCATCGGTCCTTTGGCGGGACGGAGTGGCTGGCATATGGTTGTGCCGACCACTCCACACTTATTGTGGTGTCAGCACCGGGCAATCCGGCGATGCCGTTCGTTTTTAAGCTGTCAAAGACAGATGATGGTGTCCGCATCAGCGGCGAAGGCAACGGCGATCATAGGGCGACTGCTCCTGCCTTTGAAGACCTCAAGAAGATCTCTCAAGCGACCCTAACCGAGATGATTGAGGAAGCGGAAACGCAGCCCTGAATGTCCGCAATGTGTCGAAAGCGGACGGTGGATCAACGCAAGCGACGAACCAGCTTGTGCCCAGATAGAAAGCACCCGACCCGCCTGCGAAGACAGCCGTTCTCAAGAGAAACCACCGCCGAGAGCGCCGCCCCCTCGCAGAGAAAAAGGGCCGGCCGGTCGCCCGGTCGGCCCTTCGTCGTTCCGCCGTGCGGCATGAGGATCAGTACTTGACCTTCAGCGTCACGCCCCAGGTGCGCGGGGCGCCCAGGTAGGCGTTGTAGGTCGCCGTGTCGGTGGCGATGTTGTAGTAGGTGCCGTTGGCCTGGGGCGTGGTGGTGTTGGTGAAGGCCGTGCCCTGCAGCGGGGCCGCGAAGCCCACCTGGGTGTATTCTTCGTCAAGCAGGTTCTGGGCCCAGACGTCCAGGGTCCAGCGTTCGTCGGCCGAACCGATCGACACGCGGCCGTTGACCACGGTGAAGGCGTCCTGGTTCTTGTACGGCAACAGGTCCGAGCCGGTGTTGTATTCGGTCGAATACTTGGCCGACAGGTTGAACCCGCCGCGCAGTCCGCCGCCCAGTTCGCGGTCAAACGCCAGGGCGCCGGTCAGCGACCATTCCGGGGCGAACGAGGCGCGCGCGCCCGGCAGCAGCGACAGTTGCGGGAAGCGGCCGGGGTTGGACATGTCGCCGGCGCCGAACTGGCCGTATTTGGCGTCCGTGTAGGTCACGCCGCCCTGGAACGACAGGCCCTCGACCGGGGTGAACCACACCATGTCGGCGTCGACGCCGCGCGAGGTCAGTTCCGGGATCGATTCCACCACGAAGGCGGTGCCCAGGAAGGTGTTCAGCTGGAAGTTCTCGAACTTCTGGTCGAAGTAGGTCAGGTTCAGCAGCATGGTGCGGTTGAACAGGGTCGTCTTGACCCCCGCTTCATAGCTGTCGACCGTCTCGGCCTTGAAGAACAGCGAGGCGTCCGGCGTCACGCCCGTCTGCACCCGGTCCATATTGTAGCCCGCGCCCTTGTAGCCCCGCGCATAAGAACCATAGACCATGATCGAGGGGTTGAAGCGGTAGGACGCCTTGATCGTGCCGGACAGGTCGGTGTCGCTGAACTTCTCCTGGATGCGGCGGTTGTCGTACTGCGGGTTGGACCAGGGCAAGCACAGCAGGCCCAGCGCGGCGGCCGGGGTGGCGATATTGGCCGTGCCGGGGATCGGCGAGACCGTGCGGTTGGCCGGGTTCTGGTTGGTCAGGGCGCCGCCGCAGGCCGCGCCGTTCGTTCCCAGATTGTCCTGCAGGCCCAGCAGACGCTTGCTGTCGTAGGTGTAGCGCAGGCCCAGATTGATGTCGAAAGCCTCGCTCACCTTCCAGGTGTTGTTGGTGAAGACGGCGACCGAGTCGGACTTCTGCGAATAGTGGTCCTCATACGCCTTGCCGGCGGCGAAGGTCGGGGCGGCGGCGCTGGGCGGCACGGCGCCGATCACGCATAGCGGCTGGCCTGCGGCCGCGCCGGCCGTGCCGACCAGAAAGCCGTTCGGATTGGTGAAACAGCCCAGGCGCGACGGGCTGGGACCGCCCACGGAGGCGGGCAGGCTGGCCGTCAGCAGCAGGGAGGCGAAGGCGTTGTAGTCCGAGCCATAGACGTAGCTGTCGTCGCGATAGACGCCTTCCTTGGTGGCGAACACGCCGACCAGCCAGTCCAGCTTGTCCGACGTGCCGGCCAGGCGGAACTCTTGCGTCAGGTTGTCGACGCCGTAGCCGTTGGAGCCGTCGTTGGCGCGGTACAGGATGTCGGCGCCGGTGTAGTCCAGGTCCATCCCCTGCTGGAACGACCAGTCGCGCCACGAGGTCTGGGACGTCAGAGTGGCGTTGAGGCTGGGGAAGTCGATGGTCGCTTCCGCCGACAGGCCCATGTCCTCGATTTCCTGGGGCGTCTCGCGGTTGGAATAGGCCAGGCGCGAGAAGGGCACGGGGGCCGAAGGTCGCGTTCGGCGGCGTCTGGCCGGGACCGTTCGGCGCGGTCAGGGCGGCGATGAAGGGCTGGGTCTGACCCACACGGGTCTGGACGGCCACGCAGCAGTACTCGTCGCGCTTGGTGTAGTCGGCGATCAGGCGGATCGAGGTGTTGTCGTTCGGCAGGATCAGCAGCTGGCCTCGGCCGGTCCAGTAGTTCTGGTTCTGGTCGTCCTTGCGGGTGTTGGGGCCGTCGCCGTTGTTGACGTCGTAGAAACCGTCGCGTTCGCGGTGGGCGACGAACAGACGGCCGGCGATCTGGTCGCTGAGCGGACCCGTGACCGAGACCGAACCGCCCCAGGCGCCGTAGTTGCCGCCGGTCAGCTCCGCCGAGACGGACGGATCGAACGAGGGCCGCTCTGTGATGATGTTGATGACGCCGGCCGAGGTGTTCTTGCCGAACAGGGTGCCTTGCGGCCCCTTCAGCACCTCGATGCGGCTGAGTTCGCCCAGGTCGCCGAAGCCGACCGAGTTGCGCGAGCGATAGACCCCGTCGATCACCACGCCGACCGAGCTTTCCAGACCGGGGTTGTCGCCCACGGTGCCGGCGCCGCGGATGCGAACGGTGGTGGAGGCTTCCGACTGGGTCGAGGTGACGGTCATGCCAGGCGTCAGGATCTGAAGATCCTTGATGTCCTGCACGCCCGCGCCGGCCAGGGTTTCCTGCGACAGGGTAGTGACGACGATCGGCACGTCCTGAAGGCTCTGTTCGCGCTTCTGGGCGGTGACAATGATGTCGTCGACATTGGTGGGGGCTTCTTGCGCGGCGGCGACGCCGGCGAAGCCGAACACGACCGCGCCGACGACGGCGGCGGACACGGTGGTTCTGAGATGGTGGTTGCGGCGCATAGGCGTCCTCCCGGCTCGGGCCGGCGATCGGGAGCGATCGCGGCGGTTTCCTGTTCCCTATCGACGCCCCTCTGCGTGGAGAGACGTTCAGTAAGGCGAAGGCTAAGCGCGCTTCGGCCCCAGCGACAAGCGAGCGTTGTTGCCCGCGACGATTTTTCGCCGCAGAATCGCCTTTGTGTGTCGATGAAGCGACAGAATACCCTGACGTAAGGTCAGTATTTGCCCGATTTCGCAGACTTTCAGGCCCTTCGACGCCCCGCCAGGCCCAGGACCAGGGCCGCCGCGAGGGCCGACAGGACAGAGCCGCCGATCACGCCCAGCTTGACCTCGATCTGTTCGGGGCTGTCGACCGCGCCGGGGAAGGCCAGGACGCCGATGAACAGGCTCATGGTGAAACCCACCCCGCACAGCAGCGCCACCCCATAGAGCTGCAGCCAGCCGGCGCCCGTCGGCCGCTCGCCGATCTTCAAGGCCGAGGCCAGCCAGGCCAGGCCGAAGACGCCCATCGGCTTGCCCACGAACAGGCCCAGGGCGACGGCGATCACCAGGGGGGTGAAGACCTGGTCCAGCGACAGGCCGGCGAAGGAGACCCCCGCCTTGGCGAAGGCGAACAGGGGCAGGATCATAAAGGCGTTCCAGGGATGCAGGTCGTGCATCGCCGCCTTCAGCGGGCTGCGGCCACCCTCGGCGCGGGGTTCGATCGGCACGATCAGGGCGAAGGCGACGGCGGTGAGGGAGGTGCTGAGGCCCGACAGGACCGTCAGATGCCAGACCAGGGCGAAACCCAGAACCCAGAAGGGCGCGGGAACGCGAACGCGCCGGGCGACCAGACCGCCCAGGACCAGGGCCCCGAGCGCCCACAGAAGCGGCGTCCAGGTCACGCCCTGGCTGAACAACAGGCCGATCAGGGCGATGGCCCCCAGGTCGTCGACGATAGCCAGGGTCAGGAGGAAGACCCGCAGCGACGACGGCAGGCCCCTGCCCACGACGCCGAAGACGGCCAGGGCGAAGGCGATGTCGGTCGCCAGCGGAATGGGCCAGCCCCGATGCGGCGCGCCGATCCAACCCGTCAGCAGCAGATAGACCACGGCCGGCCCGGCCATGCCGCCGAGCGCCGCAAGGACGGGGGTGGCCAGCTTCTTCGGATCACTGAGTTCGCCGCGGACGATCTCGTATTTGATCTCCAGCCCGACGACGAGGAAAAAGACCGCCATCAGCCCTTCCTTGATCCAGTCGGAGATCGTCTCTTCCAGCCGGATCGGGCCGATCTGAAGACTCTGACTGCTCTTCAGCCAGGCGAAATAGTCGCCCGACCAGGGGGAGTTGGCGACGACCAGGGCCGCGAACGCCGCCAGGGCCAGGGCAAGGCCGGAGGCGGCCTCGGTCTTGAGAAAATCCAGGGTCGGTTTGCGCGCCACGGCGACCTCCAATCGAAAAACTGAAGCTGTCGTGACGCCAGGTTATCGACGGGCGTCGGACCGGATTCGTCGCGGGCGCGACGCGGCCTGGCCGCGCGCGGCGACCTGATCTCTGGGGCGGAGAATAGTCGAGCGGCGGGCGGGTTCAATCGAAACCGGACAGTCCCAATGCGACGCGCGATTCCCGAACATCCGACAAACCCTCATCCTCTGGCTTGCCCCGAGAGTGACGGGGGTGAAGGACGCACAAGGGGTTCGATATCTCCGCTTCGCTGCGCCTGGAATGACGAAAGATGGGAGGGGCGCGGTTGCGTTCGTTGTCTGGGGCACGCACCTAGCGGTCATGCCCGTCTCCCCCGCCTATCGCCCCGAGCCCCGTTTCTTCGATCTGGGCGACGACTACGCCGATGCGGTTAAGGCGGCGGCGTTTCCGCAGACCGTGCTGCGCCATCGCAACGACCGGGCGGCGGCGACGGTGGGGTTGGAGACGCTGGACGACGCGGAATGGATCGCCGCCTTCGGCCGGTTCGAGCCTCTGCCCGGCCAGCCCGGCCCCCTCGCCATGCGCTATCACGGGCATCAGTTCCGCCACTACAACCCCGACCTGGGCGACGGGCGCGGCTTCCTGGCCGCGCAGATGCGCGAGACGCCTGGCGCCGGGGCGCGGAGCGACCGCGCCGCGAGCGATACCGCCCCAGGGCGCCTCCTCGACCTGGGAACAAAGGGCTCGGGCCGGACGCCCTGGTCGCGCGGGGGCGACGGGCGGCTGACGCTGAAGGGCGGGGTGCGCGAGGTGCTGGCGGCCGCCATGCTGGAGACGCTGGGCGTCCCCACCAGCCGGGCGTTGTCCCTGATCGAGACCGGCGAGGCGCTGGAGCGCGGGGACGAGCCGTCGCCGACGCGGTCGGCCGTGCTGGTGCGGCTGTCGCACAGCCATGTGCGGTTCGGCACGTTTCAGCGGGCCGCCTATCTGGGCCGCAGGGACCAGATCGAGACGCTTATCGAACACGTCCGCGGCCTGTATCATCCGACGGTCGCGCCCGGCGACGCGCCCGGCCTGCTGGCGGCGGTGGTGGAGGCTTCGGCCCGGCTGACGGCGCGCTGGATCGCGGCGGGCTTCGTCCACGGCGTGCTGAACACCGACAATCTGAATGTCACGGGCGAAAGCTTCGACCATGGGCCGTGGCGGTTCCTGCCCTTCTATGACCCCGGCTTCACGGCCGCCTATTTCGACCAGACGGGCCTGTACGCCTTCGCGCGCCAGCCCGAAGCCGTGTTCTGGAACCTGACGCAGTTGGCCGGCTGTCTGAAGCTGGTCGCCGCGGTCGAGCCGCTGACCCAGGCGCTGAACGGGTTCGGCCCGGCCTATATCCGCGAACTGCGCGCCGCCTTCCTGATGCGGCTGGGGGTCCGGAGCCTGGGCGAGGCGGCGGACCAGCGCCTGCTTGATACGACCCTGGCCCTGTTGCGGGAAGGCGGCGAGGCGATCCGGTGGGAGCCGCTGTTCTTCGACTGGTTCGGGGGCTTCGCCTCCTCGGCCCGCGCCCTGTCGGGACCGCGCGCCCGGCTTTATCAGGGCGAAGCCTTCGACGCCTTCCGCTTCGCCCTGATGGAACACGAGCCGGACCGGATCGAGCGGCTGGAACACGCGATGTTCGCCGCGCGCGAACCCGAGGAACTGCTGATCGAGGAGGTCGAGGCGATCTGGGCGCCCATCGCCGAGACGGACGACTGGACCGCCTTCCACGCCAAGCTGGCCCGGCTGGAGGCGGCGCGCACGGCCTGGGGCTATGGCGTCTGAGGCGGCTGTAACATTAAGTCATCAACTGATGTCATCAGTTGATGTCATCCAATGATGACAAATCGGAGAGGCGTGGCTATATCCCCTCTTGCGAATGGGACCGAGCGATCCGATATCGCAACTGTTACGAATTTAGGCCCTCTCGATGACGACTACCACTCTTCCTGCGGCGTCGACCGCCGCCCCCCATGCCACGACCCAGGCCACGGCCGAGGCGCGCAGCCGCGCCGCCTATCGCAACATCGCCCTGTGGACGCTGCAGGGATGGATTGCGATGTTCTTCGTCGCCGCCGGCTACGCCAAGCTGACCGAGCCGATGAGCAATCTGATCGCCCTGATGGGCTGGCCGGCCGTGGCGCCGGTGGACATGGTGCGGGGGCTGGGCGTGGTCGAGCTGGTGCTGGCCCTGGGCGTGCTGAGCCCCCTGGTTTCCTGGCGCGTCGGCCGGCCGCTGCTGCTGGTCTCGGCCTTCGGTCTGACCGTGATGGAAGCGGTCATGCTGACGGTCCACGCCGTCAATCGGGACATCGGCCTGGCGGCGGTCAACGTCATCCTGCTGGCGCTTACCCTTCCGGTTCTGCTGGGCCGTCGCCACGGCTGAACCGCACGCCTTCGACCGTCGGGCCCTCTCCCCCTCCAGCCCGGCGGATCGCGCCCGGAACCTGTCCCAGGTTCCGGGCTTCTTTTTGCACGAAAGGCCGGGCGTCAAAAAGCTTACCTTTACGCGCGCGTAAACTCTTCCCTTTACCCGCACGTCAAGTTATGGTCGCGCCATGGCCACTGCCGACGACCACCGCACCTATTCCATTCGCCAGCTGTGCCGCGAGTTCGGCGCCACGGCGCGCGCCCTGCGTTTCTACGAGGACAAGGGCCTTCTGACCCCGGCGCGCAAGGGGCAGACCCGCGTCTATGACGCCCGCGATCGGGCGCGCCTGAAGCTGATCCTAAGGGGACGCCGCATCGGCTTCACCTTGCAGGAGATCCAGGAGATGATGGATCTCTATGATCGCAAGGATCACAACGTCCATCAGATGGCCGTGGCCCTGGTGCGGCACCGCGCCCAGATCTCGGCGCTGAAACAGCAGTTGGAAGACATCGAGGGCGCCATCGAGACGGCCGAGGAAGCCTGCGCCTGGATGGAGTCCAAGTTGAACGAGCACCGGCCCGACCTGCTGCCGGGCGCCGAGGACTATGAGCGGTTGCTGCGCGCGCGCCTCAACCAAGACCACCACCCCTTCAAAGCAAGAGCGTAACCCATGGCCTACAAGGCGCCCGTCCGCGACTTCACCTTCATCCTGAACGAAGTGCTGGAGATCGACCGCTACACCAACCAGCCGGGCTTCCAGGACGTCTCTTCGGATCTGGTCGACCAGATCCTGGAAGAAGGCGCCAAGTTCGCCGACGAGGTGATCGCCCCGATCAACAATCCGGGCGACAAGGAAGGCTGTCACTGGGCCGAGGGCGGCGTGGTGACGGGTCCGAAAGGCTGGAAAGAAGCCTACAAGGCCATGTCCGAAGCGGGCTGGATGGCGCTGGCCGCCGACCCGGCCTATGGCGGTCAGGGCATGCCCAGCGTGGTGGCCTCGGCCTTCGGTCAGATGACGGCCGGCGCCTCGGCGGCGTTTTCGATGTATCCGGGCCTGACGGCGGGCGCCTACGCCGGCATCCACGCCAATGCGTCCGAAGAGTTGAAGCAGAAATACCTGCCCAAGATGGCGACCGGCGAATGGTCGGGCACGATGAACCTGACCGAACCGCAGTGCGGCACCGATCTGGGCCTGGTGCGCACCAAGGCCGTGCCGAACGGCGACGGCTCCTATTCGATCACCGGCCAGAAGATCTGGATTTCGGCCGGTGAGCACGACTTCGCCGACAACATCATCCACACGGTGCTGGCCCGCGTCGAAGGCGCGGTTCCGGGCATCAAGGGCCTGTCGCTGTTCGTCGTGCCGAAATTCCTGGTCAATGAGGACGGCTCGCTGGGCGAGCGCAACAGCCTGGAATGCGCCGGGCTTGAGCACAAGATGGGCATCCACGGCAACGCCACCGCCGTCATGCAGTACGACGGCGCCAAGGGCTGGCTGATCGGCGAAGAAGGCCGCGGCATGAACAATATGTTCGTGGTGATGAACGAGGCCCGCCTCGGCACCGGCCTGCAGGGCCTGGCCATCGGCACCGCCGCCTATCAGGCCGCTGTCGAGTTCGCCAAGGACCGCCTGCAGGGCCGCAGCCTGACCGGACCGAAGAACCCGGACGGCCCGGCCGACAGCATCATGGTCCACCCCGACGTGCGCCGGATGCTGCTGGAGTCCAAGGCCTTCGTCGAAGGCGGCCAGGCCTTCATCCTGTGGACCGCGCTGCACGCCGATCTGGAGAAGTCCGAGGACGAGGCCGTCGCCACCAAGGCCAAGGACTATATGGGCCTGCTGACGCCGGTGCTGAAAGCCTATCTGACCGACAAGGGCTTCCATGTCGCGTCCCTGGGCATGCAGGTCCACGGCGGTTCGGGCTACACCGAACACTTCACCGCCTCGCAGTATCTGCGCGACGCCCGCATCACCATGATCTATGAAGGCACCAACGGCATCCAGGCGCTGGACCTGGTTGGCCGCAAACTGCCCGCCAACGGCGGCCGCGCCATCATGACCTGGTTCGGCGAGATCGACGCCTTCGTCGCCGAGAACGGCGGCAATGAAGCCATCAAACCCTTCGTCGACGGCCTGGCCGATGTGAAGGCCAAGCTGCAGGACGGCACCATGTGGCTGATGCAGAACGGCATGGCCAACCCGGACAACGCCGGCGCCGCCTCGACCGACTATCTGAACGTCTTCGGCCTGACGGCGCTGGCGTACATGTGGGCGCAGATGGCCAAGGTGGCTCAAGCCCAGGTCGAGGCCGGTTCGACCGATCCCTACTACGCCACCAAGCTGCAGACCGGCCGCTACTTCGTCGAGCGCATCCTGCCCGACGCGGAAGCCCATCTGAAGAAGATGAAGACCGGCGCCGACGTGCTGATGGCCATGCCGGCCGAGGCGTTCTGAGGCGCTGACTAGTGAGGGATCGGCATGAGCCTAGGCAAGTTCAGCCGATCTCTTTCTGCAAAGTATGTCGCTTCATCCAGCGGCCCGTTGACCCTGTCGCTGATCGCAGCCTGAGGAGCCCGAACAACGTAGAAGTATTGGATCGGCCGTTCGAGTTTGTCCGGCTGCCCATCGAATGGGGCTCGATCTTCAAAAGGCAGCCGCGCAGCAACAAGGTAGGTGGCGTTATAGCCGACCGCGATGACAGTCGGTCCAACGAGACCGGCGCATCCCCCACCACCTTCAAAGCGGCGGCAGAGCGATATGGCATCAGGATTGTCGGCCGAAAAGAGCCGGTAAGGGCCATCGACTTTCTTGTCATAAACTGGCGCACCACACCCAGCGACCAAAAGACACGCCGCCGTCACCAACAAACCTGCCTTCATAATCATCCCTCCCAAGTCCCATAGTCGACAGGCTTCCCATGAACGTGCTCAACAGCCCAGACCCCGATTTCATGCGTGAAGAAGAGATCACCCTCTTCTCCGACAGCGTCGGCAAATGGATCGACGAACACGCGCCGCTGGACAAGGTGCAGCAGTGGATCGCCGACTCCTCCGTGCCGCGCCAGCTGTGGAACGACGCGGGCGAAGCGGGTCTGTTGGGCCTGTCGCTGCCGGAAGAGGACGGCGGTTTTGGCGGCGACTATCGGCACGAGGTCGTGCTGATGCGTCAGCTGGGCTGGAAGGGCGCGGACCACTTCGGCATTTCGCTGCACAATGCGATCGTGATGCCCTACATCTGGCATTACGGCACCGAGGAGCAGAAGGCGCGCTGGCTGCCGCGCCTGCAATCGGGCGAACTGGTCGGCGCCATCGCCATGACCGAGCCAGGCGCCGGCTCGGACCTGCAAGGCGTCAAGACCACGGCGGTCAAGTCGGGCAACGGCTATGTCGTCAACGGGTCCAAGACCTTCATCACCAACGGCCAACTGGCCAACTTCCTGATCGTGGTCGCCAAGACCGATCCGGCCGAGGGCGCCAAGGGCACCTCGCTGATCGTGGTCGAGACCGATGGCGCGGAAGGGTTCGAGCGCGGGCGAAACCTGCACAAGATCGGCATGGAGGCCAACGACACCTCCGAACTGTTCTTCAACGACGTCAGGGTTCCGGGCGACAACATCATCGGCGGGACCGAGGGCCAGGGCTTCGTCCAGTTGATGCAGCAGTTGCCGCAGGAACGGCTGAACATCGCCGTTCAGGGCGTCGCCGCCGCCGAGCGCGGGCTTGAGGCCACCCTGGCCTACGTCAAGGAGCGCAAGGCCTTCGGCAAACGGATCATCGACTTCCAGAACACCCAGTTCAAGCTGGCCGAGATCAAGACCAAGCTGACCGTCGCCAAGGTCTTCGTCGACCACTGCATCGGCCTGCATCTGCAGGGCAAGCTGGACGCCGCCACGGCCTCCATGGCCAAATACTGGGTCACGGACATCCAGGGCGAGACCATCGACGAGATGCTGCAACTGCACGGCGGCTATGGCTACATGAACGAATACGCCATCGCCCAGCTGTACAAGGACGCGCGGGTCCAGCGCATCTATGGCGGGACGAACGAGATCATGAAGATCTTGATCGCGCGGACGCTGTGAAAGCCTGATACTCGCCGCTTGCGACAATGTACGATACTTCGTACATTGTCGTCATGAACGCGATATCCGTCACCGAACTCCGCAAGAACCTCGCCTCGGCCATCGACCGGGTGACGGCGGACCACGACTACACCATCATCACGCGCGAGGGCGGCAAGCCGGCTGCAGTGCTGATGTCGCTGGAGGATTTCGCCTCGTGGCAGGAGACGGAGTATCTGCTGCGCAGCCCGGCCAACCGCGAAGCGCTGCGAGCCTCAATTGCCGAACTTGAAGCGGGTGGTGGCCAGGCGCGCGAT
Source organism: Brevundimonas sp. SORGH_AS_0993 (assembly GCF_030818545.1). NCBI lineage: Bacteria > Pseudomonadati > Pseudomonadota > Alphaproteobacteria > Caulobacterales > Caulobacteraceae > Brevundimonas > Brevundimonas sp. SORGH_AS_0993. The sequence continues at coordinate 1,530,078 of NZ_JAUTAH010000001.1, forward strand.
CTGATTGAAGAATGAACGTCCTCTTTACGGCCCGCGCCTGGTCTCAATATACCGAGTGGCAGGATACGGATCGCAAAGCGCTCAAGAAGCTGAACACCCTCATCAAAGAATGCCAACGAACGCCGTTCACAGGCTCCGGCAAGCCGGAGCCCTTGAAGGGCGAATTGGCGGGATTTTGGTCGCGACGTATCGATCAGGAGCATCGCCTAGTCTATCGCGCGACCCAGACCGGCCTGGAAATAATCCAGTGCCGTTTTCACTATTGAAGCCATGATCCGTTTGCATGTTCACGGAGCACTAGCCCCCGCCGCTCCCGTCGCCCCCACGCTGGATCAGTCGCGGTATCTGACCCAGGTGATGAGGTTGAAGGCGGGCGACGACCTCTTGGCGTTCAACGGGCGCGACGGGGAATGGCGCTGCACGGTCGCCGAGGTGCTGAAGAAGGGCGTCATCCTGCGGGCCGAGGAACAGATGCGACCCCAGACCTTCGGTCCCGATCTGGATCTGATCGTGGCGGTGGTGAAGAAGGCGCGAGTCGAGACCATCGTGGAAAAGGCCGCCGAACTGGGCGCGCGCCGGGTGCGGCTGGTGCTGACGAAACGGACCAACGCCGACCGCATCCGCCTGGACCGGCTGGACGCCATCGCCGAGGAAGCCGCCGAGCAGACGGGGCGCATGGACGTGCCTGTGGTCGACGACCCGATCAGGCTGGACGCCCTGCTGGATGGCTGGGAAGCCGGACGCCGGCTGATGTTCTGCGACGAGACCGGCGGCGCGCCCGCCGTCTCGGCCCTGCGCGACGCGGGTGAAGGCCCGTGGTCCATCCTGATCGGGCCTGAGGGCGGGTTCGCGCCGGAAGAAGGCGAGCGGCTGCGATCCCTGCCCTTCACCACCGCCGTCTCGCTGGGGCCGCGAATCCTGCGGGCCGACACCGCCGCCATCGCCGCCATGACCCTGTGGCAGGCGGCCGTGGGCGATTGGGAACGATAGAATACTCTGCTTGACCCCTTGAGGAACGTGGCTTTAGCCGCCATCTAGCCGCGACAGCAGGGGTTACAGATGGCCGAGAACGCGCCGCTTTCCAGAGACGCTCTGATCGAGGCCATGTCCAAGGGGATCAAGCCCAAGGACCAGTGGCGCATCGGCGCCGAGCACGAGAAGTTCGGCTTCGACAAGACGACCCTGGCGCGCCCCGCCTATGAGGGGCCGAACGGCATCAAGGCGATGCTGGAGGGGCTGGAGCGGTTCGGCTGGTCGCGGGTCGAGGAGAACGGCTTCCTGATCGGGCTGGAGCGCCGGAACGCCGAGGGCTTCGTCGCCTCGGTCAGCCTGGAGCCGGGCGGACAGTTCGAACTGTCGGGCGCGCCGCTTCTGACCATCCACGACATCTGCAACGAGACCGGCCAGCACCTGATGGAGGTCAAGCAGGTGGCCGATCAGTTGGGCGTCGGCTTCCTGGGCGCCGGGTTCGACCCGCTGTGGACCCGCGAACAGGTGCCGGTCATGCCCAAGGGCCGTTACGACATCATGCGCGCCTATATGCCCAAGGTCGGGTCGCTGGGTCTGGACATGATGCTGCGGACCTGCACCATCCAGGCGAACCTGGACTTCGACAGCGAGGCCGACATGGTGGCCAAGTTCCGCGCTTCGCTGGCGTTGCAGCCGATCGCCACCGCCCTGTTCGCCTGTTCGCCCTTCACCGAGGGGCGGCCCAACGGCTTCCTGTCGGCGCGCGCCAACGTCTGGACCGACACCGACGCCGACCGCACGGGGATGCTGGGCTTCGTGTTCGAGGACGGGTTCGGCTTCGAACGCTACGCCGACTACGCTTTGGACACGCCGATGTATTTCGCAAAGCGCGACGGCCGTTACGTCGACGCCTCGGGCCAGTCGTTCCGCGATTTCCAGGCTGGGAAACTGCCCGCCCTGCCCGGCGAATATCCGACCCTCAAGGACTGGAACGACCATCTGACGACCCTGTTTCCCGAGGTGCGGCTGAAAGCCTATCTGGAGATGCGCGGCGCCGACGGCGGGCCGTGGAGCCGCATCTGCGCCCTACCCGCCCTGTGGGCCGGGGTCCTGTACGACGCCCCCTCGCTGGCCGCCGCCTGGGACCTGGTGAAGGATTGGGACATCGCAGACCACGAACGCCTGCGCCGCGACGTGACCCGCCTGGGCCTGAAGGCCGAGGTGGCCGGACGGTCGGTGCGCGACATCGCCGTCGACCTGGTCGCCATCGCCAAACAGGGGCTGAAAAACCGCGCCAAATTCTCGGGCGGCATGGTGGACGAGCGCGGCTATTTGTCCGAGTTGGAAGACATCGCCGACAGCGGGATCACCCCCGCAGAGCGGCTGTTGGACCTGTATCACGGCGCGTGGCAGGGCGACGTCAAACGCATCTACGCTGACTTCGCCTACTGACCTTTCTTGACTAGGTTTGCCAAAGGGTCACCGGATCCGTGCACAGGAGGCCGACCATGGCGACGAACATCTCCCTGCCCGACCAGATGAAGGCCTGGGTCGAGGACCAGGCCAAGTCGGGCCGCTACGCCAACGCTTCGGACGTGGTGCGCGACCTGATCCGCCGCGAGCAGATCAAGGCCGAAAAGATCGCGCACTGGCGGAGACTGATTGAGGAGGCCGACGCTTCGGGCGTTTCCGACCAGTCTCCTCGTGAAATCATCGAGAACCTGCGCGCGCAGTTGCGCCGCGCCTCCTGATGCTTCGTCGAGGGCCTGCTCACGAAACTGAACTTGCTTTCGGGCTACCCGGGACGGGGCGCCGCGCGGCCGGACTTGAGCGCGGACGCTCACGTCCTTTCTACAAGAGCCACGCCATCCTCTATCGCATCGACCGCGCCGATGTCTTCGTCCGGCGCATTCGACACGCTCTCGAAGACTGGCAGTCCGCGGCGTAAGACATCCCGTCGAACGACGAAGGAAGCAGACCATGACCCACCCCATCCATGTCGGCGTCGGCGGCTGGACGTTCGAGCCGTGGCGCGGGGTCTTCTATCCCGAGGGTTTGGTGCAGAAGCGCGAGCTGGAATATGCGGCGTCGAAACTGACCTCGATCGAGATCAACGGCACCTATTATTCGACCTTCAAGCCCGACAGTTGGCGGAAATGGCGCGACGAGACGCCCGACGGCTTCGTGTTCTCGGTCAAGGCCAGCCGCTATTGCACCAACCGCAAGGTGCTGTCCGAAGGAGGCGAAAGCTTTGACCGATTTCTGGGCCAGGGCCTGACCGAACTGGGCGACAAGCTGGGGCCGATCAACTGGCAGTTCATGGGCACGAAAAAGTTCGACCCGGAAGATTTCGAGGGCTTCCTGAAGCTGTTGCCCAAGGAGAAGGACGGAGTGCGGCTGCGTCACGCGCTGGAGGTTCGCAACCCGACCTTCGCCACCGAACAGTTCTATGATCTGGCCCGCAAATACGGCGCGGCCATCGTCTACGCGGTCGACGACGAGGAGCCGACCTGGCCCCAGATCGACGAGGCGACCGCCGACTTTACCTACGCCCGGCTGATGTCCAGCCGCGAGGACGAACCGACCGGCATGACCGCGACCGAACTGGACGCGGTGGCCGATCAGGCCCGCGCCTGGGCCAGGCGCGGCGAGGTCTTCGCCTATTTCATCTCGGGCGCGAAGGTGCGGAACCCGGCGGCGGCTCAGGCGCTGATCGCCAAGCTGAAATAGGCCGAGTCGGCGGTTGCGAGATGCGACCCGCCCGCTCATCCCCAAGCCACGCCCCCTTGCAAGCCTGAAGGACAAACCATGCCGATCGCCACGCGCGCCTTCGCCGCCCCCGCCGCCGACCAGCCCCTGGAGCCCTATAGCTTCGAGCGACGCGATCCCGGCCCGAACGACGTGGTCATCGACATCAAGTACTGCGGGGTCTGCCATTCCGACCTGCACGCCGCGCGCGACGAGACGGGCGGTTCGGCCTTCCCCCTGGTTCCGGGACACGAAATCGCGGGCGTGGTGAAGGCGGTCGGGTCCGCTGTGACCCGTTTCAAGACGGGCGACCGGGTTGGGGTCGGCTGCATGGTCGACAGTTGCCGGGAATGCGCCTCGTGCCAGGAAGGCGTCGAACAATACTGCATCCCCGGCTTCACCGGCACCTATGGCGGCAAGGACAAGAAGGGCGGCACGTCGGAACCCATCACCCAGGGCGGCTATTCCGACCATATCACCGTCGATCAGCATTTCGTCCTGTCGATCCCCGACAGCCTGCCGCTGGACGTCGCCGCGCCCCTGCTGTGCGCCGGCATCACCACCTATTCGCCGCTAAAGGAATGGAAGATCGGGCCGGGATCGAAGGTGGCGGTGATCGGTCTGGGCGGTCTGGGCCATATGGCGGTCAAGCTGGCGGCCGCGATGGGGGCGGAGGTCACCGTGCTGTCCACCTCGGACCGCAAGAAGGCGGACGCAGAGCGGATGGGCGCCAAACACTTCCTGATCAACTCGGACAAGGCGGCGATGAAGGCGGCGGCCGAAAAGTTCGACCTGATCATCAACACCGTCTCGGCCACCCACGAGATCGCCAGCCATGTTCAACTGCTGGCCCGCGACGGCACCATGGTCATGCTGGGGCTGACGACCGAGGGGCTGCCGGTCTTCGCCATGCCGCTGCTGTGGCGGCGTCGTCGCATCGCCGGCTCGTTGATCGGCGGCGTTCGAGAGACCCAGGAGATGCTGGACTTCTGCGCCCGGCACGGCATCGTCTGCGACATCGAGACCATCGCCCCGGACCAGATCAACGACGCCTATGAGCGGATGCTGAAGTCGGACGTCCGCTATCGCTTCGTCATCGACATGGAAAGGCTGGCCGCTTGATCGCCCAGGGCGAAGATCGGCGAAACGCGACGGAAGGATGAAACTTCCGTCGCGTCAGATTCTCGCCTTGCGCGGTTTCGCGCGCAGGTTAATCCTGAACCCCGACAAGGCCCGCCAAGGGCCGGCGCAGGGACAGGAAACGATATGACGCGCGTAGCTTTCGTGACGGGCGGGACCCGAGGGATCGGCAAGGCCATCGTTCAACGCCTGCACGACGACGGCTTCAAGGTCGCCGCCGGCTATTCCGGCAACGACGAGGCGGCCCAGGCCATCGCCCAGGCGCTGGGCGTCATGGTGGTCAAGGGCAATGTCGGCAGCTTCGACGACTGCGCCCGTGCGGCTCGGGAGGTCGAGGCCGAGTTGGGGCCCATCGACATCCTGATCAACAACGCCGGCATCACCCGCGACGGCTTCTTCCACAAGATGAGCCACGACCAGTGGTCCGACGTGATCCGCGTCAATATGGACAGCGTCTTCAACATGACGCGCCAGGTCATCAACGGCATGCGGGATCGTGGCCACGGCCGGATCGTCAACATCTCCTCGATCAACGGCCAGAAGGGCCAGATCGGCCAGACCAACTATTCCGCCGCCAAGGCCGGGATGATCGGCTTCACCAAGGCGCTGGCGCTGGAGAATGCGCGCAAGGGCGTGACCGTGAACTGCATCGCGCCGGGCTATATCGACACCGAAATGGTCGGCGCCATGGATCCCAAGGTGCTGGAAGGCATCATCAGCCACATCCCCGTCGGCCGCCTGGGCAAGGGCGAGGAGATCGCCGACATGGTGTCCTGGCTGGTGGGCGAGCGTGCCGGATATGTCACAGGCTGCACCCTGTCGCTGAACGGCGGTCAGTACCTGGTGGGTTGAGGCGACCTTCGCCCAAAATCCGCCGCGCCCGGCTTTCATCCGTTCTTCCATGAAGTTGACGGGATCGGTCAGGGCGAAAAAATCGCCGCTCCTGACCGCGATGGCGTTCGTCGCCGTCGCGGCGGCGGCGAGCGTGTGCGTCGTCGCGCCCGTGGTCGCCCCCACCGAAAGCCAGGCCCAGACGCGCCGCAGCCTGCCGGCCTCGGCCCGCTATGTCGCGCGGAACGGGCCAGGGCTTCGTTCTGGACGTGACAGGCGCGCGGCCACTGCTGCGATTCGACCGTTCAACCGAGATCTGGGTGCTGCGCCCCACGCCCGCGCCGCGCGGCGACATCATCTATCGCAACGACAACGGCGATCAGGTGCTGCGGGTCACGGCGGACGGGGGACTGACCCTTTACACCACCACGGCGCCGCAGGGCTCGCCGGTGTCCCAGGCGGGCGAGGCCCCGCCCCTGGCGTCGCCGGGCCTGACGCCGATGCAGATGTGGAACTACATCGTCCGCCAAAGCGACCGGGCCAGCCGCACCCTGGGCCGGCTGGTGGTGGTGGACGTGGACATCCAGCCAGGGTCGGAGGCCGTAGCGGCCGACGCCCTGTCGACGGCCATCGACGCCGTGGCCCGCATGGCCCGCTCGCCCAACCTGCGGCGCGAAGCCGACAGGATTCGTCGCATCGAGGTGTCGGACCAGGGCCGCGTCGGCCAGTCCAGCTTTCGCAACGGCACGCTGCGGATCATCATCGAGCCCGGCGCGGGCGTGGCGGGTCGGCCGTCCTCGGCCCGGATCGTGCGCCTGGTCGCTGACGACGTGCTCAGCCGCTGAAGCCGTCCTTGGCCGCCCGGCGCGCGGCGAACTGATCGGCGTCCGTCGCCGTCAGGAAGGGGTTGAACCGCAACTCCACGTCCAGCCGCGTCGGCACGGTGGGTTCGCCGCGTTCGCGCACCGCGAAAACGGCCTGGGCATGGGCGCGGGTCTCTGGCCGGTCGTCCAGGCTCAGGGTGAAACGGGCGTTCGAGGCCGTATATTCATGGGCGCACCACAGGACGGTCTGCGCCGGCCATGCCTTCAGGCGTTGCAGGCTGTCGAACATCTGCTGGGCCGTGCCCTCGAACAGCCGGCCGCAGCCCAGGGCGAACAGGGTGTCGCCGACGAAGGCCAGGTCGTCGGCCGCCGCGCGATAGACGACATGGCCCAGGGTGTGGCCCGGCGTCCCCGTAACCTCAAAGCGGGTTTCGCCCACCTGGACCACCTCGCCGTCCGCCGCGACACGGTCGAGAGGGGCGACGCGGCGAACCTCTTCCGGCCCCACGATTTCGCAGCCCGTCTCGGCCTTGAGACGCGCATTGCCCTCGGTGTGGTCGGGATGCCAGTGGGTGTTCAGAATCAGGTCCAGCCGGCCCCAGCCCAGGCCGTCCAGTTCTTGCAAGATGCGCTCGGCGTCGGGAGTGTCGACCGTGGCGACCACGCCGGTCGCCCTGTCGCGGATCAGGAAGCCGTAGTTGTCGCTGCGGCACGGGAACAGATGGACATCCAGGGTCATGGCGGCATCCTAGCAGGATCGACGATCCCCGGCCTATAGTGGAGCCCATGCGGCGCAGCATCGACGAGCTTCGGACCTTCTACGGCGAGCCGACCGGCGCCCTGGCGCGTCGGCTGCTGGCACGGCGACTGGAGGACGCCTGGGGCGAAGCGGCGAACTGCGACGTGCTGGGCCTGGGTTACGCCACCCCATGGCTGGACGCCTTCGTCAGCGCCCGGCGCGTGGTCGCGGCCATGCCGGGCGGGCAGGGCGTCGAGCAGTGGCCCGGCGTGGGTCGTAACCGCACCCTGCTGGTGGACGACCGGCGCCTGCCCTTCGCCGCCGGCGCCTTCGACCGCATCCTTCTCGTCCATGCGCTGGAGGAGGCGGACGATCCGGCGGCCCTTCTGCTGGAGGCGGTGCGGGCCCTGGCGCCGACGGGGCGGATCATCCTGGCCGCGGCGGCGCGGGGCGGCCTGTGGGCGCGGGCCGAGAACACCCCCTTCGGCCACGGCCGGCCCTTCACCCGTCGTCAGCTAGAGCGGCTGGTGCGCGAGACGGGGCTGGAGCCCTTGGCCTGGTCCCAGACCCTGTATGCGCCGCCCTGGGGGCCGCTGCTGCCCCTGGCCGACGGGTTCGAACAGATCGGCCGTCATGTGGCGCCGGGCGCGGCGGGGCTGATCCTGCTGGAGGCCACGCGCCAGGCCTATGCCCGCATCCGGCCCAGCGGCCAGGCGCAGCGGGTCGCCAAGCCCGCCCTGACGCCCCAGCCCGTCGCCTCGACCGCCGCCCCGACGGATCGGCGCGGCGCGGCCCTGGATTGACGATCGGTCGAGCGTGGTCCCATCTGGTCGGCGCGCGCGAACCGTCCTATGGCGAGGCCCATGCACCGACTGATCCTGATGCGCCACGCCCAGGCCCGACCCTCGGCCCCCGCCGGCGGGGACGAGGCGCGCCCCCTGTCCGAAACGGGCCTGCACGAGGCCGCCCTGATGGGGCGCGCCCTGGCCGAACGCGGCCTGCGTCCGGACCTGGCCCTGGTCTCGACCGCGACGCGGACGCGCCAGACCTGGGCCCAGATGCACGACCTGCTGGGCGATGTGGAGGTGCGCGACGAGGCCGCCCTTTATAACGCCTCGGCCGACACCCTGCGCCGGTTCGTGGAGAACAGCGAAGAGGAGGCGGGCTGCCTGCTGGTCCTGGCCCACAATCCGGGGGTCCATGTGCTGGCGGTCGAATATCTGACGGAAAGCGCCGCATCGCCCGCCGTGACGGACCGGCTGGCGGGCGGGTTTCCAACCGGGGCGGCGGCCGTCTTCACCGTCGATGTGGCGGGACGCTGCACCTATGAAGGCTTCCTGACGCCCCAATCCGCCGCCCCCCCATCCATCGGCCCCCAGTCTCTGGACTCTGGGTCTCCGGGCGCCGCCGGATGACCGAGATCGCCTACAAGATCGTGGACGCGGCGGATTGGCGGGCCGCCGTGGCCGAGGGGCGCTACGAGGGCGCGCCCGTCGATCTGGCCGACGGCTACATCCACATGTCGACGCAGGATCAGTTGGCCGAAACGGCGCGCAAACATTTCGCAGGCCAGTCCGACCTGCTGCTGCTGAGCGTGGACCTGGGCCGGTTCGACGGAGAGCTGGTGTGGGAGCCGTCGCGCGGCGGCGCCCTGTTTCCACATCTTTACGCGCCCCTGCCCGTCGCCGCTGTCACGGCCCTGCGCCCCTTCGCCGTGACCGACGCGGGCGAGATGCGATTCGAGGACGGGCGATGAGCGTGATCGATCTGGGCGGCGCCCTGCTGCGCCGCATGGACCCGGAACAGGCGCACCGGCTGGCCATCAAGGGGCTGTCGGCCCTGCCGTTTCCGGCGCCGGCGGCCGACGATCCGATCCTTCGCATCCGGCTGGCGGGCCTGGACCTGCCCAATCCGGTGGGCCTGGCCGCAGGGCTGGACAAGAACGGCGAGGCACTGCGCGGTCTGTCGCGGCTGGGGTTCGGGTTCGTGGAATGCGGCTCGGTCACGCCCCGCCCGCAGGACGGCAATCCCCTGCCCCGCCTGTTCCGCCTGAGCGAGGACCGGGCCATCATCAACCGGATGGGGTTCAACAACGCCGGCCTGGACGCCTTCGCCGACCGGCTGGAGCGTCGTCCCGCCGGGGTCGTGGTCGGGGCCAATCTGGGGGCCAACAAGGATACGGAGGACAAGGCCGCCGACTATGTCGCGGGCCTGAAGCGGCTGGCGGGCCGGGCCGGCTATTTCACCGTCAACATCTCCTCGCCCAATACGCCGGGCCTGCGGGCGCTGCAGGGCCGGGACCAGCTGGACGACCTCCTGGGCCGGATCGCGGCGGCGCGGCCCGACGAGACGGCCCTGCGCGTGCCTGTCTTCCTGAAAATCGCGCCGGACCTGGTCGCCGACGAGATCGGCCTGATCGTGGAGGCGTCCCTGGCCCATGGCGTCGACGGTCTGATCGTGTCCAACACCACGCTGGAGCGGCCCCAGACCCTGCGATCCCCTCAGGCGCACGAGGCCGGCGGCCTGTCGGGCGCGCCGATTCGCCCCTTCGCCGAAAAGGCCCTGCGCGCCGCCGCCGAGGCCGCAGAGGGACGTCTGCCGTTGATCGCGGTCGGCGGGGTCGACAGCGGGGCCGAAGCCTATGCCCGCATCCGGCTGGGCGCGACGGCGGTGCAGATCTATTCCGCCCTGATTTACGAAGGGCCGGGCCTGGTCGGCCGCATCAAGCGCGATCTGGCGAATCGTCTGCGTGCGGACGGCTTCAGCGCCTTGTCCGACGCGGTCGGCGCGGCGCGTTGACGGAGCGTTAGTCACCCCTGCGCCAATATGTCCCGATGCGAACCGTGGTGGCTCGCGGTCGGGACATTGAATGACCAAGAGCACCCAGCTCGAAAACGCCGAGGCCGTCTGGACCAGCGCCCTGCGTCAGCGACGCGCCGCCCTGCCGCAGCGCGTCGGCATGGGCGTGGCCGTGGCTCTGGTGATCAGTCCCCTGGTCGGCTGGATGGGCTGTCTGTCGTGGGTCGCGGCCTATATCGCGATCCAACTGCTGGAGCAGGTGGTCTTCCGCCCGGCGGCGATCAGCGATCCACAGGTTCTGCCGCGCTGGCGCAAGGCGCTCGGCCTGGCGACAGTGTCTTTGGGCGCCCTGTTCTTCGGCAGCCTGTCCGTGCCGATGTGGATGATCGGCGGCGCGGCCGGCGCGATCTTGGCGGCCCTGATCATTCCGGCGGCCTTGCTGTTCGTCATGATCAACACGCGGCGGTCAAAGGCCATCCTGATCGCCAATGTTGCGCCCTACTTCCTCTATCTGGCGGCCATCCCGATCAGCACGGCGGCCTATGAGGCGCCGACCACCCTGGTCATCGGCGCCACGGCGTCCGTCGCCGCCTTCTTCCTCTACATCGTCCTGGGCTGGCGCAAGATGAGCGAAGCCATCGAAGAGGGGCTGGTCGCCAAGGCGGAGGCGGATCGCCTGCGGCTGAAGGCCGAGCGGGATCTGGCCGCCCACACCGCCTTCCTGGCCGCCGTCGGCCATGACCTGCGCACCCCCATCGGCGCCATCCTGACGGGGGCGGCCGACATCCAGAACCATGACGCCCAGACGCGCGCCAATGTCGATCTGATCACCGACGCCGGCCTGATGATGAAGGCCCTGCTGGACGACCTCCTGGACCATTCCAAGATCGGCGCCGGGCGCATGACGGTCGAGGCCGTGGATTTCGACCTGCGCAAGCTTCTGGCCCAGACGATCCGCCTGTGGCGCGGGCCGATCGAGGCCAAGGGGCTGAAGCTGCGGCTGCAAAGCGCGGGGCGTATTCCGCGCGCCGTGCGCGGCGATCCAATGCGGCTGCGCCAGGTGCTGAACAATCTGCTCTCCAACGCCGTCAAGTTCACCGAGACGGGCGCGATCACCCTGCGGCTGGATGCCTGGAGCGAGGAGCCCGGCGGCCATCTGATGCTGCTGGAAGTCGCCGACACCGGGCCTGGGATGTCGGCCGCTCAGCTGGGACGCCTGTTCACCCCCTTCGATCAGACCCAGGACGGCGTCAGCGCCCGTCACGGCGGCACCGGCCTGGGCCTGGCTATCAGCCGCAACCTGGTCGAACTGATGGGCGGTCGGCTGACGGCGCGCAGCGCGCCGGGCCAGGGCGCCCAGTTCACCGTCTCCCTGTTTTTTGCCGACCGGAACCGCCGCAGACCCGGCGCCGGCGCCGCTGGAAGCCTTGGACGAAAGCCGGCTGGCGGTCGCGCGCGCCCTGATCGCGCCCAGCCAACGGACAACCCTGCCCCCCGAACCCGCGCCCGAAACCCAGAGTCAGACGGCGGCCGCCATGCCCCTGGAAGAGCCAGCCGCCGATCAGGCCCTCGATCAGGCCGTCGAGGACCAGGAACGGCCGCTGCGGCTGCTGGTAGTGGACGATCACGACATCAACCGCCGCGCGGTGCAGCTGATCCTGCAGCCGCTGGGCTGCGAGATCACCACGGCCGCCGACGGCGTGATCGCCCTGCAGCGCTGCGCCGAGGTGGTTTTCGACGTCATTTTCATGGACGTTCGTATGCCCGAGCTGGACGGCCGAGAGACGACGCGCCGCCTGCGGGCCGGCGACGGTCTCAACGCTTGCACGCCCGTCATCGCCGTGACGGCCGATACGGCGCCGGAGGACATCGCCGCCTGCCAGGCCGCAGGCATGGCCTATTTCGTCTCCAAACCCCTGACGCCGCCGGCCCTGTTGGGCGCGCTGCAGCACGTCCTGTCCGAGATGGACGCTCGGGCGGCCGCAGAAGCGGCCTGAGCCCTCACCGCCGCCGTCAGGCGCGCGGCGAAATCAGGATCGCGCAACGCGCATTCCCACACGATCAAAACGCGCCAGCCCGCCTGGGTCAGGTCGGCCGCGTTCCGGGCGTCGCGGGCGCGGTTGCGCTCGATCTTGGCGATCCAGTAGTCGGCGTTGGTCTTGGGCTGTCGCGCGCCGCGCGGGCAGTCGTGGCCGTGCCAGAAGCAGCCGTGGACGAACAGGGCCGTACGTCGCCCCTTCATCACCACGTCGGGCCGACCCGGCAGGCCGCAGCCGCCCAGCCGATAGCCGATCCCGGCCGCGCGCAGGAGAGCGCGCACGGCCAGTTCCGGCGACGTATCGCGGCCCTTCACGCGACGCATGACGGCGCTGCGTTGCTCGGGGCTGAAGACGTCCGTACTCATCTTTTGTCGGTCCAGGCGACCGCTTCGCCGCCTGCGCCTGGACCGACGCAGATCAAAGCTGCGCCAGCAGGTGTTCGGCCGAGGAGACCTTGAACTCGCCACCCTGTTCGATGTTCAGCTGCTCCACCACGCCGTCCTTGACCAGCATCGAATAGCGCTGCGACCGTTCGCCCAGGCCGAAACCCTTGCCGTCCAGCACCAGACCCAGGGCGCGGGTCAGGTCGCCGTTGCCGTCAGCCAGCATGACGATGCTGTCGTCCGCGATGCCCTGGTTCTCGGCCCAGGCCTTCATGACGAAGGCGTCGTTGACCGACAGGCAGGCGACCGTGTCCACGCCCTTGCCCTTGATGTCGGCCAGATGGTCCTTGAAGCCCGGCAGGTGGCGGGCCGAGCAGGTGGGTGTGAAGGCGCCCGGCACGGCGAACAGGGCCACGGTCTTGCCCGCGAATATCTCGGCGGTGCTGACGGGCTTGGGACCCTCGGCCGTGGCCTGGGCCAGGGTGGTGTCGGGGATGTGATCGCCGATCTGGATGGTCATGGAAAATCTCCGCGGTTTTGGGTCCGAAATGGGAACAGCGCCTGCGACACATAGAAGCTGGGGCCGGGACCGCAAGCGTCCAGACGGCCGATCGTTCCACCCGCCTTGCGTCCGCCCGTTTCCGACCCGATGATAGGCGGACCATGAGCGAAGTCCCTTCCCTGACCGGCCGGTTGCTGGTCGCCATGCCGGGCATCGGCGATCCCCGGTTCGAACACGCCGTCATCCTGATCTGCGCCCACGGCCCGGATCACGCCATGGGCCTGCGGCTGGACCGGCCCGCGCCGGGCGTGGATCTGAAGACGGTGCTGGACAAGCTGGACGCCCCCGCCCCGGACCAGTCCATCGGTCGGGCCGTGCTGATGGGCGGGCCGGTCGAGCGCGAGCGCGGCTTCGTCCTGCACACCGACGACTGGATGATCGGAGACGACAGCCTGGCCTTCGGCGACGGCCTGGCGATGACGGGAACGCGCGAGGCCCTGACGGCCATGACCGACGCCGTCGCCGGCCCGCGCCGTTCGGCCCTTTTGCTGGGCTACGCCGGCTGGGGCGAGGGTCAGCTGGAGGACGAACTGGCCGAGAACGTCTGGCTGACGGCCGAGGCGGACCTGGACCTGATCTTCGACGCCGACCATGCCTCCAAATGGACCCGCGCCCTGGCCCAGCTGGGCGTGGATGCGGCGATGCTGTCCGCCCAGGGCGGTCGGGCCTGAAGCAGGCGTGACGCGCCTCAGCGCGTCGTCATCGCCACCAGAAGGGCGATCAGAAGCAGCAGGCTGACCCCCTGCCAGAACCGCACCGGGTCGCGTTCGATCAGCGACAGATGGCGCGGCGGCTGGGCGGCGACGGCGCTGCCCGTCTCCAGCACATGGATCAGCTCCTCGACGTCTTCGAACCGATCGTTCGGATCGACGGCGACGGCGCGCATCAGGGCCGCCTCCAGCCAGGCCGGCATGTCGGGCCGCCGCCGCGAGGCCGGTGTCGGCGCCCGGTCGAAGCGCGGGGCGTCGGCCGGATCGACCGCCCCCCAAGGATAGGTCGCCGTGAACAGCCGATACAGCGTCACCCCCAGGGCGAACTGGTCGGTGGCGGGATCGCCGCTCTGGCCCGCATACATCTCGGGCGCCTTGTAGCCGGCGGTGCCGGGGGCCTCGGCCTCGGCGAACTCCTCGGCCTGACGCAGACGCGCGACGCCCAGATCGACCAGCTTCAGCCCGCCGTTCGCCTCCAGGATCACATTGTCGGGCTTGATGTCGCGGTGGGTGACGCCCGCGCGGTGCAGGCTGGACACCGCGCGCGCCAGCTTCAGGGCCACGGCCACGCCCTCGGCGATCTCCAGCGGGCCCTCGTCGGCCAACCGCGCATGCAGGGTGCGTCCGGCGTAGAAGGGCTGGACGATATAGAGGCGGCTCTGGCGGCCGGGTTCCAGGGTCTGGACCTTGCCGACGAAGGGGTTGTCGATGCGGCGGCCGATGAACGCCTCGCGCAGGAAGGCGGTGCGCGCACCGCGTTCGGACACCACGGCGGGCTTGGGGAATTTCAGCACCACGGGCGCGGCGGCCTCGTCCATCGTGTCCCGGGCCAGGAACAGGCGGGTGTAGCGACCGTCCGCCACCAGCCGCAGCAGCTGAAAGCCGTCGACGGCGTCGCCCGCCTCGGGCGGGGGCAGGATGGCCAGACCTTCCGCCTCGGCCGTGATCGCCTCCCAGTCCGGGGCGCCGATGCGGATCACGTCGATGACGATGGCGGTGGCGTTGTCGCGCTGGCCCGCCGCCTCGACCTCGGCCAAGATGGCCCTGGCGTCGGCGTCGGGCGAACCGCGCCGTCCCAGCAGGGCCGCCAGGGCCGCCTCGCCCAACACCCCATGGACCCCGTCGGTGGTCAGCAGCAGCCGGTCGTGCGGCGCCAGCCGAACCGGACGCACATCCAGCTTGACGTCCGCCTCGATCCCGACGGCGCGGTAGAGCACATGGCTCAGCCCCTGCTGGGCGCGGGTGTGGTCCTCGGTCAGGCGGGTCAGGACGCCGTCGCGGAAATGCCAGGCGCGGCTGTCGCCGACATGCAGGGCCACGGCCTCGCGTCCGCGCAGGATCAGGGCGGTGAAGGTGGTGGCCGCCGCCTCCATGGCCGGGTCGCTGCGGCCCTTGGCGTGAAGCCAGCGGTTGAAACCCCTCAGCGCCTTGATCCCGTTCGGCGCGATCCCGTTCAGCGGGTTCTGGTCCAGATAGCCGTCGATGAAGCTGCGGGTCGTCAGCTCGGCCGCCATCCGCCCGGCCTTGGAGCCCGACACCCCGTCGGCGATGACGGCGACCACCCCATGCTCGCGCTGCTCGGCCGCCGTGCCGATATGGACGCCGCCGAAATCCTGATTGTCGGCCTTGGGGCCCTGGGCCGTGGCGAACCCGGCCGCGATCTCCAGTCTGGCGTCGGTCATGACGACCCACTCTCCGCCAAACGTGGCCGTATGACTAGCTGTCCAAAACTTCAACGGGCGCAGCGGCGACGCTTGGGCCACAGGCGGACCCCGAGGCGGTGCTGCGCTGAAGCCAACAGGCGTCGATCAGGCCGACCGCTGCCTGATCGGCGCCGAACCGTCGGCCAGGCTTTCGGCCAGATAGACCTCGGCCTCCTGGGCCGGCAGGGCGGGGGCGTAGCCGAAGCCCTGGCCGTAGTGGCACTGGTCCTCCAGCAGCAGGCGGGCTAGTTCGGCGTTCTCCACCCCTTCGGCGACGACCTCCAGCGACAGGTCGCGGCCCAGGTTGACCACCGACTTGACGATCTTGGCCGACCCCTCGTCCTTGTTCATCGTCAGAACGAAATAGCGGTCGATCTTCAGCGTATCGAACGGCAGGCGCGCCAGATAGGACAGGGACGAAAAGCCCGTGCCGAAGTCGTCCAGCGCCAGCGACGCTCCCACATCCTTCAGCGACTGAAGAATCTCGGCGGCGCGGGCGGTGTCGCGCATGATGTCGCCTTCGGTGACTTCCAACTTCAGGGCGCCCCTGGGCAGGCCGCTTTCCTTGATGACGCGGGCCACGTCCTCGCACAGGTGGGGACGTTCGATCTCACCCACCGACAGGTTGACGCTGCAGAACAGGCGACCCGCCATGGGGTGACGATCCAGCCATTCGGCCAGCTGGCGCGCCGACTGGGTCATCATCAGAAGGCCCAGGTCGTTCATCATGCCCAGATCGGCGGTCAGGCCCAGGAACTCGTCCGGCGGGACCAGGCCGCGACGCGGATGACGCCAGCGGGCCAGGGCCTCAAACCCCGCCACGGCCCCGGTGTTCAGGTTCACGATGGGCTGGAAGAAGGGCAGGATCTCGCCCCGCACGAAGGCGTTGCGCAGGTCCGCCTCCAGCGCCAGGCGGCTGAGACTGTCGCTTTCCAGGGCGCGGCCATAGGCGGCCGATCCGCCCCGGCCGGCGGTCTTGGCCGATTCCACCGCCAGTTCGACCCGGCGCAGCAGTTCGGCCGCGTCGGGGGCGTCGGGGCCGCCTTCGACCACCAGGGCGCCGATGGAAACGGTCGGATAGATGTCGAAGCCGGCGACGCGCAGCGGCTGTTCCAGCGCCTCGCGCACGCGATAGCTGGTGTGGCCGGCGGTGCGGGGCACGATGATGGCGAACTCGTCCTCGCCTATGCGGGCGGCCGAGGCGTCCTGGGGAAAGGCGGCGGCCAGGCGCGAGGCCAGGGCTGACAGCACCAGGTCCGTCCTTTCGTGGCCCAGGGCCTCGTTCAGGCGCCTCAGACGGTCCACATCGCCGACGACCAGTTCGTATTCGCCGGGCTGGGTCAGCACCTCCCCCACCCGAGCCAGGAAGGCGCGGCGGTCCAGAAGACCGGTCAGGACGTCGCGATCTAGGCCCGCCAGCCGCGTCTCCAGGGCCACCACGCCGGCGGCGCGCAGCCCGTCCTCCAGCCAGACGCCGCGCCAAACGCAGGTTTCGGACCCGCGCATGCGCAGGCGCACGACCACCTCGGTCCCTTCCGCCTTCGGCTTCAGCATCTGTTCGGCCAGGGCCCGGTCCTGCGGCAGGGCCAGGGCGACGAAGCCCGCGCCCGAACATTCCGGCGCCAGCGGCCCCAGGCCCAGGGCGCGCGTCGCGCCCGTGAACCGGATCTGATCCTCCGACGGCGTCCAGATCCACAGGGCGGTATCGGCGGCCGCCAACGCCTCGATGGCGGTCGTCGCATCCCAGGCCAGGGATCGGGCTCGGGTTTTCAAGGCGTTGCTCATTTCCTCACGGCAAAGGGGCTCGCCCGCTGCGATCGAACTCGTCCTCGACGAGGCCGAACAACAGATGGTCTGCCCACTCGCCGTTAATTTTCAAATAAGCCCGGGCTCTGCCCTCCTGCCGAAAACCCGATTTCTCGAGCACGCGGCGCGAACCGACATTGGTGGGCAGGCAGGCGGCCTCCAGCCGGTGCAGCTTGACCCGGTCGAAGGCGAAGCCGACCACGCCGCGCACCGCCGCCGTGGTGTGGCCCTGTCCGGCGAAAGGACGACCGATCCAGTAGCCCAATGTGCCCGTCTCGGCCACGCCGCGCCGCACGTTCGACAGGGTCACGGCCCCGGCAAGGGTCCGCCCCTCGTCGATGAAGACGAAGAAGGGCCAGGCGTTGCCCAGCTCCATTTCGCGCGCATAGATCGACAGGCGGCGGCGGAAGGCGGCCTTGGACAGGTCGTCGTCGGGCCAGGCCGGCTCCCACGGCTGAAGATAGTCGCGCGACAGGTCGCGCAGGGCCGCCCAGGCCGCATGGTCGGACGCGCGCGGCGGGCGCAGCAGCACCCCCTCGCCCCGGACCACCGGCCCGGTCACATCGCTCATCCAGTCCAATAGGGCCATGACCCCTCATACACCAGGATCAGTGTGGCCTGCACTCACGGTTCCGCCAAGAGCGTCGCGGTCAGCTTCAGCGCCAGATCCTGACCCAGGCCCTGGGGCGCCCCCAGCATGGGCGTCAATATGTCTCCGATCAGACCCTCGGCGAAGGCCATGTAGGCGGCCGTCATGACCAGAGACCGCGCGCGTTCCGCCGCGCGGGAATCGTCCGGCGCCATGGCCGCCAGGCGCTCGGCCAGATCGCGCACCACCTGGGCGAAGCTTTCGGCCCGTCCCTGTTCGCGCGCCAGGGCCAGCCAGGCGGCCATCTGCGAGGCGCCGCCCTTGCCGAAGGCGTCGAACACGACGGTCATCAGCCGACCCGGCTCGACATCCGCGCGCCCTTCGCCCAGGCCGTCTTCGATACGCCGGGCCAGGTCGCGCACCATCGCGTCCATCAGCGCGCCCTGAAGCCCCGCCGCCGAGCCGAAGTGGTGGATCAGATTGGCGTGACCAACGCCCATCCGCTGTCCCACCGCCTTCAGCGTCACAGCCGCCGGGCCGCCCGACAGCAAGAGGTCGCGCGCCGCCTCCAGCGCCTCTTCGCGCGCGACCGAGCCGCGCCGCCGCCTCACCGGACCATTAGTTGACATTGATGTCAGTTAACTCCATGTTCCGCTCGAAATCGACGACAAACGCCGAGGAGCCGCAAAATGGCGAAATCCGCCACCCCCGCCGACCTCCAGATCAAGCCGCGCGACCTGCATATCGACCGCGAAGCCGCGACGCCACGCTGGTGGCTGAACGGCGACCCGTTCGGCACGGCCGTGATGAACGCCCTCAGCCTGACCTTCCCCGACGGCGAGCGGTTCTTCATCCAGTCGGTCAAGCGGTTCGCCAAGGACGCGCCGCCGGCCCTGGCCGCCGACATCCGCGCCTTCACCGTTCAGGAAGGCGCCCACACCCGCGAACACATGGCCTTCAACGCCATCACCGCCCGAGCCGGCTACGAGACCGCCGAGATCGAGGCCCATGTGACGGCCCGCCTGAACATCGCCCGCGCCCGCCCGGCCCTGGCCCAGCTGGCGGCGACCATGGCGCTGGAGCATTTCACCGCCGCCTTCGCCCACAGGCTGCTGGCGGACCCCGACTTTCTGAAGGGATCGCCGCCCGATCTGGCCCGCCTGTGGCGCTGGCACGCCATCGAGGAGATCGAGCACAAGGGCGTGGCCTATGACGTCTTCCTGTACGCGACCCGCGATCTCAGCCCGCTGAAACGCTGGCGCATACGGCGCTGGGCCATGGTCCTGACGACCCTTCTTTTCACACGGACGGTGCGCGAGACGACGCTGATGCTGCTGAAACAGGACGGAATCGTGGGCTGGAAGGCGCGGTTTGGCCTGTTCCGCTGGCTGTGGCTGAAGCCGGGTTTGTATCGGCGGATGATCGGGGACTATCTGGCCTTCTACAAGCCCGACTTCCATCCGTGGCAGGTGGACGACCGCGACCTGATCGCCGACGCCGAGGCGGGGCTGGCCCAGGCCGCCTGACAAGCCGCCCGATCGGACGGCCGGATTTTTCGCATCGTCGGTGAAGACGGCGACGGAGATTTTAGCCCGTTACGTTATACTCCTCGGGGGCGACGAGGAGACTGCAATGGCTGCATCCGCGCATGACGCCGCCTTGGCCCTGACCCGGCTTGGCCTGGGCGCGCGGCCCGGCGAGATCGCCCGCGTCGCGCCCGATCCGCGCGGCTGGCTGACTGCCCAGGTCCGGCCTCAGGGCGCGCCCCAACCGCCTGGCGACTTTCCCGACTCGGCCCGGCGTCTGGACCAGCTTCAGGACTATCGCGCCGCCGCGTCCCGGCCGGCCACGCCGCCAGGTCCGGCGGCTTGGGCCATGCCCGGCGTCATGCCCGGCGCCGTGGACCCCGCCGCCGAGGCCCAGCGCGAGGCGCGCCAGGCGGCGCGGCGCGCCATCGCCGACGACACGGACCAGGCCTTCCTGGCGCGCGCCCGCTTCGCCGCCACGACCGACGACGGCTTTGCGGAAAGATGGGCCCTGTTCTGGTCGAACCTGTTCACCGTCTCCCTGGTCAAGTTCGACGCCGGCGCCTTGGCCGACCCGTTCGAGCGCGAGGCGATCCGCCCCCACGTCTTCGGCCAGTTCGAGGATCTGGCCCTGGCCGCGGAACAGCACCCCGCCATGCTGTTCTATCTGGATCAGGCGCGCTCCGTCGGGCCGGACAGTCCCGCCGGGCGCCGCCGCTCGGCCGGACTGAACGAGAACCTGGCACGCGAAATGATGGAGTTGCACACCGTCGGCGTCGACGGCGGCTACACGCAGGGCGATGTGACCGAACTGGCCCGCGCCCTGACCGGCTGGTCCACGCCGAACGCCCGCGACCGCGACAATGGCGTCACGGGCGCTTTCCTGTTCCGCGCCAATGTGCATGAGCCGGGCGCCCGCACCGTCATGGGCAAGACCTATCGCCAGGCGGGCCTGGCCCAGGGGCAGGCGATCCTGCGCGACCTGGCCCGCAACCCGGCCACGGCGCGGCGTCTGTCGCACCGGATCGCGGCCCATTTCGTCGCCGACGACCCGCCCCCGGCCCTGGCGGCGCGGCTGGAGCGGATCTGGACGCGCACGGGCGGCGACCTGTCCCAGGTGGCCCAGGCCCTGATCGCCGCGCCCGAGATCTGGACGCCCCAGCCTGCCAAGGTGAAGACGCCATATGAGTTCGTGGTGTCCGCCCATCGCGCCCTGGGCGTCTGGCCCCAGCGGCTTCCCCCCTTGCGCCAGGCCCTGATCGCCATGGGCCAGCCGCCGTTCTCGCCGCCCTCGCCACAGGGATGGCCCGATGCCGCCGGCGACTGGGCCGGGCCGGACGCCCTGGTCAAGCGGCTGGACTGGTCGCGCGCCATGGCCGAGAGCGCGCGGGGCGCCGATCCCGTCCAGACCGCAGACCAGGCCCTGGGCGACCGCATGAGCGCGCGCACCCGACAGAGCGTCGCCCGCGCCGAAAGCCGCCCCGAAGCCCTCGCCCTTCTGTTCATGTCGCCGGAGTTCCAGCGCCGATGACCCGCTTCGCCCTTGATCGCCGCGCCCTGTTGGGCGGGGCCGCCGCCGGGATCAGCCTGGCCTTCGCCGGGCGTGTCTCGGCCCTGTCGCCAGCCGCCCGCCCCAAGCTGGTCGTGCTGATCGCGCGCGGGGCCATGGACGGCCTGTCCGTCACGCCGCCCTATGGCGACGCCGCCTATGTTCCGCTGCGCGGCGGACTGGCCGTGCCTCCGCCGGGCCAGCCGGACGGCGCCCTGCCCCTGGGCGAGGGTTTCGGCCTGCATCCGGCCCTGACGGGACTGCACGGCCTGTACGGTCGGGGACAGCTGCGCTTCGCGCCCGCCGTGGCCCTGCCCGTGCGCATCCGTTCGCATTTCGAGGCGCAGGACGTGCTGGAGAACGGCGCCGCCACCCTGCGCCGGCGGGAGGACGGCTGGTTGAACCGCGCCATCGCCGCCGCCGGGGGGCGGCCCCTGAAGGGGCTGTCGATCGGCGCCCAGACGCCGCTGATCCTGCGCGGAGACGCGGCCGTCTCAAGCTGGTCGCCGGGCAGTCAGGTGCGGCCCGACGACCGCCTGGCCCTGCGGCTGCAGGACCTCTATGCCGACGATCCGCTGCTGGGGCCGAACCTGATGCGAGGCCTGGCGACCGAGACCCAGGCCGAGGCTTCGGGCGACGGGTCTGTGCGCCGCAACGATGCGCGCGCCCTGGGGGAGGCGGTGGCCCGGCTGATGACGGGCGCGGAGGGGGCCGACGTCGTCGCCGTCTCCCTGGACGGCTGGGACACCCACGCGGGCCAGAAGGCCCAGCTCCAGACGCGGCTGACCGGGCTGGACCAGCTGACCACCGGCCTGATGACGGCGCTGGGCGACGACTGGCGCCGCACCCTGGTGGTGGCGGCCACGGAGTTCGGCCGCACCGCCCGCGCCAACGGGACGCAAGGGACCGATCACGGCACGGCCTCGTCCCTGCTGCTGGCCGGCGGCGCCCTGAAGCGCGGCGGGCCGGTCGGCGACTGGCCCACCCTGGCCCAGGGTCAGCTGTTCGAGGATCGAGACCTGCGCCCGACCCTGGACATCCGATCCGTGTTCAAGGGCGTCCTGCGCGACCACATGGGCATCGACCGGGCGGCGCTGGATACGCGCGTCTTCCCCGACAGCGCGGCCGAGGCGCCGGTTCTGGCCGGGCTGGCTTAAGCAGGCTGGCGTAAGGCGGGATCAGGCGGCCTGGGCCGCCGTCGCCTTGCAGATGCGGTTCAGATCGGCGCGGATCGACGCCCCCTGGAAATGGGAGATGTCGGCGTTCGAGTAGCCCTCGGCCGACAGGGCCTTCACGACATCGCCGGTGTTCAGACATTCGGGCGTCCGGGCAAGCTGGTAGGCACGCTCGACCACATGGGTGCGGTTCATGACGGTAGACCTTTCGTGAGCAGAGACAACGCCTTGGAAGCGCGGCCGTTCCGTCGCCCAACCGCCCTAATTCGCCCCGCCTTGCTTTTATCCGAAAAGCCTGCGCTAATGAGCCTCGTCGATCTCTCTGCGTAACGCCCACTCTCCTTGCGAACGCATGAGTCCAGGCCGATCCCATTCAGACCCGACAGGCCGCAGGGACGTTCCCTCGGTCAACTTCTAACGGAGGTCTAAAATGGCTACCGGCACTGTCAAATGGTTCAACCCCACCAAGGGTTACGGCTTCATTCAACCCGACGACGGCGGCAAGGACGTCTTCGTCCACATCTCGGCCGTCGAAGCCGCCGGCCTGCGCGGCCTGGACGAAAACCAGAAGGTTTCCTACGAGCTGGAACGCGACAAGCGTTCGGGCAAGGAATCGGCTGGCCAGCTCCAGACCGCCTAAGGTCGGACCCATCCGAAACGACGACGGCGGCCCCGCAACGGGCCGCCGTTTTCAATTGGGCGAAGGGTCCGCCGCAGGGCCTCTGCAGCTCGGGCGTCTCACCCCTTCGTCTTCTCGATCCACGCCGCGAAGGCGTCCGTGAAGCTGTTGAGGAATTGGCGGGTGTCGTCCTTCTTCAGTTGGCCGTTCTCGTCCAGCAGGCTGGCGACGTTGCCGATATAGGCCTCGGGCTGCTGCATGGTGGGCATGTGCAGGAAGACCAGGGGCTGGCGCAGATGGTGGTTGGCGCCGAAGCCGCCCAGCGCGCCGGGCGACACGCTGACGATGGCCGCTGGCTTGCCCGACCAGACGCTTTGCCCGTAGGGGCGCGAGCCGACGTCCAGGGCGTTCTTCAGGGCGCCGGGGATGGAACGGTTGTACTCCGGCGTCACGAACAGCACCGCCTCGGTCGCCGAGATTTCGTCCCGGAAGCGGGTCCAGGCCGGGGGCGGCGTGTCCGTCTCCAGATCGGGATCGTACAGGGGCAGGTCGTCGATCTGGACCGGCTCGATCTCCAGGCCGGGCGCGGCGATGGCCTTCATCGCCAGGCCGATGGCGCGCGAATAGGAGCCCTTGCGCAGGCTGCCGACGATCAGGGCGACGCGGACGGGCATGACATCTCCGGGATTTGAAAGCGTCAACATAACCCGAAAGAGCCGCCGCGCGTTCCTGCAAAAACTCAGGCGAACAGGGCCGCGGCGAAGGTCTCCCCCGCCGTGGCCGCAGCCTTGGGGCCCAGGACGGCGCTGGCGGCCTGGCGCGACGCCAAAAGGCGGCCGCCGACGGCGCGCACGTCCTCGATCGTCAGGCCCTCAAGCTCCTCGGTTAGGGACAGGCTGGAACGCGGCGCGCCGAAGATCAGGGTCTGGGCGGCGTTGCGGCCCGCGCGACTCATAGGATTTTCGTCCGACATCCACAGGCCCGCCTTCATCACCGCCTTGGCGCGCGAGATTTCGGCGGGCGTCGGCCCCGCCTCGGCCAGGCCCCGCACCTCGTGGGCGCAGACCTCGGCCAGCTCCCCGGCGCGCTCGGCCGCCGCCCCGGCGTAGACTCCCAGGACGCCCGCGTCCTGATACGGCTCCTGATAGGCGTCGATGGCATAGGCCAGGCCACGGGCTTCGCGCGCGCTCTGGAACAGGCGGGACGCCATGCCCCCGCCCAGGATTTCGCCGTACAGACGAAGGGCCGGCAGGGCCGGATCGGTCGCGCCCAGGGCGGGCAGTTGGAAGACCAGATTGGCCTGTTCGATCCGGCGCGTCAGCCGGGCGTGCCCCCCCACGAAGACCGCGGGCGCCGGGGTTTCGACCGGGGTAGGCGTCGCCTGGCCGAACCAGCGTTCGGCCAAGGCCAGCAGTTCGCCCTCCTCCACCGCCCCGGACACCGACACCACCATCCGGTCGGGCGAATAGAGACGCGCGCGCCAATCCTCCATGGTCGCGCGATCGGCGGGCTTCAGGCTGGCGACCGAACCCAGGATCGGCCGGCCCAGCGGCTGGCCGGCGAAGGCGCGCGTCTGGACCATTTCGAACACATGGTCGTCGGGGGTGTCGAAGGCCTCGGCGATCTCCTGGGCCACCACGTCCTTCTCGCGCTCGATCTCGGCTGGATCGAGGGTGGGCCGGAACACCAGGTCCGACAGCACCTGCATCGCCAGCGGCAGGGAACCGTCCAGGCCGCGCACCTCGAAACTGGTGCGTTCATAGCCGGTGGAGGCGTTGATGGAGCCGCCCTCGGCCTCGATCCGCTCGACGATCTCGCGCGCGGCCATGTCGCCGGCGCCCTTGAACACCAAATGCTCCAGGAGGTGCGACCAGCCGGAACGGTTTTCGGCCTCCCAGCGGGCGCCGCCCTTCATGGTGACGACGACGGCCAGGGTCTTCAGCCCCGGCATGGGGTCGCAGACGACGCGGACGCCGTTGGACAGGGTGTGCAGTTGCGCGCTCAGGACTCTACTCTTTCCTATCGCCGCGTACGCGGTGCGCGGCTGCTTGAGGAATGTCTTTCTTCGTTCGCCGACGGAGCAGCGCCACATAGAAGCCGACCAGCGCGATCGCCAGTCCGAACCAGGTCAGGGCGTAGCCGAAATGATTATTGGAAAAGGCCGCCGGCGGCGCCGAGACGACCATGGCGTCGATCTCCGGATTGGTCGCGGTCAGGGCATAGACCACCTCGGGCCGCAGCGGGCCTGAGACGTTCAGGGCGCGGGCCATGGCGGCCGTGTCGCGGGCGAAGAAGCGGCCGTCGCGCGGCGGGGGCGACAGGGCGCCGGGCCTGGGCGCCGTGCGAAACTCACCGATCAGGACCACAGGCAGGGTGGACGGCGCGACGGCCGGCCGGGCCGTGACGGCGTCGGGAAGAAAGCCCCGGTCGATCAGGAGGGTGAAGACCTGGCCTTCGGGGCGGCAGGCCGAGATCAGGCGCACGCCCGGCGCCCCGTCATGGATGGTCTGAAGCTCCACGAAGGGCGCGGTGGCCAGGCCCCGGCAGGTCATGAGGGCCTTGCGGAACTCAAGCCCCGCACCCTTTTCCGCCCCGGCCAGAAGGGTCTCCAGCGGCGCGGGCGGCTGGGCGCCCGCCGCATCCGCCGCCGCGATCAGCCCTTCCTTCCACTTCAACCGCTCGACCTGCCAGACGCCCAGGCCGATCAAGAGAACCAGGGCGGCGGCTGTCAGGACCGTCAGTATCCAGGGAAAACGCTTCATCGCTGGTTCCGGTATTGCAGGGCGATCATCAGCCCCCGGCCCGGCCGCATCAGGGCCAGGGACAGGACGACGACCAGCGGTAGCCAGACGACCAGATGCACCCACATCGGCGGATGGAATTTGATCTCGACGAACAGGGCCGAAAAGCCGACCAGAAAGCCCGCGATCTGCATGATGAAGGTCGCCGGCCCGTCGCCGGTCTGGATGGTCGAATAGTCCAGGCCGCAGGCGGCGCAGGCGGGACGGACCTTCAGGAAGCCGTCGAACAGCGCGCCCTTCCCGCAGCGCGGACACCGCCCCCGCAGACCCGCCCGCACCGGGTCTGTGCAAACGGCGACGGCGCGGGACGATGGCTCGCCCCGCCGCGCCGCCTCGGAAACCTCAGGCCCGTCTTGGATCAACCGAAGACGACATAGACGAAGGCGAACAGGAACAGCCAGACCACGTCCACGAAGTGCCAGTACCAGGCCGCCGCCTCGAAGCCGAAATGCTTCTGCGGGGTGAAGTCTCCGGCCAGCAGGCGGATCAGGCAGACCGCCAGGAAGATCGTCCCGATCAGGACGTGGAAGCCGTGGAAGCCCGTCGCCATGAAGAAGATCGACCCGTACAGGCCCGAGTTCACGGCCTCTTCGTTGAAGAACAGCTTCTCGTGCAGGATGTGGTGGTACTCATACGCCTGGACGCAGGTGAACAGGACGCCCAGGGCCACGGTGATGGCCAGGGCGATCTTGGCGCCCTTGCGGTCGCCGATCTGGATGGCGTGGTGCGCCCAGGTGACGGTGCAGCCCGAGAGCAGCAGGGTCACGGTGTTCAGCAGCGGCAGTTGCCACGGCGACAGGACCTCGACCCCCTTGGGCGGCCAGGTCGACCAGGCCTTGGCGGTGTCGGCCCAGGTTCCGACTTCCGGCGTCAGGGCGCGCGATTCATGGAACAGGGCCATGTCGAAGAACATCCAGAAGAAGGCGACGAAAAACATCACCTCGGATGCGATGAACAGGATCATGCCGTAGCGCAGGCCCAGGGACACGACCGGGGTGTGATCGCCCGCCTTGGATTCCTTGATCACGTCCGACCACCAGCCGAAGGCCGAGATCAGCACCCCCGCCAGGCCGGCGAAGAAGACGGCCGGCTTGCCCTGGGCCAAGAAGTTGGCGGCGATCGGACCGCCCTCGGCGGGGGCCAGGCCCTTCATCCAGATGACGGCGCCGATGAACATGACGGTCGCGCCGATGGAGGACAGCAACGGCCACGGGCTGGGCGGCACCAGATGGTAGTCGTGCTGCGGAGCAGCGTGCGCATCGGCCATGCGTTTCATCCCTGTCGTCAGGCGATAGAGTCGCCTTTGCTTTCGGCTATAGCGTTCCCTCTTTCACCGCGCCAGAGGGGCGCCGTCTTTCCGCCTTTTTCCAGCGCCGCGAGGGCCTGGGCGGTGAAGACCGACAGGGGCTGGGGCGGCGTTTCGGGGTCGAACCAGCCCATGTCGGAAAAGGCCTGCGGCTCGGTCAGCCGCGCCTCTCCGGAGAAGTCGCGCGTGACATAGATCATCGAGACCCAATGCTGGCGGTCGTCGGGCAGCAGGGCTTCGGCCAGGCACAGGAAGTCGACGTCGCCGATCGTCAGACCGCTCTCTTCCTCGGCCTCGCGCCGGGCGGCCTCCAGGCTGGGCTCCATATGATCGACCTTGCCGCCGACGATGCTCCAGAACCCGGCCTCGGGCGCCTTCAACCGTCTGTAGAGCAGCACCCGTCCGTCGGCCCGCCGGATGACCAGGCCGCAGCCGACGCCGGGAAAGTCCACGCCGGGCTTGCCCATCAGGCTTTCGGCGCGTCCACGGAGGGGAAGAAGGTGTAGCTGAGGGTGATGTCGCGCGCGCCCTTGGCCTCGCGGTCGGTCGCCAGTTCGGGGGCGATGAAATACTGGACCGGAAACTGGCGCGTCTCGCCCGCCGCCAGGGTCTGGTCGGTAAAGCAGAAGCATTGCAGCTTCTGGAAATACGGTCCCGTCTGTTCGGGCGAGACGTTGTAGCTGGCCCGCACCTGGATCGGCCTGTCCGAGGTGTTGGTCACGTCGAAATAGGCCAGGCCCGTTTCCCCGATCCGCACGCGCTGGGTCGGGCTTTCGGCGCGGAAGATCATGGGCACGCCGCGCACATTGGTGTCGAACCGCACCGTGACCGTCTCGTCCAGCACGGTGTCGGGCGCCTTGTCCGCCCGCATGGTCGTGCCGTCGAAGCCCGTGACCTGGCAGAACATCCGGTAAAGCGGCACGGCGGCGAAGGCGGCGCCCGTCATCCCCATCACCGTCAGCACGCAGATGACGGCGATCATGTTCTTGCGGCCAGGTTTCATAGCGGCCCGCCTTCGACCGCGTCGCGCAGGGCCCGCTCGTCGGCCTGGTTCTGCTGCAGACGGATGACGGTGGTGGCGAAGACCAGGACGATGAAGGCGACCAGGGCCAGGGCGATCCAGAGGTTGCGGCGCTTGCGGGCGCGCAGTTCTTCGGGCGTCAGACGCATGGCATTAGGCTCCCACACCGGACAGGGCCTCGACCAGCAGCGCCGAGAACAGCGCCATCAGATAGAGGATGGAAAAGGCGAACAGGTCGCGCGCCGGTTTGGCCTGGGCGCGGACATCGTACAATGCGGCCTCGCGTCCCACGGCTTCGGCCTTGTCGGGCTCGTCGCCCGCGCGCGAGCGATAGAGCCGCAGCGCCAGACCCAGAAAGCCGACCCCGCCCAGGATCGAGACGGCCAGATAGACCAGGCCGCCCAGACCTGTCAGGCCGGGCAGGATCGCCACCGGCACGAACACCAGGCTGTAGATCAGGATCTGCAGGCGAGTGGACTTGGCGCCGCGCGCCACCGGCATCATCGGAATGCCCGCCTTGGCGTAGTCGCCGGCTGAATACAGCGCCAGCGCCCAGCTGTGCGGCGGGGTCCACAGGAAGATGATCAGGAACAGCAGCCAGGCCTGCCATGGCGCCTGGCCCGTCGCCGCCGCCCAGCCGATCACCGGGGGAAAGGCGCCCGCCGCCCCGCCGATGACGATGTTCTGGGGCGTCCGGCGCTTCAGCAGCAGGGTGTAGAATCCGGCGTAATAGACGATGGTCAGGGCCAGGAGCCCTGCCGCCAGCCAGTTGGCGTTCATGCCCAGCAGCATGACCGAGAACAGGCTGAGGATCACCCCATAGGCCATCGCATCATTTTTCCGGATGCGGCCGGCCGCGACGGGACGCCCGCGCGTGCGCCGCATCAGGGCGTCGGTCTCGCCCTCCAGCGCCATGTTCAGGGCGCCGGCCGCGCCCGCGCCCACGGCGATGCACAGGATGGCGATGGCGGCGGCGAAGGGGTTCATCGATCCCGGCGCGACGACTAGGCCGGTCGCGGCGGTGAAGACCACCAGCGACATGACGCGCGGCTTCAACAGCTGGAAGAAGTCTTCCGGCTGGGCGGTGGAGACCGGGGGGCGGTCCTGGGTCGGGGCCTCGGTGGGGGTTTGAACTTCGGTCATCTGCGCGCGCGGCATAGCACACTGGAAAGCAGAAGGCCGCTCCTTCCTATGGAAAGAGCGGCCCACTGGCGGTCCGAAACGGGATCAGTGGCCGTCGTCGCCCTTGACCACCGGCAGTTCGTTGAACTGGTGGGTCGGGGGCGGCGAGGACAGGGTCCACTCCAGGGTCGTGGCGCCTTCGCCCCAGGGGTTGGCGACGCCCGGACGGCGACGGATGGCGGCCTCCAGCAGCATGATCAGGAAGACGACCACGCCGACGATGGTGATGACATAGCCGATCGACGAGACGTGGTTCCACAGGGCGAAGGCGTCCGGATAATCGATGTAGCGGCGCGGCATCCCCTGCAGGCCCAGGAAGTGCTGCGGGAAGAAGACCAGGTTCACGCCCACGAACATGATCCAGAAGTGCAACGCGCCCAGGAATTCGTTGTACTTCACGCCGAACATCTTCTCGAACCAGTAGTAGAAGCCCGCGAAGATGGCGAATACGGCGCCCAGCGACAGCACATAATGGAAGTGGGCCACGACGTAATAGGTGTCATGCAGGCTGTAATCGATGCCGGCGTTCGACAGGACCACGCCGGTCACGCCGCCGACGGTGAACAGGAAGATGAAGCCGATGGCCCACAGCATGGGCGTCTTGAAGCTGATGGAGCCGCCCCACATGGTGGCGATCCAGCTGAAGATCTTCACGCCCGTCGGCACCGCGATGATCATGGTGGCGGCGATGAAATAGGCGCGCAGATTGATGCTCATGCCGACCGTGTACATGTGGTGCGCCCACACGATGAAGCCGACGAAGCCGATGGCCACCATGGCGTAGGCCATGGCCAGATAACCGAACACCGGCTTGCGGCTGAAGGTCGAGACGATGTGGCTGATGATGCCGAAGCCCGGCAGGATCAGGATGTACACTTCCGGGTGGCCGAAGAACCAGAACAGGTGCTGGTACATGATCGGATCGCCGCCGCCGGCGGGATCGAAGAAGTGGGTGTGGAAGTTGCGGTCGGTCAGCAGCATGGTGATGGCGCCGGCCAGGACGGGCAGCGACAGCAGCAGCAGGAAGGCGGTGATCAGCACCGACCAGGCGAACAGCGGCATCCGGTGCAGGGTCATGCCCGGCGCGCGCATGTTCAGGATGGTGGTGATGAAGTTGATCGCGCCCAGGATGGAACTGGCGCCCGCGACGTGCAGGGCGAAGATGGCCAGGTCGAAGGCGGGGCCGACGTGGCCCGTGGTCGACAGCGGCGGATAGGCCGTCCAGCCCCCGCCGAAGCCCTTGCCCGGCCCGCCGTCGACGAACATCGACAGGATCAGCAGGCACCAGGCGGCGACCAGCAGCCAGAAGGAGATGTTGTTCATGCGCGGGAAGGCCATGTCCGGCGCCCCGATCATGATCGGCACGAACCAGTTGCCGAAACCGCCGATCATGGCGGGCATGACCATGAAGAAGATCATGATCAGGGCGTGGGCCGTGACCACGGCGTTATAGCCGTGCTTGGACTGCTCCACGAGGCCCAGCAGCTGGATCGACGAGCCTTCCTTGAAGATCTGGATGCCCGGCTCGGCCAGTTCCCAGCGGATCAGGCCCGACAGGGCGCCGCCGACGATGCCCGCCATGATGGCGAACATCAGGTACAGGGTGCCGATGTCCTTGTGGTTCGTGGACAGAAACCAGCGGGTGAAGAAGCCGACCTTGTGGTCGTGGTGATCGTCGTGGGCGTGCCCGTCGTGGGCGGCGTCACGGGTGAGGATAGCGTCAGCCATGGATTTCTGTTCGCCTCTTACTGGGCGGCCGGCGCGGCGGGCGCCGCGACGGGAACGGGTTGGGTCGTCGCGGCGGCCGCGGCCGCGGGGGTCGCAGCGGCGCTTTCTGCAGCCGGGGCGGCACCAGGAGCGGCGGCGGGCGCGGCGGCCTTGGGCGTCATGGAGCCGCCCTTGGAGGCGACCCAGCGCTCGAACTCGGCCTGGCTGACGACATGGATCTCGATCGGCATGAAGGCGTGATCGACGCCGCACAGTTCCGAGCATTGGCCATAGAAGACGCCGGTGCGTTCGGCCTTGAACCAGGTGGTGTTGATTCGGCCGGGCACGGCGTCGGTCTTCAGACCGAAGGCCGGCAGGGCGACGGCGTGGATCACATCCGAAGCGGTGATGACCAGTTGCACCGTCTTGCCGACCGGAACCACCATCGGCTCGGTCGCGGCCAGGCGATACAGGCTGTGCGGCAGGCCACGGGAGGCCAGCTGATCCTCGGGCAGCATGTTAGAGATGTATTCCGCCACGCCTTGGTCGGGATACTCATAGGCCCAGTTCCACTGATTGCCCGTCACCTTCACCGTCAGGTCCGGACGCGGCATGTCGTGATAGGCGAACAGCAGGCGGAACGAGAACAGGGAAATGAAAACCAGGATCACGACCGGCAGGACCGTCCAGATCACCTCGACCGTGGTGTTGTGGCTCCAGCGCGCGGGCGTCGGATTGGCCTTCTTGTTGTAGCGGAAGACGATCCAGGTCAGCAGGCCCAGCACCAGAAGGGTGATGCCGACGATGATCGGCAGCAGGATCACGTCGTGGAAAAAATGCGCGTCGTGCTTCAGCGGCGAGGCGGCCGGCTGCAAGCCGATCCCGCCCGGCGTCGGCTGACCCATCAGGTCCTGCGCCCAGGTCGGCGCCGCGGCGGCCACCGCCAGTCCGGCCCCCAGCACGATCCGGGACGCGGCGCGGATTGCGCCCTTGACCGTCCCTCGGGCTCGCTTGCCCATCCCCATAGGAGTCTTCCCCATAAAACCGTTATTCAGCAGACGCTTGCGAACGAATCGCAACTGTCACGCTGACGTGATTGCCACGCCCGGCGCTTTGCCGATCACCTATCGGATCGTTCCAGCCTTGCCAAGCGATCAACGCCGATCCGGCCGCAAAGCCGCCGCAAGCTGGGCCGCTAAGCGCCACGATTAAATCGCTGTCATGTTTCGACAGCTACCTTGCGTCACAAGATACCTTGCCGTATTCGATTTCCATCACAGGGAGAGATCGAGGTGCCTGAAACCATCGAGATACAGCTGAAGAAGGGGGTGCTTGGGCTATGCGTCCTGGCCCTTCTGAACCGGGCGGACAGCTACGCCTACGAGATCGCCAGCCGGCTTGCGGACGCCATCGACATGGGGGAAGGCACCATCTACCCCCTGATGCGGCGGATGCAGGCCGAGGGCCAGGTCGAGACCTATCTGGTCGAATCCTCGTCCGGGCCGTCCCGGAAATACTATCGCCTGACCGAGGCGGGCCGCGCGGCCTTGGCCGCCCAGACCGCCGAATGGTCCGCCTTCACCAAGGCCGTCGACGCCATCGTGGCGAACGACGCCGACCAGGGAGCCGCCCAATGACGCGCGCCGAGTTCATCAATCGCCTGAAGGACGGGCTGGTCGGACTGCCGACCACCACGGCCAACGACATACTGGCTGACTACCAGACCCATTTCGACGACGGCCTGGCCGCCGGACGCACCGAGGCCGAGGTCGCGGCGGCGCTGGGCGATCCGGTCCGGCTGGCCCGCGAACTGAAGGCCGAGGCCGGCATCCAGCGCTGGCGCCAGGAAAAGAACCCGTCCGCCGCCGCCGGCGCCGTCTTCGCGGTGCTGGGCCTGGGCGCGCTGGACATCCTGATCCTTCTGCCCCTGCTGATGGGCGTGGTGGGGACCGTGTTCGGCTTCTTCATCGCCGCCGTCGTCATGTTCGTCTGCGGCGGGGTGGTCATGGTCGCAGGCCCCTTCGCCGGCTTCCCCGGCGGGCCCTTTGCGGCGATCCTGATGGGGCTGGGCCTGATGGCCGGGGCCGTCTTCATCGCGGCCCTCCTGACCATTTTCACCATCTGGCTGGTCAACGGCGTTGTATGGTTCGCCCGCCTGCATTACCGCCTGCTCAAGCCCGCGCTTGAGCCTTCTTCTTCCTCCCAATCCACCTCGCCTTCGGGAGTTTCGGCATGATCCGCACCCTGTTCATCATCGCCGGCGCCGCCTTGGTGCTGTGTTTGGTCACTGTGGGCGGCGCCCTCGCCATCGGCGGCCACGACCTGCAACGCCACGGCTGGGCTTGGACCATCAAGAACCGCGACGGCGAGACCGTTCGCTTCGAACGGGTCCAGGGCGACGCCGCCGACCTCGGCCCCCTCACCACCCGCACCCTGGCCTGGACCGGCGGCGAGACCCTGACCGTCGATTCCAGCGTCGATGTCGAATACGTCCAGGGCGACGCCAACTCCGTGGTCGTCACCGGACCCAAGGCCCTGGCCGACCGGGTGCGGATCGAGGACGGCCATATCCGTCTGGGCGAAGGCGACGAGCGCGTCGTCTTCGGCTGGGACAGCGGGAATTTTTCGGCCCGCACGGAGCGCGACGAACTGAAGGTCGTCGTCACGGCCCCCAATGTGACCCGCTTCGTCGCCAACGGCTCGGGCGATCTGACCATCCGCAGTTACGACCAACCGTCGCTGGCGCTGGACATCGCCGGGTCGTCGGACGTCTCGGCCTCGGGCCGCGCCGATCGGCTGAGCCTGGACATCGCCGGTGCGGGCGACGCCGACCTGGCCAGCCTGACGCTGAAGGACGCCAAGATCGACATCGCCGGCTCCGGAGAGGCGACGGTCGCCGCCACCGGCACGGTGGACGTCGACATCAACGGCTCGGGCGACATCAACCTGGCCCTGCGTCCGGCCAAGCTGAACAGCAGCATCTCGGGCTCGGGGGAAGTTCACCAGAACTGAGCGCAATCGGCGCATGGTCGATAGTCGTCATTCCGCGGCGTCCGAAGGACGAACCCGGAACCCAGGGGGACCTCTCCGTCGCCGGATGCGTTTGACGCCGCTGCGGCATCCCTGGGTTCCGGGCCCTTCGCTCCGCTCAGCCCCGGCGTGACGAACAGCGAGGTCGGTCGCGTCGTCCACGCCTTCACCCCTGCGCCTTTCGCCGCTAGTCTGGGCCGCATGACGTTCGCCCCCCTACCCGACGCCGGCGCCAACTGGGTGGACCGCCATGCGCCCGAAGGACTGAAACCCTGGCTGAAGCTGGGGCGGTTCGACCGGCCCATCGGCATCTGGCTTCTGCTGCTGCCCGGCTGGCAGGGGATCGCCCTGGCCCTGGCGCAGTATCGCCAGGCGCCGGGCCTGTATGATCTATGGCTGTATGATGTCTGGCTTTTCGTCGGCTTCGGCGTCGGCGCCTGTCTGATGCGAGCGGCGGGCTGCGCCTTCAACGACATCGTCGACCGCGACTTCGACGCCAAGGTCGCCCGCACGGCTCAACGACCCATTCCCTCGGGCCGGCTCAGCGTCAAGCAGGCGTGGGCCTTCGTCGTGGGCTGCAGCCTGGTCAGCCTGTCGATCCTTTTGACCCTGCCGACCGTGGCGATCCTGCTGGGCGTCGGCTCGCTGGCCCTGGTCGCGGCCTATCCCTTCATGAAGCGGATCACCTGGTGGCCCCAGGCCTGGCTGGGACTGACCTTCAACTGGGGCGCCCTGATGGGGTTCGCCGCCGCCCTGCCCCTGGCGGCGGCCGCCCTTCTGCTCCCTGCCGACCTGGCTGGCGAGTTCCGCCCCTTCCTATGGTCGCCCGCCAGCGACAGCGGCTACGCCGTCGGCCTAGCCTGGCAGGTCTATCTGCCCGCGATCCTGCTGTGGATCGGCGGCGTCTTCTGGACCCTGGGCTATGACACCATCTACGCCCTTCAGGACATCGAGGACGACGCCATGGTCGGGGTGAAGTCCTCGGCGCGGCGGCTTGCCTCGGCCGTGCGGCCGGGGGTCGCCGTCTTCTACGCGCTGGCCGTGGTGTTCGCCGCCCTGGCGGGGTTGGCGGCCGGGCTGGGGCCGCTGTTCTGGATCGGCCTCATCGCCTACGCCGCGCATCTGGCCTTGCAGACGCGCCGGATCGCTCCGGCGGACGGCCCCCTGGCCCTGAGGCTGTTCCGGTCGAACCGGGAGGCGGGCTTCATCCTGCTTTTCGCCATCGGCCTGGGCGCAGTCTGGTCGCCGTCCTGATTTCCCCTCCCCTAGCGTCCCCCCGACGCGCCCCGCGATAGGAACCGAAAGCATGCGCTCCTCCCCCGCCAAGATCCTGCTGATCACCGTCGCCGTCGCCGCAACCCTGTCCGCAACCCTGGCCGCCTGCCAGCGCCGCGAGGACAAGCCCGCCCAGCCGACGCCGGCGCCGGCCCCCGCCGCCGTGGACGGGCCGCTGGCCTATGACGCCAAGACCGACTACGCCAGCGTCGAACTGACCCTGCCCGAGACGGTGAAGACCGCCCCCGGCCTGCGCGCGGCCCTGTACGAGGCCGGGGTGCGCGAACTGGGCCAGTTCGCCGAGGGCGCCCAGGCGGACCTCAGCGAGGCGGGCGGCGGCGACCGTCCCTATACGCGCACCGTCGCCTATTCGCCGGGCGGCGAGACGCCCAGGCTGATCAGCCTGGCGCGCACCAATTTCGAGGACACGGGCGGCGCCCACCCCAATGTCACCTATGGCGGGGTCGTCTGGGACAAGACGGCCAAGCGGCCTCTGGGCTTCGCCGATCTGTTCCGCGCCGGGCCGGACACGGTCGCCCTGGACAAGGCCCTGTGCGCCGCCGCCAACGCGGCCAAACAGGCCCGTTCGCCGGGATCTGAGCCCGCGACCCTGGGCGGCAAGATGTGGACCTGCCCCAAGGCCCTGGCCACGCCCTTCATCCTGACGCCGGGGTCGGAGCCGGGCAAGATCGGCGGGATCACCTTCCTGCTCGATTCCTATCAGATCGGGCCGCATTCGGACGGCGACTACTGGATCGCCCTGCCGCAATCGACCTTCCGCACCCTGCTGGCCCCGGCCTACGCCGACCAGTTCGGCGGCGCCCCGGTCAAGGCAGGCGATGTGACGCCGAAGACCTCATAAACAACCCGTTCATCCCCGGCGAAAGCCGGGATGCACGGATCAGGGGTGCGCCAGGAACGCCTCCACCAAGGCGGCGAACCGTTCGGGCTGGTCGGCCATGATGAAATGGCGCGATCCGTCCACCCGGATCAGCGTCACTCCCGGCAAAGCCGAATACTCGCGCGCCCACAGGGCGTCGGCGCCCGCCGCCGACGCTCCGCCGTCGGCATCGGCGGCGTACAGAGCCGTCACCGGCGTCGTCATGGCCGCCAGCCCCGGCCGGGCATCGATCGTCATCACGTCCTTCATGGCCGAGGCGACGGCGTGGCGGTCGCTGGTCATCGACCAGGCGACGATCCGCGCCTGCTCCTCCGGCGTCCGCGAGAGTGCCTTGGCCGTGGCCTCCTGCTGAGTGCGGAACCGAGCGTCGTCCGCGCCCACGATCATGGCGGCCGCCTGGTCGGCGAACGGCCTGACGCCTTCGGGCGTCGCGGTCGGACCGAACAGGGCGCTGTAGAAGGGCAGGCTGTCCACCGTCATCAGCCGGCCGACCAGACCCGGCTGTCGCTGCGCCAGCAACAGACCGCTCAGGCCGCCCATCGAATGGCCGATCACCGCCGGCCGGTTCAGCCCGGCCTGACGGATGTAGCGGGCCAGTTCCTCGACTTCGGGCTGGACGAAAGCGCCGTCGCCATGGCGCCACGGCTCGCCCGCGAACCCGGCCAACTGCACCAGATGCACCCGATGCGTCGCCTTCAGCCGATCCGCCGTCGCCCGCCACGCCTCGCGTGAGGACGCCAGGCCGGGAATCAGGATCACGTCCGCCCCCTGCCCGACCACGTCCACCGACAGCCGGTCCGAAACGAAGGGCGCGGCGGCCGCCGCGCCCGGACCGCCGGATCGAGCCTCGGCCCGAGCCGTGTCGTTGTCGACGCCGGCGCAGGCGATCAGAGCGCCCAGGACGACGGCCAGGCGCAGGGGCGCGAAGACGCCCCGGAAAGGGCGAACGGGATTCGACATCACAGTCTCCAATTGTAAGGTTATTCTGACTTTCCGGTCAGGCCGAATGCGGGTTCTCGAAGATATCCTCGACCGGCCGTTCGAACACGGCGGCGATGCGATAGGCCAGGTCCAGCGACGGATCGTGCCGTTCGGTCTCCAGGGCGATCACCGCCTGACGCGACACCCCCAGCGCCTGGCCCAGCTGTTCCTGGGTCCAGCCGCGTTCGACCCGCAACAGCTTCAGACGATTCTTCATCGGCTGCTCCGGATAAAGGGCGAGACAATGCCGTACAGGGCCCAGAACACCGGCACGATCAGCCAGGTCTGCATGTGCGGCGCCCCGGCGAAACTCTCGCCGAAGCCCCAGAACGCCGCGACCGCCAGCGTCAGCCCGGACGCGACGATGAACTGTTTGGCGGTCACGCCGCGCACGAATTCATCGCTTTCGCGCATCAGCGCCAGGGTCGCCCAGATTTGACCGATCACAGGCGCCGAAACCACCGCCGCCAGCACCCAGGCCGTCGGCCTGCCCATGATTTCGTCGAAGGCGTCCGTGGTCATCATCGCCACGGAGATGGCGACATAGGGCGCGGTGAACGCCATCGTGCGGATCAGATAGCGCCGATGCGCCGGCGTTCCGGTCTTCCAGGCAGCGAACATCGGGAGCTCCTTCTTGTAAGGCCAACCTTACATTGGCTTGATGTCATGTCAACCTGACTTTTTGTCAGGATATCCCCACATTCATCCGTTGCTTTTCCAGACGCGCCGACGGGGTTAGACTGCGCCATGCCCGCCGCACCGCGCATCGCTCCGTCGATTCTGTTCACGCCCCAAGAATGGGCGCCGTTCCAAACGCGCTCGGCCTGGGTCGGGCCGCTTCTGGTTCTGCATTGCTGGGCGGTGATCGGCCTGGCCGTGACGGCGGGGGTGATGGCCCCCTGGCTGATCCCGATCTGCGTCATGGTCGTCGGCACGCGCCAGCTGGGCCTGGCCATCCTGATGCACGAGGCGGCGCACGGCGGCCTGTCCAGGAACGCCCGCCTGAACGATTTCCTGGGCCACTGGCTGTGCGCCGTGCCCATCGGCGCCAGTCTGAAGGACTACCGCCCCTATCATCTGCGCCATCACCGTTTCGTCCAGCAGCCCGAGGATCCGGACCGGATGCTGTCGGCGCCCTTCCCCGTTACGCCCGCCTCGCTGCGACGCAAGCTGATCCGCGACCTGACCGGCCAGACCTTCTTCAAGCAGCGAGTGCTGCTGCCCCTGGCCCAAATCCGCGCCGCGCCGTCCTCAAGCGATAGCGCGAAGGGACTGCGCTCAAGCAGCCCGACAAGCGATAGCGCAAAAGGAATGCACGAAGCCGCCCACGATTATGAGTCCATCGTCATCGGACGGTCTGTCCTGCCTTTCCTGGCGTTCAACGCCGTCCTGCTGGCCGGCTTCATCGCGGCGGGCGTCTGGTGGGCCTTCTTCGCCCTGTGGCTGCTGCCGATGGCGACCTGGTTCCCGATGGTCACGCGGCTGAGAAACATCGCCGAACACGCCTGTGTCGAGGGCGGTGGCACGAACGCCTTCCGCGCCGCCCGCACCACCCGCGCCCGCTGGTGGGAACGCGCCTTCATCGCCCCCTATTGGGTCAACTTCCACGCCGAGCATCATCTGTTCATGCATGTGCCCTGTTGGAAGCTGCCGGCCCTGCACCGCGCCGTGCGCGCCCGGCCGCAAGGGCGGGCGGTGGAGGTCGCGCCCGGCTATCTGGACGTGCTGCGCAGCGTGACGACACGCCCCGCCCCGTGACCGTCGCCGATCCCGCCGCCTTCGTCCGCAGCCAGACTCGGCTGCAGCCCGTGCCGCACGCGCCCGAAATCTCCCTGTGGCTGGCCGATGAGATCACGCCGATTTGGCGCCTGACCGAGGAGGAGCTGGGCCAGATGGGCCTGCCGCCGCCGTTCTGGGCCTTCGCCTGGGCGGGCGGCCAGGCCCTGGCGCGCTATGTGCTGGATCATCCGCACGAGGTCGCCGGCATGCGGGTTCTGGACTTCGCCGCCGGCTCGGGCCTGGTCGGCGTGGCGGCGATGCGGGCGGGGGCGGCCCAGGTCCTGTGCGCCGACATCGACCCCTTCTGCCAGGCGGCGGTGGCGGCCAATGCACAGGCCAACGGCGTGGTCCTGGGCTTTACCGACCGCAATCTTCTGGAGGCGCCGCCGCCCCCGGTGGATGTCATCTGCGCCGGGGACATCTGCTACGAAAAACCGATGACCGAGGCGGTTCTGGCCTGGCTGGATCAGGCGCGGGCGAAGGGGACACGGGTGCTGATCGGCGATCCGGGCCGCACCTACTTCCCCCGCTCGGGCCTGAACTTCCTAGCCGAATACCGCGTGCCGACGACGCGGGAGCTGGAGGACCAGGAGATCAAGCGATCCTCCGTCTGGGCCATGCCTTGAGCCTGTCAGAGAGCCTGTCAGCCGTTATTCCGGGGCTTCGCAGGACGAACCCGCGTCAGGCCGCCCTGCATGGGCCGCCCTGCATGGGCCGCCCTGCATGGGCCGCCCTGCTTACGCCGCCTGACCTTCGTGGCGCCCCTCACCGAATTCCTCGATCATCTTGGCGTTGAAGGCCGGGATGTCGTCGGGGCAGCGGCTGGTGACGAGTCCCTGATCCACCACCACTTCTTCATTGACCACATTGGCCCCGGCGTTCTTCAGGTCGGTGCGGATGCTCTCGAACGACGTCATCGTGCGCCCCTCGACCACGCCCGCTTCGATCAGCAGCCAGGGCGCGTGACAGATGGCGGCGACCGGCTTGCCCGCATCGAAGAAGGCCCGCACGAAGGCCACCGCATCCGCATCGGCGCGTAACAAGTCAGGGTTGGCCACCCCGCCCGGCAGCAGCAGAGCGGAATAGGTCGAGGCGTCCACCGCCGCCACCGCCTTGTCGGCCGTCACCTTGTCGCCCGGCGTCAGATGATCGAAGCCCTGGAACTCGCCGGCCTTCAGCGACACGATCTCGACCACCGCGCCCGCATCCTTCAGCGCCTTCATCGGTTCATTCAGTTCGACCAGCTCGACGCCGTCGGTCGCCAGGATGGCGACGGTCTTGCCGGAAAGGGATTGGGCCATGGGATACACTCCGTTTTGGAAAGGGGTTCGGCGCCATGAACCCACGGCAAGTCAAAGGGTTGCGGCTCCGCTTGTCGCGCGCGGCCGTCCGCCCCACTTGTCAGTCATGCGAACGCTCCTGACCCTGACGACCCTGCTGGCGGCCGCCGCGACGCCTGTCCTCGCCCAGACCTATCCTGCCCCCGGCCGCCCATACGGCGCCTATCCGGGCGGCGTCCCGGCCGCCATCGCCGACCAGCATCGCTACGAGAACGACCGCCTGCGCACCCAATCCCAATCGAACGCCGAACAGGCCCGCCAGCAGCAGATCGAGACCCAGCTTCGCCTGCGCGCCATCGAATCCGCCCGCGAACCTGCGGCGGCGTCCGCCCTGCCGCCCCGCCCCCTCTACAGCTCCGAACAGGAGCGCGCGCTGCGCCAGTCCGCCGCCGAACGCCGCCAGCAGACCGCGCAGGGCATCAGCTAGATCGACGCCTGGCTGGATCGGCCGCGCTAAGACCACGCATCCCTTCCCTCGCCCCCGCGTTCCGGCCTAGCTTAGGTGGTCATCTGGAGAACGACATATGCGCTGGCGGGGTGGGGAAACGAGCGGCCGGATCGAGGATCGACGGGGTTTGGGCGGCGGCGCCATCGCAGGCGGCGGCATCGGCGTTGGCGTGCTGGCCCTGATCGGCTATTTCGTCTTCGGCATCGATCCCGCGACCACGACCCAGTTGGCCAGCCAGTTCGGCGGCGTCGGCGCGACCGAGCAGCAGGGGCAGATGGGCACGCCCAAGGACGAGGCCGGTCGGTTCGTCGACGTCATCGGCACGAACATTGACAAGGTTTGGGCGCAGAAGCTGGAAGGCTATCAGCCGCCCAAGGTCGCGATCTACGAACAGGGCACCCCGACCGGCTGCGGCTACGGCCAGTCGGCCATGGGGCCCTTCTATTGCCCGACCGACAAGACCGTCTATCTGGACCTGAACTTCTGGCAGGAGATGGAGACCCAGCTCGGGGCCTCCGGCGCCGACTTCGCCCGCGCCTATGTCATCGCCCACGAATTCGGCCACCACGTCCAGACCCTGACCGGCACTTCGGATCAGGTCCGTCAGGCCCAGCAGCGCGCCAGCGGTCAGGGCGAGGCCAACCGCTATTCCGTCGCCTTGGAGCTTCAGGCCGACTGCTACGCCGGTGTCTGGGCCAGGAACGCCGCCGCCGTCTCCAATGGCCAGGTCGCGCTGGAGCCCGGCGACATCGAAGAGGGCATGAAGACCGCCCAGGCCATCGGCGACGACACCCTGCAACATCGCGGCGGCGGTCGCGTCTCGCCCGAAAGCTTCACCCACGGCTCCTCGGCCCAGCGGGTCGAATGGCTGCAGCGCGGATATCAGTCGGGCGATCCTGCGTCGTGCGACACCTTTTCCGGCGCCTGATCGCCCACCTTTTTCCCGAAACGATAGACTGACTGACGATGCATGACCGCGCCGGCCTGACCGCACGCCCCGAAGACCTGATCGACCTGGATGCCCTGCTCGGCGCCTATGAGGCGGTGAGGCCCGACATCACCGATCCGCAGCAGC
Source organism: Brevundimonas sp. SORGH_AS_0993 (assembly GCF_030818545.1). Lineage (NCBI taxonomy): Bacteria > Pseudomonadati > Pseudomonadota > Alphaproteobacteria > Caulobacterales > Caulobacteraceae > Brevundimonas > Brevundimonas sp. SORGH_AS_0993. Next base: position 1,571,635 of record NZ_JAUTAH010000001.1, read on the forward strand.
GGGTCGTCTTCGGCACCTCGGGCCACCGGGGGTCCAGTCTGGACGGCGCCTTCAACCAGGCCCATATCCTGGCCATCGCCCAGTCGATCGCCGAATACCGCGCGGCGCAAGGGATCGACGGTCCCCTTTTTCTGGGACAGGACACCCACGGCCTGTCCGAGCCGGCCTTCCGCACGACGCTGGAGGTTCTGATCGCCAACGGGGTCGAGGTGCTGATCGACGCCCGCGACGGCTATACCCCCACCCCCGCCGTGTCCCACGCCATCCTGACCCACAACCGCACAAACGCGCGGCAGGCCGACGGCGTCCTGATCACGCCTTCGCACAATCCGCCCCGCGACGGCGGCATCAAATACAATCCTCCCTCTGGAGGCCCGGCGGGGGGCGAGGCCACCGCCGCCATCGCCGCCCGCGCCAACCAGTTGATCGAGGGCGGCCTGACCCAGGTGCGCCGCGTCCCCTTCGCCCAGGCGCATGCGGCGGCCGGGCGGTTCGACTATCTGTCCGCCTATATCGACGATCTACCCAGCGTGCTGGACCTGGACGTCATTCGAAATGCCGGGGTCCGCATCGGCGCCGATCCGCTGGGCGGCGCGGCCGTCGCCTATTGGGGCGAGATCGCAACGCGGCACCGACTGGACCTGACCGTGGTGAACGACGCCGTCGATCCGCGCTGGGCCTTCATGCCGCTGGACGCCGACGGCAAGATCCGCATGGACTGTTCGTCGCCCTCGGCCATGGCCGGTCTGATCGGCATGATGAAGGGGGGTTCGGCCTATGACGTCGCCTTCGGCAACGACGCCGATGCGGATCGCCACGGCGTCGTCACCCCCGACGCGGGCCTGATGAACCCCAACCACTTCCTGGCCGTCGCCATCGCCTATCTGTTCGCCCATCGGCCGGGCTGGGGCGCCGAGGTGGCGGTGGGCAAGACCCTGGTGTCCTCCTCCATGATCGACCGGGTCGTGGCCGGCCTGGGGCGCCGCCTGGTGGAAACGCCGGTGGGGTTCAAACATTTCGTGCCGGGGCTGCTGGACGGCTCGGTGGGCTTCGGCGGCGAGGAGTCGGCCGGGGCGTCCTTCCTGCGACGCGACGGGACGGTCTGGACCACCGACAAGGACGGGCTTTTGCTGTGCCTGTTGGCCGCCGAAATCCAGGGCCGCACGGGAAGCAGCGCCAGCCGCCTCTACGACGACCTGACCGACCGCTACGGCGCGCCCGCCTATGCCCGGATGGACGCCCCGGCGACGCGGTCGGAGAAGGCGCGTCTGTCCGCCCTGTCGCCCGCCGACGTCACCGCCACCACCCTGGCCGGCCAGCCCATCGTCGACATCCTGACGAAGGCGCCCGGAAACGGCGAGGCCATCGGCGGGCTGAAGGTCGTGACCCAGGACGCCTGGTTCGCCGCCCGGCCGTCGGGGACAGAGGACGTCTACAAGATCTACGCCGAATCCTTCCTGGGCGCCGACCATCTGGCGACGGTCCAGGCCGAGGCCAAGGCGGTCGTCGGCGCCGCTCTGGCGGGCTGATCAGGGTTCCACCGTAAGCTCCAGCGGCCGGGCGACCCACAGCCCCGGCCGGCCCAGGTCCATGGCCATGCGCCGCTCGGCGAAGGCGGCCATGCCGACCAAGGCGCGCGGAAAGCCGGGCACGAGCACGTCGTTATAAATGGCCACCTCGGCCCGGCGATGCAGTTCGTCGCCGATGGTCAATGTGCGGACGCGCACCGTCTCGGCCTGGATCACCCCGCCCAGAACGATGCTGCGGCCCGCCCGCCGCTCGCGCCCGTCCAGCAGGCCCGCGCCGCGGGCCGCGTCGCGCGTCAGGGCCACAAGGGCCGAGGCGCCGGTGTCCACCACCGCCTCCACCGTCGCGCCCTCCACCGTGATGGTGGTCTCCAGCGCGCGACCGGCGCGCCGCACGGACAGGGCCGTCAGGGCCGCAGGCGGGGTCCAGCCGGCGCGCGGCGCGAACCGCAACCGACGCGCCCGGGCGTCCAGCTCCAGCACCAGTTCGGCCAGCACGTCCTGGCCCAGGATCAGCCCGGCCCCCAGCCCGGCCTCGCCCGCCAGCGGCCCCAGGTCCAGGAGCGCGGCGCGCAGTCCGTCCAGCCGCAGGGCGCGGCCGCCCACGCCGATCGACACGTCCAGGGTCGCGCCGCGCCCCATCTGCGCCCCGCCGCCCACGCCATAAGCGACCATGGGAATGTCGAACAGGTTGGTCAGGCCCAGCCGCTGCACCAGCGACCGATCCACCGCCGAATATTGCGCGCCTGAATCCACCAGCGCCCGCACCGGCTGACCGTTGACGCTCAGCGCCAGGGTGGGGGTCGTCGCCAGCGCCTCTGCATAGGGAAGCCAGTCGGTCGGACCGTCGGCGAACGCGGCCGTCGGCCGACGCCAGACGACGTGGTCGCGCACCCACCAGGCCCCGCCCACGGCGCCGGCGACCAGGCCCAGCCGGATCAGAAGATCGCGTCGTCTCATGCTCCAGACATGGACCCCCTGGTCGCCGGATACCAGCGCAGGCAAGGTCGCAGGGGATGCTCGGCACGGAAATTGTCCCGCACCGGGCGCAGACTCGCCACAGGCGCCAAAAACATCCCCGTTTCGACCACAAACGGGGTGACGCCGCCGTTCGCTCTGGCTAGGACCAAGCCGTCATGAGCACCTCCAGCGCCCGCTACGTCTCCACCCGGGGCCATTCCCCCGAAACCGATTTCTCAGACGCCCTGCTGCGCGGCCTGGCCCCGGACGGCGGCCTCTATATGCCGACCGCCTGGCCGACCCTGTCGCCCCAGGCCTGGACCAGAGAAGCCGACTACAAGGCCATCGGCCTTCAGACCATCGCCCCCTTCATCGGCGACGCCCTGCCCGAGGGCGCCCTGGCGCGCGCCGTGGACCGGGTGGTCGCCGGTTTCGGCCACCCGCTGGTCACGCCCCTGGTCGAGCTGGAGCCCGGCCTGTTCTTGCTGGAGCTGTTTCACGGCCCGACGGCGGCCTTCAAGGATCTGGCCATGCAGCTGGTCGCCGCCCTGACGGACGAGGCCCTGACCGCCTCGGGCCAGCGGCTGACCATATTGACCGCCACGTCGGGCGACACCGGCGCCGCCGCCGTGCGGGCCTTCGCCGGCGCCCGTTCGGTCGATCTTGTGGTGCTGCATCCGCTGGACCGCGTGTCGCCCGTGCAGCGCAAGCAGATGACCACGGTTCAGGCGGACAATGTCCTGAACCTGGCCGTGCGCGGCGATTTCGACGACTGTCAGCGGCTGGTGAAGGGCCTGCTGTCCGACCCGTCCTTGCGCGAACGCGGCCGCCTGTCCTCGGTCAATTCGATCAACTGGGCGCGGCTAGCGGGCCAGATCCCCTACTATGTCTCGGCGACCGCCCAGTTGGGCCACGCGGCCACCTTCGTCGTGCCGACGGGCAACTTCGGCGACGCCTTCGCCGGTATCGCCGCGACGCGCATGGGCCTGCCGTCAAACGGATTCGTCGCGGCGGTGAACCAGAACGACGCCCTGGCCCGGGCGCTGAACGACGGGCTTTATTCGCGGCGTCCTGCGGTCGAAAGCGGCAGCGTCTCCATGGACGTCCAGGCGCCCTCCAACTTCGAGCGTCTGGTGTTCGAGGCGACCGGCCGAGACGCCGAGGCCACGCGCGCGGTGTTCGAAACCTTCGCCCGCGACGGCGCCGTCGTCTTCGATCCCGCCCTGCTGAACGCCCTTCGCGCCGAGGTCTCCGCCGTCTCCATCGACGAGGACGAGACCCGCGCCGAGATCGCCCACGCCCACCAGACCTGGGGCCGGGTCGTCTGTCCGCATACCGCCGTGGCCCTGGCCGTCGCCCGTCGTCAGGACCGCGCCAAGGGGCCGGTCGTGGCCCTATCGACAGCCCACCCCTCCAAGTTCGGCGGCTTCGTTTCCGAGGTGCTGGGCTTCGAGCCCGCCCCCGCGCCTGTCATCGCCGCCCTGGGCGATCAGCCCGAGCGGTTGAGGATCGTCGACGGTACGATGGAGGCCGCACTGGACGCCGTGACGGCCTTTTCAGACCGCCACTGACGTCAGGAACGGCGTGGTCTTAGCGACGCCCGCCGCCCGTGAGGGTGCGCAAAAGCAACAGACCCACCCCCGCCACCGACAGGGTGGTCAGCAGGGGACGCTTGCGCGCCTCGGCCGCCACGGTGCGGGCCTTGTCGCGATAGTCGGCGGGCGCCTTTTCGACCAGACGATCCACGGCGTCCATCGCCTTGCCGAAGGTCTCCAGCGAGCGGCCCTTGGCGTCGTTATAGGCGCCTTCGACCTGCAGCTTCTGGTCGCCGACCAGCTTGCCAAGGCCCTTCTGCACCTTGCCCTGCGCCTGGGAGGCGGCGCCGTTGATCGATTCGTCGGTCATGATGAAATCTCGTTCTCGGGGAGCGCGGCTGTCGCCGCATCCGGTGAAAACCCCGCCCCGCGCCGCCGGTTCCCCGGCGCGACGATTCCGTCTCAGACCGCCTCCAGTGCGCGCCAGTGGTCCAGGCGCCGAAGGAAGACGGACGGGTCCTTGGGCGTGACCAGTTTGGACGGATCGTGGAAGATGCGATCGTGCAGGCGCGTCAGGGTGAAGCGCAGGGCCGCCGCCTCGCCCAGTCGCGGCAGGGCCGCGCGCTCGGCCGATGTCAGGGGCCGCACCGTCTCATATCCGCGCTGAAAGGCGGCCAGGGCGGACGGGATCGCTCGCCCCTCGGCGTCGAAACCCCAGGCCGACAGGGCGATGGCCAGGTCGTAGGCCAGGGGGCCGGTGCAGCCGAAATAGAAGTCGATCACCCCCGAGACGGCGCCGTCCTGGAACAGCACATTGTCGGGAAAAAAATCGGCGTGGACGGCGCCGACCGGCAGATCGTCCGTAAACGGATCGTCAAGCCGCTTCAGCCCGTCTTCGGCCTGGTCCAGCAGGACCCGGTCCTGGCCCGAAGCGCCCGCCGCGCAGCGATCCGCCAACCGCCGCCATGCCGCCGGGCCGACCGGATTGACCCTCCGCCCAGCATAGTCGACCGCCGCCAGATGCAGTTGCGCCAGCACCGCGCCCGCAGCCGCCTGATCCGCCTCGGTCGGGTCGCGCAGCCAGGCGCCGGCCTTCCATTCGATCACCGCCGTCGCCCGGTCGTTCAACCGTCCCAGCCAGCCGCCGGCCCGATCCGGCATGGGTGTCGGGCAGGGAAATCCGCGCGCCGCCAGATGGGCCGTCAATCCCAGGCAGAACGGCAGTGAGGCGGCGTCCGTGCGTCCCTCGAACAGGGTCAGGACGAAGCGCCCGGCCGTCGTCTCCAGCCGATAGTTGGTGTTCTCCACCCCCTCGGCGATGGGCGCCAGTTCGCGCACCTGCCCCAGGTCGTAGGCGGCGAGAAAGGCGTGCGCCTGATCGAGGGAGACGGGGGTGAAGACGGCCATGGTTCAGTTCAAACCCGCGTCGGCGCGGCGCGCGCGCACGATCTCGGCCAGGTCGGCCATGATGCTCTCGGTCGTGGCCCAGCGGCCGGCGCCGCGCCCCCGGCACCGCCACACCCGGCCATCGACGCCATAGACCTTCAACGCATTGCCCTCTCCGCGCAGGCTGGAGAACAGGGGGTCGCCGTGGTCCGCCGTCAGGGCGACCGAGGGCTGGATCAGGCCGTCCCTCAGACGGGCGGCGCCGATCTGGCGCACCCCGCCTTCCACGGAGGTCGCCGGGGTCAGGGCGTCGCGCGAGACCTCGCAGTCGGGCTCGCGTCCGAAGGCTTCGTGGCACAGCAGCCGCACCTTGGCCGCCGCGTCCAGCCCTTCCAGGTCCGCCGACGGATCCTCCTCGGCGAAGCCCGCCGCGCGGGCGTCGGCCAGAGCTTCGTTGAAGGCCGCGCCATCGCCCAGCCGTTCCAGCATGAAGTTGACCGTGCCGTTCAGCACCGCCTCGAAGCCGACGACTTCGCCGGCGGCGCGGGCGGCCCGGACCGTTTCGACCATGGGCGCGCCCCCGCCGACCGAGGCCGACCAGAAGATGCGCCGCCCCTTGGCCTGGGCCAGGGCCTGAAGGCCGGCGGGATCGCGGCTGACCGCCTGTTTGTTGGCGCTGGCCACATCGCAACCGGCCTCTAGCGCCGCGCGGATCAGGGCGTGACCGGCCTCGCCCTCGGACAGGGCTTCCAGCACGATGTCGGGTTTGCGGGACAAAAGGGTCTCGGCGCTGGCGGTGAACAGGCCGCCCGGACAGTCGATGTCGCGCGCCTTGTCGGGATTGCGGACCAGAACCCCCACCACCGCGTAGCGGGCGTCGCCCAGCAGACGGGCCAGAACCCCGCCGCCCACCACGCCGCAGCCCGCGACCGCAACCTTCAGCGGCGGCAAGGCCGGGGCCGGTCCGGGGGGCGCCGATTTTTCGCCGATCACCGTGCCGTCGGCGCGGTCCAGAGCCGCGACCTCGATCTCCACGCCGCGGCTCTGGCCCAGGTCGATGGCGTCGTGCTGCACCAGGGCGCCGCCCAGCTTGCGCGCCACGTCCCAGGAGGCGCGGCGATAGCGCAGGGCCGGGGCCGTCCGGTCGTTGGGATCGTGGTCGTAGAGACCGTCCACATCCTTGACCAGCCGCACCTTCTTCAAGCCCAGCTCGGCCGCCAGGAACACCGCCGTCAGGTCCGATCCGCCGCGTCCCAACAGCGCCACCCGCCCGTCGGGCCGCACCGCGCCGAAGCCGGGGACCACCACGACCTCGTGCCGATCCAGCGCCTGTTTCAGATGGTCGGGACGCAGGCCGCAGGGGCGCGAATGTTCGGGCTCGCCCTCGGCCACGATGCCCAGTTCCCGCACCGACAGGGCGCAGGCGTCCAGGCCGATCCGATCGCAGGCCACCGCCACCAGGGCGGCCGACTTCTCCTCGCCCAGGGCGACATAGCCGGGCAGAAGGTCGTTGGAATGGGCCAGGCCCAGCGACCGCGCCTCGGCCAGCAGTCGGTCCGTCTGACCCGCGAAGGCCGAGACCACCGCCACCACCTTCCGCCCCGCACGCACATGGCCATAGACGGCCGAGGCGACCAGCGGGGCCTCGGCCGGGCTGCGCAGGATCGACGAGCCGAACTTCAGCACCACCACCTCGGCGGCGGGCTGGTCGGCGAGCCGGGGCTCGGATTTCTCTACGACGGCGAGGGAGGCGGACATCGGGGGTTTCTCGAATTTTCGGGTGAGGAGCATGGGGTGAAAAGAAAAACCCCGCCTGGCGGACCGGGCGGGGTTCGGGTTCTGCGGTCGCCTGGGTTCGGCGCGCTAAACTCGTCCCGCCCGTCTGGGCATGGTGGTGGTGCCGGTCGTGCCGCCGATAATGGTTCCGCCCACAGTCGCGTCGAGCAGAGTCGCGCCGAGGATCGCGTCCATGACGAAGTCCGTCGCGGCGAGGCCGGCGACGGGGGAAACTTCGACGATGAGCGAGCGCTGCGGCACGGGGCGGGTCCGGTTGAAATCTTGGCCTAGGGTGATTGGCGCACCCCCGGTCTGTCAAGCGGTCTTGGATGATTTTTTCGCAACAAGGCTCTTTCCACCCATTTCGCACCCGCCGCCGTCACACAACACGGCGATAAAGGTTGAATTTTCCGCTTGACCGGCGCCGCCCCTTTGATCAACGTAAAGTCACTCATCAAGACCGGCTGAGGGATTAGGCCCTTTGACGCCGGGGCAACCATCGGGTTCCGCCCGAAACGGTGCCAACTCCTGCGGGGTTCTTCGGGACCGCGAGAGATGAGTGGAGCATCGACGAGGCGACGCTCCACCCTCTGTCACCGCAGCCGGGCTTGTTGAGCCGAGACGACGCGGATGACAAACGATGACCCTGGACGAAACCGCCCTGCTTGAAGAGCCCGACTGTCGCACCGCGACAGCCGAAACCTTTGCGCCGACGCCGACGCGCGACCGCGGCGGCGCCCGCGACATCATCGTTCCCATTCCCGCCGACTTCCGCCTGACCTCGGGCGAACAGCTGAAACAACCCAATGTGGCGGGCCGTCTGCACGGCCGCGCGGGCGCGCCCCTGGTCGTGGTCGCCGGCGGCATTTCGGCCGGCCGTTTCGTCCACCGCACCGAGACGAACGGCCTGGGCTGGTGGTCGGGCGCCGTGTCGGTGCGCGGCCCCATCGACCTGAGCCGGTTTCAGGTCCTGGCCGTCGATTTCGCGCCGGGAGCGGAATTCCTGGACGCCCCCGTCACCATCACCACCCACGACCAGGCGCGCCTTCTGGCCCTGGTGCTGAACCATCTGAAGGTCGAGCGCGTCGCCGCCTTCGTGGGCTGCTCCTATGGCGGCATGGTCGCCCTGGCCTTCGGCGAGCTTTACCCCGAATGGGCCGATCAGCTGATCGTGGTCTCCGCCGCCCACCGCGCCCATCCGCAAGCCACGGCCTGGCGCGGCATCCAGCGCCGCATCCTGCAGTTCGCCGTGGCCGCCGGCCGACCGGAGGAGGGCGTCGCCCTGGCCCGCGAACTGGCCATGACCACCTATCGCACGGCCGAAGAATTCCACGACCGCTTCGAGACCACGCCGCCCCAGGCCGTCGGCGGCCCCTATCCCGTCTGCGACTATCTGACGGCGCGGGGCCAAGCGTATCGCACCCACACCACCCCGGCGCGCTGGCTGTCGATGTCCGATTCCCTGGATCGCCACACCGTGACGCCGGAAGCCATTTCCACCCCCGTCACCCTGATCGGCTTCACCTCCGACCGGCTGGTGCCGATCGACGATATCCGCGAACTGGCCGCGCGGCTGCCGACCCTGTGGCGCTTCGTCGAGGCGCCCTCCCTCTATGGCCACGACGCCTTTCTGAAGGAGGACGCCTTCGTCGGCGACATCCTCCGCGCCGCCTTCAAGGATATCAAAGCATGACCCGTCGCCCCGCTGATCCGCACACCATCGCCGCCCGCACGGGCGTGGATTCGGACACGGCCCACGGCGCGGTCATGCCGCCGCTGTATCTGTCGTCCAACTATTCCTTCGCCGGCTTCGACCAGAAGCGGAAATACGACTACAGCCGCTCGGGCAACCCGACCCGCGACGTCCTGGCCGAGACCTTGGCCGAGCTGGAGGGCGGCGCGGGCGCCGTGATCACCGCCACCGGCATGGCGGCCGTCGATCTTCCGCTGGCCCTGCTGGAGCCCGGCGACCTGCTGATCGCCCCGCACGACTGTTACGGCGGCACCTGCCGCCTGCTGAACGCCCGCGCGAAGAAGGGGCATTTCGAACTGCTGCTGGTCGATCAGGGCGATCCGGAAGCGCTGGAACAGGCCCTGGCGCTCAAGCCGAAGCTGGTTCTGGTCGAGACGCCGTCCAACCCGCTGCTGCGCCTCGTGGACGTGGCCGACATATGCACCCGCGCCCATGCGGCCGGCGCCAAGGTGGTGTGCGACAACACCTTCCTGTCGCCCGCCCTTCAGAACCCGATCAAGCTGGGCGCCGACTTCGTGGTCCATTCCACGACCAAATTCATCAACGGCCATTCCGACGTTGTCGGCGGTGCGGTGGTTTCGGCCGACGCCGAGGATCACCAGACCCTGGCGTGGTGGGCCAACTGCACCGGCGTGACCGGCTCGCCCTTCGACGCCTATCTGACTCTGCGCGGGGTTCGCACCCTGTTCGCCCGGATCGAGCGGCAGCAGGCAACCGCCGGCCGCATCGCCGAACGCTTGGCCGCTCATCCGGCCGTGCGCGCCGTCCACTATCCGGGGCTGAAGTCGCACCCGAACCACGCCCTGGTCGAGGCCCAGCAGAACGGCCCCGGCGCCATGCTCAGCTTCGAACTGGACGGCGGGGTCGAGGCCGTGCGCGCCCTGGTCGAGGCGCTGGAGATCTTCACCCTGGCCGAATCGCTGGGCGGGGTCGAAAGCCTGATCGCCCACCCCGCCACCATGACCCACGCCGCCATGACGCCCGAACAGCGCGCGACGGCCAGCATCGGCGACGGGCTGGTGCGGCTGTCGGTCGGGCTGGAACATGTGGAGGATCTGATCGCCGACCTGTTCCCGGCGTTGGACGCCCTGGCGCCCGTCCAGGCCGAAGCGGCGTAAGTTTTCGCTTGCAGAAGGGACCGATCCGGGGCACATGCGCCGCCCCGGCTGCGGTCCCTTCGTCTATCGGTTAGGACGTCAGGTTTTCAACCTGAAAAGAGGGGTTCGACTCCCCTAGGGACTGCCACCGGCGTCGCCCTTCTCTGATCGTCGTCGAGCTTTCGCTCCGCTCTCGGATTAGGAGTTCAGTAACCATTTTGTCCGGATCGAGGCGATAAGTCTCTCGATTCACGGACTTTTTTCGGACGCAGTCAGGAACTATCCACAGGGACTGTGGTTAACCGCATGTTACCTCGGCGCAGAAGCGCGCTCTCCTCCTCCTGATCCGAGATCTCCATGTTCATCGCCATCGCCCGTCCGGCGGTGGAGCCCCAAGGCCCCGACGCCGTCGCCGTCCCCGGCTCTCCCGCCATCGCCGAACTGTCGCCCCGCGCCCTGCACGCGCGCCTTCTGGAAAATGCGGCCCTGCGCCGGATGCGCGGACTGGAGCGCCGCCGCGAGCTTCGTCTGGACGACGCCGATTACTGGCTGCACGCCGCGCCCCTGGCCGTGCGAAAAGCCAGCGCCCTGCGCGAAGCCGAGAGCTTTTCGCCGCTGCCTTGAACGTCCAGAAGATCGTAACCCTGGCCTTGCGCCCGAGATAACGACCACAGGAAATTTTTAGCGCAGTTCAGGCGTGCGTCGCCGCAGCGACGCCTTCAGCTTGGCCCACTTCTGACTCTCCGACTTGGGCCGCACCCGCTTGCGATGCTCCAGCCCCCCGCCCCAGCGGGCGTGGACCGGCGCGTCCAGATGCGGATGGCGGTCGTGCTGGTGGACGATGGGGCTGGCCGTCCCGTCCGGATTGACGGCCCGGCCGTCCACGAACGACAGCCGGTCGCCCGGCGTCAGACCCAGGGTGGCGACCCGGCCGTAGTTGGGCTGGATCGTCGCCGCGATCAGTCCCTGGTGGACGGCCAGGTTGAAGCCCGCCTGGTCCGCCCCGAAGGCGCCGCCGATCTCGGACCGGGGCGCGGCGGCCAGCGACAAGATCAGCCGCGACAGGCGCGCCGCCTCCGCGCGGGGCCCGATCAGCGTCCCCACGCACAGGCAGGGCTTGTCGGCCATCCGGTCCGCCTGGGCCTGGCCGAACAGGGCGCGAAGATGTTTCATGTTGAAGGCGTGATCGGCCAGCGGCCCCTCGGCCTCCACGAAGGCTTCCAGTCCGGTCGGCGCGGGCGCGAACGGCGGGGCCTGAAAGATCACGTCGCGCACGTCGCAGGCCAGGGCCGCGCCGGGACGGTCCCCCAACAGGCCGGCGAAGGCGACGAACCGCTGCATCACCGGATGAGGCGCCCAGCCGCGCCAGACCGGCGCATCCACGGCGGTGATGCGATTCCGGCTCAGAAAGGCCCGCAACTCCGGCGCATCGTCGACCACCAGGGCGACCGGCCCGTCGAACACGGCCCGCAAGGACAGAACGAAGGGCGCGATGTCGGCGGCGTCGTATCCGGTGGCGTAGCCGACTACCACGTCCCCATCCGGCAGGGATTCGAACCTCTCCGCCTCCGAAAAAGCCTGAGCCAGCCAGTCCAGATAGGCCGACCGCGACGCCCCGTGTTTCATGGCCTCAGCGTGCGTCCATCAGATCGGCGAACCGGTCAAACAGATACAGGCTGTCGGTCGGTCCGGGCGAGGCCTCGGGGTGGTGCTGGACGCTGAAGATGGGGCGCCCCTCGACCGCGATGCCGCAGTTGGTGCCGTCGAACAGGCTGACGTGGGTTTCGGTCACGGCGTCGGGCAGGCTGTCGCGATCGACGGTGAAGCCGTGGTTCATCGACACGATCTCGACCTTGCCGGTGGTCAGGTCCTTGACCGGATGGTTGGCGCCGTGGTGGCCCTGATCCATCTTCACCGTCCTGGCGCCCAGGGCCAGGGCCAGCATCTGGTGGCCCAGGCAGATGCCCATCAGCGGCTTGCCGCTGGCGACCAGCTTCTGGATTTCGGGCACGGCGTATTCGCCGGTCGCGGCCGGATCGCCCGGCCCGTTCGACAGCACCACGCCGTCGGGATTGCGGGCCAGAACCTCTTCCGCCGTGGTCGTGGCGGGCACCACGGTGATCTTGGCGCCGGTGGAGGCCAGGGCGCGCAGGATGTTGCGCTTCACCCCATAGTCGACGACCACGACCGACTTGCGGCCCTCGGTCTTCGGATGACCCTCAGGCCATTCCCACAGCCCCTCGTCCCAGTCGAACGCCTGCAGCGTCGAGGCGGGCTTGGCCAGGTCCAGGCCGACCAGGCCGGTCCATCCCTTGGCCTGGGCGACCAGGGCGTCCAGGTCGAAGTTTCCGTCCGGGTCGTGGGCGATGACGGCGTGGGGCGCGCCCTTGTCGCGGATGATCTTGGTCAGGGCGCGGGTGTCCACGCCCGCCAGGCCGACCACGCCGCGCCGCTTCATCCAGTCGTCGAAACTGGCGTCCGAACGGTAGTTGGCCGGATCGGTCGGCAGGTCGCGGAAGATCGCGCCCATTGCTGAGCGGGGGGGCGCCGAGGTGTCCGACCCGCCGCCCATCTGTTCGATGTCTTCGACGTTCGTGCCCGCATTGCCGACGTGGGGAAAGGTGAAGGCCAGGATCTGGCTCATATAGGACGGATCGGTCAGGATTTCCTGATAGCCGGTCATGGCGGTGTTGAAGACCACCTCGCCCAGGGCCGACCCCACGGCGCCGACGCCGAGTCCTTGGAGGATCGTGCCGTCGGCCAGCGCCAGAACGCCCGTCGCGCCCGGAAGAATCGTCGTCGTCATGGGCGGGCTCCTAAACTCGAATCCGGCCCGAAAGACGGCCGAAGGCAAACGGCGGCGTCGTTAAGCCCTGCGGCCCGCCCCGTCAACGCAAGGTTCAGCGCCCGTCGCTGATCGAGGGCGGCCCAACCAGGCGGAAGGTCGCCGGGACCCCGCCCTGGGCATGGGGCGCCAACCAGACATCGAACAGGCCCGGCTCGATCCGATAGGTCTCGTCCGCCCCGATGAAGCCCAGTTGACGGGCGTTCAGGGTGAAGCGCACCTTCTGGCTCTCGCCCGGTTTCAGGGTCACGCGCTTGAAGTCCTTCAGCAGCCGTCCCGGCTGGGTCAGACTGGCGACCCGGTCGTGGATGTAGAGCTGCACCAACTCCTCCGCCGTGTGTGGCCCCGCGTTGGTCACGGTCACGGCCAGATCCAGCGTCCCGGCCCAATCCAGGACGTCGCGCTCCATCTCGATCGGACCATAGGTCACGGCGCCATAGCCGAGGCCGAAGCCGAACGGATAAAGGGCCGTATTGGTCGTCTCGCGGTAACGGGCCTTGTATTCCTCGCTCGCCAGATCGGGATTGGCGGGCCGACCCGTCGTCTTGCGGTCGTAGGAATAGGGCTGCTGGCCCGACCTGTGCGGGAAGCTGATCGGCAGACGACCAGACGGGCCGTGGTCGCCGAAGACGACGTCCGCCACCGCATGGCCCATCTGCTCGCCCAGGAACCAGGTGACGACGATGGCCTGGGCGTTCTTGACGTTGCCCTCCAGCGCCAGGGCCCGGCCGTTGCGCAACAGGACGACCATCGGCTTGTTCAGGGCCGCCATGGCGTCGACCAGGGCCATCTGCGGCGCGGGCACGACGATCTCGGTGCGCGACTGGGCCTCGCCCGACATATTGGTCGCCTCGCCGATGGCCAGGACGATGACCTCGGCGTCGCGGGCGGCGGCGATGGCCTGTTCGATCCCGCCGGCCAAGGGCGTCTCCACCCCCGAGCCCCGCGCGACGGTCAGGTTCTGCGGATCGCGCATGGCCGCGCGGAAGCCGGTCTCCAGCGAGACCCGCCGCTCGGGCGCGCCCCAGATGGTCCACGGCCCCCACACATTGTCCACATCGTCGGCGAAGGGGCCGACCAGGGCGATCTTCTGGGTCTTCTTCAGCGGCAGAAGGCCGCCCTGGTTCTTCAACAGGACCACCGACTTGCGGCCCGCCTCGCGCGACAGTTCGATGTGTTCGCGCGATCCGACCACCGCCTTCTCGCGCGCCGCGTCCATGCCGCGATAGGGATCGTCGAACAGACCCAGGGCCGCCTTGACGTGCAGGACGCGACGCACCGCCTCGTCCAGACGCGCCATCGACACCTCGCCCGAGGCCACCAGGCCCGGCAGATGCTCCATATAGAGGCCCGACACCATAGACACGTCCACACCGGCGTTGAAGGCCAGGCGCGTCGCGTCGCGGGCGTCCTCGGCGAAGCCGTGGGCGATCAGCTCCTGTTCGGAGGTGTAGTCGGAGACCACGAAGCCCTCGAAGCCCCATTCGCCGCGCAGGATGTCGGTCAGCAGCTTGCGGCTGCCTGAGGCCGGAACCCCGTTGACGTCGTTGAAGGCGCTCATGATCGACAGGCAGCCCGCGTCCACCGCCGCCTTGAACGGCGGCAGGAAAACCCCGCGCAGGGTCTGCTCGCTCATGTCGGTGGTGTTGTACTCGACCCCGCCGATGGCGGCGGAGTAGCCGGCCATGTGTTTGGCGGTGGCCAGGACGGCGTCGCGGTCGGCCAGGCCCTTTTCCCCCTGGAAGCCGCGCACGCGGGCGGCGGCCAACAGGTTGTTCAGCAGAACGTCCTCGCCCGCCCCCTCGACATTGCGGCCCCAGCGCTGGTCGCGCGCCACGTCCACCATCGGGGCATAGGTCTGGTGCACGGCCGAAGCCGCCGTCTCCACCGCCGCCGCCCGCGCGGTGCGATAGGCCAGATCGGTATCGAAAGCCGCCGCCTCGGCCAGAGGCACGGGGAAGATGGTCGACAGGCCGTGAATCACGTCGGCGGCGAACAGCAGCGGAATCTTCAGCCGCGTTTCCTCGACCGCCACCTGCTGGATGCGGCGGCCCGCCTCGGCGCCGATGCCGTTGAACAGGCTGCCGACCTTGCCCGCGCGGATCAGGGCGGTGACGCGCGCCGGGTCGCCGGTGCCGTCCAGCGGGTTCACCGCCGTCGGCATCCAGCGGAAGGGATCGGCCAGCAGGTTCAACTGCCCCGCCTTCTCCTCCACGGTCATGGCCGCGATCAGATCCTCGATCCTCTGGCGGTGACGTCCAACGGTGCGGGCGATTTCAGCGGAAGCAGGCATGGGAAAGACTCCGGCGCCCATCAGGGTCAGAAGACCCAGGCCAGACAGGAAATTTCTACGAGTGGCCGCGGTCTTGAGGGGTCTCGTCTTTGTCATGGCGCTCCGAGGGTCCCTGGCGAGGCGGAATCTTGGCCTAACCCCCCGGACCCGCCCGGTTCAACCCCTGGCGCCGATGTAAATGATGTAACAGCCGAACGCCGGTCGACCGAAGCGCCGTCCGGCCGTCATCGGCGCGGCGGCACGGAATTGCGCGCCGGTCGACGGATTCCGCCCTCTCGGCAAGAGACAAGCGCAAACGGTGGCGTTACAGAAACCGCCATGCTGGAGACCGCCGCCCTCAATACGCCGGACGCCGCCGCCGCCCTGGCCGGCGCGCGCCGGGTCGTGGTCAAGATCGGTTCGTCCCTGCTGGTCGACGCCGCGACCCGGCGCCCCACGCGCGACTGGTTGGCGGCCATGGCCCAGGACCTGGCGACCCTTAAGGCCGGGGGGCGGGAGGTGATCGTGGTGTCCTCGGGCTCCATCGCCCTGGGGCGGGGCCGGCTGCCGGACCTCGGCGCGCGGCTGGAGGACAAGCAGGCGGCGGCCTCGGTGGGACAGTCCCTGTTGATGGCGGCCTGGTCGGCGGCGTTCGAACCGCACGGCCTGGTCGTCGGCCAGGTGCTGCTGACCCGCGACGACACCGAACGCCGCCGCCGCTGGCTGAACGGCCGCGCCACGGTCGAGGCCCTTCTGGCCCACGGCGTCGTGCCGGTGGTCAATGAGAACGACACCGTCGCCACCGAGGAAATCCGCTATGGCGACAACGACCGGCTGGCGGCCCGCACGGCCCAGCTGGCGCGAGCCGATCTGCTGATCCTGCTGTCGGACGTGGACGGCCTCTACACCGCCGATCCGCGCCGCGACCCCGGCGCCGCCCATCTGGCCCGCATCGACGCCCTGACGCCCGAGGTCCTGGCCATGGGCGGAGGCGCCAACGCCGAGGCCGGGGTGGGCACGGGCGGCATGGCCACAAAGCTGGCGGCGGCCCAGATCGCGCGCTCGGCCGGCTGCGCCACCCTGATCGCCTCGGGCCAGCCCCTGTCGCCTCTGACCGCCATCCGCGACGGCGCGCGCGCCACCCTGATCACCGCTCCCGACGGGCCGATGGCGGCCTACAAGCAATGGATCGCCGGCAGCCTGTCGCCGGCCGGAACCCTGACCCCTGGACGCCGGGGCGGTTCAGGCGCTGAAGGCGGGCAAGAGCCTGCTGCCCGCCGGGGTCACGGCCGTCGCCGGTGCCTTCGAAAAAGGCGACAGCGTGCGCCTGGCCGATCCTGAAGGCCGCCAGATCGGGGTCGGTCTGGCCGCCTACGCCGCCGAGGAGGCCGCGTGCATCCGGGGCCGCCGCTCGGACGAGATAGAGGCCGTGCTGGGCTATCGCGGAGCGGCCGTCCTGATCCACCGCGACGACCTGGTGCTGAACGACCGATGACCCAACTGACCGAACAGATGATGGACCGGGGCCGCCGCGCCCGCGCCGCCGCCCAGGGCCTGCGCGACGCCCCCCCCGCCGCCCGCACCCGCGCCCTGGAGGCCCTGGCCGAAAAGCTGACTGTCGCCGAGCCCGACCTCCTGGCCGCCAACGCCCGCGACGTGGCCGCCGCGCGCCAGGGCGGCATGGCCGAGGCCCAGATCGACCGGCTGCTGCTGACGCCCGCGCGCGTCGCCGGCATGGCGCAGGCGGTGGCGACCATCGCCGCCGTGCCCGATCCCCTGGGCGTCGAGACCGAACGCTGGACCCCCGCCAACGGTCTGGACATCGCCCGCGTCCGCACCCCCATCGGCGTGCTGGGCGTCATCTACGAAAGCCGGCCCAACGTCACCGCCGACGCCGCCGCCCTGTGCATCCGCTCGGGCAATGCGGCCATCCTGCGCTGTGGGTCGGACTGTCTACAGTCGTCCCTGGCCATCGCCGCTCTGATCGCCGACGCCCTGGCCGAGGCGGGTCTCCCGGCCGATGCGGTGCAACTGGTCGACACGCCCGACCGCGCGGCCGTGGGCCTGATGCTGTCCGGCCTGGACGGCGCCATCGACGTCATCATTCCGCGCGGCGGCAAGAGCCTGGTCGCCCGTGTCCAGGCCGAGGCGAAGACGGCGGTGCTCAGCCATCTGGAGGGACTGAACCACACCTATCTGCACCGATCCGCCGATCTGGAGACCGCCCGCGCCGTGGTGCTGAACGCCAAGATGCGCCGCGTGTCGGTCTGCGGCGCGACCGAGACCCTGTTGGTGGACCGGGCGGCGGCCCCGCAACTTCTGCCGCCCGTCGCCGCCGACCTGATCGCCGCCGGCTGCGAACTGCGCGGCGACGAAGCGGCCTGCGTCCTGGTTCCCGCCATGACGCCCGCGACCGAAGCCGACTGGACCACCGAATATCTGGCGCCCATCCTGTCGGTGCGGGTCGTGGACGATCTGGACGCGGCCGCCGACCACATCGCCCGCTACGGCTCGGGCCACACCGAGGCCATCATCGCCACAGACGCTCAGGCCGCCGAACGGTTCGCGGCCCAGGTGGACAGCGCCATCGTCCTGATCAACGCCTCGACCCAGTTCGCCGACGGCGGCGAGTTCGGCTTCGGCGGCGAAATCGGCATCTCCACCAACCGTCTGCACGCACGCGGCCCGGTCGGCGCGGAACAACTGACCACCTACAAATACGTCGTACGGGGACAAGGGCAGGTCAGGCCCTGAAGCCCGGCTTGCCGCCGGTAAGGAAATTCCTTACCTTGGTCGGATGATCAAAAGCCGCCTGACATCCAAGTCCCAGACGACCATCCCCCAAGCTGTGCGCGCCGCGCTCAGTCTGCGGGACGGCGACGAACTTCAATATGATCTGGACGGCGACAGGGTGATACTGAGCAAGGCCCGTCGGGCGCCGGCGGAAGATCCGTTTGCGGCGTTCGATGAATGGGACGGCGACGCGGACCGCAAGGCTTATGCCGGACTTTGAGCGCGGCGACGTCGTTCGCGTGCCTTTCCCCTATACCGACCGCAGCACCCGCCAGCATCGCCCCGCCTTGGTCGTTTCCGACGGGCCGCTGGGCGACGGCGAGCGGCTGTTGTGGTTCGTGATGATCACCAGCGCCAAAAACCGGCCATGGGCGGACGATGTGCCGTTGGGCGACCGCTATGCCGAAGCCGGCCTGCCCGCGCCCTCCGTCATCCGTCCCGCCAAGATCGCCACGATCGACACAGCTGTGGCCACGCGCCTGGGCCGCATCGACGACGAGCGGCTGGCGCGAACGATGGCTGTCATCCGCGCCAACCTCTGAAGTCCACGCTCTCCGGCCTCAAGCAGCGCGAAGCACGATAGCCCCCCCAGGGAAGCCTATGCCCCGCCCTTGGGCAGGGCATAGGCGATGACGTAATCGCCCTCCGGCGTCTCCATGAAGTGGTGGCCCGCCGCCACGATCACCAGATACTGGCGGCCGTTCTGCTCATAGATCATCGGATTGGCCTGGCCGCCGGCGGGCAGGACGTCGGACCAGACGGTCTTGCCCGTCTCGATGTCGATGGCGCGGATCAGATCGTCGGTCGCTGCGGCGATGAAGATCAAACCACCGGCCGTGACCACCGCGCCGCCGTTGTTCGGGGTGCCGATCTCCAGCGGCAGCATGGAGGGGATGGCGAACGGCCCGTTCTTGCGCGCCGTGCCGAACGGACGGTCCCACAGTGTCCGGCCGCTGACCACGTCGATGGCGCGGATGCCGCCATAGGGCGGTTCCTTGCACAGCAGGCCGGTGAAGGGCATCCGCCAGCCGGCGTTGACGTCGATCGCATAGGGCACGCCCATCTGCGGATCGCCGGCGCCCTCGGCCTTGGACAGATTGCCGCCCCGGTTGGCCAGCTCCTTCTCGCGGGCGATATAGCGGGGGTCGTCGCGCGGGAACCAGCCCAGCTTGTCGGCCTCGGCGCGGGGCACCAGCCGGTTGTAGTTGGGCATGTCGTTATAGTTGGCGACGATCACGCCGCGACGCGGATCAAGGGCGACGCTGCCCCAGTCCGAACCGCCATTGTAGCCGGGGTATTCGATGAAACGACGGCCGACGGTCGGTGGCGTGAACTGGCCCTGATAGGACGCCTTCTTGAACTGGATGCGGCAGATCATCTGGTCGATCGGCGACATTCCCCACATATCGGCTTCGCGCAGGTCGGGCTTGGCGAGAGTGTTGAACAGCGAATAGGGCTGGGTCGCCGCACGCTGGGCTGGTTCGACGCCGCCGCGTGGTGCGGGACGATCCTCGACGCCGTGGAGCGGCTGGCCCGTGCGACGGTCCAGCACGAAGATCTCGCCGCGCTTGGACGGCAGGATCACCGCCGGGGTGACGCCGCCCGCCGTCGGTAGATCGACCAGCGTCACCTGCGAGCCCAGGTCGTAGTCCCACACGTCGCGATGCACGGTCTGGTAATGCCAGCGCGGCTTGCCGGTCGTGACGTCCAGGGCGACCAGCGCGCTGGAATACTGGTTCTCCTGCGGCCGGCGCAGCGACGAATAGTAGTCGGCCGAAGAGTTGCCCATCGGCAGATAGACCAGGCCGAGCCCCTCGTCCGCCGTCGCCGTGGTCCACATGTTCGGGGTGCCGGGGGTGTAGGTCTGGCCCGCCGGCGGGGTCGTGGTGGTTTCGGGACGCATCATGTCCCACGCGAAGCGCAGTTGGCCCGTGACCGCGTCATAGCCCTGGATCACGCCCGAGGCGTTCCAGCGTTTCTGACCGTCCAGCACCTGATGGCCGGTCACGATGATCCCGCGCACTATGACGGGCGGCGAGGTGATCGACACCATCCCGGGATAGGGGTCGCCCATCCCTTCCTTGATGCTGACGGCCCCATTGGTCCCGAAGGCGGGGCAAGGAACGCCCGTCCGGGCGTCCACGGCGATGATGCGGCCGTCCAGCGTGCCTTCGATGATCCGCGTGGCGCAAGGCTGCGCCTGGTCGACGTTCGGCACGGCGTAATAGGTCACGCCCCGGCAGGCGGCCGTATAGGGGATCTGGTCGTCCGGCACCTTGGGTTCATAGGCCCATTTCTGCTGACCCGTGGCGGCGTCCAGGGCGAACATCTTGTTGCGCGCCGAGCAGAGATAGACGGTGTCGCCGATCTTCAGCGGCGTGGTCTCGGCGCCCCAGCGCTCGCCCGGCAAGTCGCCGGTGCGGAAGGTCCAGGCGCGCTGCAACTGACCGACATTGTCCTTGTTGATCTGGCTCAGCGGCGAATAGCGCTGGGCGGCGTCCGATCCGCCGTAGGCGGGCCAGTCCATCCCGGCCTTGATCAGGGCCGGATCGCCGAAGGGCCCGCGCTGGCCGGGCACGGGACTGTCGACGCCGGGCCTGTTGATCTGGCCGACCACCAGACCGAACGCCACCGTCAGCACCGCCAGGCCCAGGGCGGCGATCCCCGCCTTGCGACCGCCGCCCCGACCGGGACGCAGCACGGGCAGGGTCGCCAGAACCAGGAACATCAGCACCAGCGGCCCGACCAGGCGCGGGATCATCGCCCAGCCGTTCAGCCCCTTCTCCCACAGCGCCCAGACCAGGGTGAGCAGGAAGGTCGCGCCATAGATCCAGGCCCCGCGGATGTCGCGATAGACAAGGAAAAAGCCTGACGCGATCAGCGCCAGGCCCGCCAGAAGGTAATACCAGGAGCCGCCCAGCGCGGCGAGTTGAACCCCGCCCACGGTCAGAACCAGGCCGATCACGACCAAAAGCAGGCCGAGAAGCAGCGTCGCCCACCCTGCCAGTCCCACGGGTGTTGTCCATCGCGGCATGATCGCGCCTCTCCTGCTGATTGCAGGATCGGCAACGCTCCGCAGGGCGGCCGGTTCCTGATGTCGCAGGGCGGAACCAAACAGCGTTGCACTGCAACCGCCATGAACCAGCATCATTTGACGACGAAACGTCGGATATTGGACGATTTATTCTTTCTTTCGTGCTGATAATGGCTCGCGGCAATAATATTTGCCTATCAGGCTTCCTTTGCGGCATATGCGAGACATGCATAAGACCCTGAAGCAAGGCGGGACATTCGTTGTCGAACCCCGCCGCCTGTCCAAGGCCTCGGCCGAGCTGCGCGCGCGCGGTTTCGGAGAGATCACGATTCCGCCTTCGACCGAGACGGCCGAGAAACAGGCGTCGCGCTGCACCGACTGCGGCGTGCCGTTCTGCCAGAACGCCTGCCCGCTTCAGAACAACATTCCCGACTGGCTGCGCCTGTCGGCCGAGAACGAGGCGCGCGAGGCCTGGCGCGTGTCGTCCCTGACCTCGACCATGCCCGAAATCTGCGGCCGCATCTGCCCGCAGGATCGGCTGTGCGAGGGCGGCTGCACCCTGAACCAGTCCGGCTGGGACGCCGTCACCATCGGTTCGGTCGAGGCCTGGCTGGGCGATCAGGCGTGGGAAAAGGGCTGGGTCGAACCGATCCGTCCGCGCGCCGAACGCGGCGAGACCGTGGGGATCGTCGGCGCCGGCCCGGCCGGCCTGGCCGCCGCCGACCGTCTGCGTTCCGAGGGCTATCAGGTCACGATCTATGACCGGCACGACCGGGCGGGCGGCCTGCTGATCTACGGTATCCCGGGCTTCAAGCTGGAAAAGCACGTCGTGCAGCGCCGGGTGGATCGTTTAGCCGAGGGCGGCGTCCGGTTCGTGCTGGGCTGCGAAGTGGGCAAGGACGTGACCCTGACCGAGTTGCGCGACCGTCACGACGCCGTGCTTCTGGCCATGGGCGTCTATCAGCCGCGCACCCTGTCGGCGCCGGGACGCGGGCCGGATTCGACCGTGGCCGCCCTGTCCTATCTGACCCATCAGAACCGTCGCGACCTGGGCGACGCCGAACAGGACGGCTGGCACGAGGCGCGCGGCAAGCGGGTGGTCGTGATCGGCGGCGGCGACACCGCCATGGACTGCGTCCGCACCGCCATCCGCCAAGGCGCGGCGTCCGTGACCTGCCTGTATCGCCGCGACCGCGAGAACATGCCCGGCTCGGCCCGCGAGGTCGTCAACGCCGAGGAGGAAGGCGTCGTCTTCGAATGGCTGGCCGCGCCCAAGGCCCTGCTGTCGCAAGGGGACGTGGTCACGGGGGTGCGCGCCGCGCGGATGCAGTTGACCGAGGCCGCACCCGGTGAACGTCGCGACATCGTGCCCGTGCCCGGCGCCGACTTCGACGTGCCGGCCGACATCGTCATCGAGGCCCTGGGCTTCTCGCCCGAGCCGTTCGCCGCCCACGAACCCGATCTGCGCCTGCGCGACGACGGCACGATCAAGGTCGGCGCCGTCAGCTTCGCCACCAGCCTGCCCGGCGTCTTCGCCGCCGGCGACGCCGTGCGCGGCGCCTCCCTGGTCGTCTGGGCCGTCCGCGAAGGCCAGGACGCCGCCGCCGAGATCGACCGTTACTTCAAGACCCGCACCGAGGAGGTCGCGGCATGACCTGGTTAGACACCTACAACGAGACCCGCGACCGGTTGGAAGCCGGAAACGCCTATGATCGCAACTCCGAGCGCGATGCCTGCGGCGTGGGCCTGGTCTGCTCCATCGACGGCACGCCGCGCCGCGACGTAGTCGAATACGCCATTCGCGGCCTGAAGGCCGTGGCCCACCGGGGCGCGGTCGATCCCGACGGCCTGTCGGGCGACGGCGCGGGCATCATGGCCGAACTGCCGCAAGGCTTCTTCGCCGAACAAGTGGCCTCCATCGGCCAGTCCCTGCGTCCCGGCCCGATCTGCGTCGGCCAGATCTTCCTGCCGCGCACCGACCTGGGCGCCCAGGACCGCGCCCGCGCCATCGTCGAGACCGAGGCCCTGCGTGGCGGTTTCTGGATCTATGGCTGGCGCCAGACGCCCATCGACCTGTCGGTCGTCGGGACCAAGGCCGGTGCGACCCGGCCCGAGATCGAACAGATCATGCTGGCCCCGCCGCTGGACGACGCGGGCCAGCCGCTGGACGGCGAGGCGCTGGAGCGGGAACTGTATTTGTGCCGCCGTCGCATCGAAAAGACGGTCAAGACCGAGAACCTGGCCGGGGTCTATATCTGCACCCTGTCCGCGCGCTCCATCGCCTACAAGGGCATGGTCCGGGCCGAACTGCTGGGCGACCTTTATCCCGATCTGGAGGATCCGCGCTTCGTTTCGGCCTACGCCGTCTTCCACCAGCGCTATTCGACCAACACCTTCCCGGAATGGCGACTGGCCCAGCCGTTCCGCATGCTGGCCCACAATGGCGAGATCAATACGCTGAAGGGCAATCTAAACTGGATGAAGTCGCACGAGATCCGCATGGCGGCCGGCGCCTTCGGCGACCGCGACCGCGAGGTCAAGCCGGTGGTCCAGCCGGGCGGGTCGGACTCGGCGGCGCTGGACAACGTCATGGAAGTGCTGGTCCACGCCGGTCGGCCCGCACCGATGGCCAAGGCCCTGCTGATCCCCGAGGCTTGGGCCAAGGACGACGTGGTCATGCCCGAGGCGCACCGCGCCTTCTACGCCTATTGCAATGCGGTGATGGAGCCGTGGGACGGCCCGGCCGCCATCTGCGCGGCCGACGGCCGCTGGGTCGTGGCGGGCAAGGACCGCAACGGCCTGCGTCCCCTGCGCGCCGTCGAGACCGTGGACGGTCTGCTGATGGCGGGCTCGGAGGCCGGCCTGGTGCCGATCCCCGAAAGCCGGGTGAAGCGACGCCTGCACATCGGCCCCGGCAAGCTGATCGCCGTCGATCTGAAGCACGGCCGCGTCTATGATGAGCATGAGGCCATCGACGCCCTGGCCACCGCCCACCCCTATCAAGACTGGCTGGGCAATATGGTCGATCTCGAGCCGATCATCGGCCCCGGGCCCGAGCCGCGTTCGGTCTCGGGCGAGGCCCTGACCCGCCGTCAGATCGCCGCCGGCTACAGCCGCGAGGACCTGGATCTCTTGCTGGACGCTTTGGTGCGCGACGGCAAGGAGGCCGTGGGTTCAATGGGCGACGACGCCCCGCCCGCCGTCCTGTCGGCCCTGCCGCGCCCGCTCAGCCACTATTTCCGCCAGAACTTCAGCCAGGTGACGAACCCGCCCATCGACCCCTTGCGCGAAGCGGGGGCCATGAGCCTGAAGACCCGGTTCAAGAACCTGGGCAACATCCTGGCCGAGGAAGAGGCCCAGACCGACGTTTTCGTGCTGGACAGCCCGGTCCTGACCAACGGCATGTACGAGCGGATGGTCGAGACGGTCGGCGCCGGTTCGACCGTGGTGATCGACTGCAGCTATGACGTGCCGTCAGACGAGGCCCGCCCCGGCGCCGGCCTGCGCGCCGCCCTGGACCGGATCATGGACGAGGCCGAGGCCGCCGCCCGCGACGGCGCCGCCCTGATCGTCCTGACCGACCAGCACGGGTCGGCCGATCGTCTGGCCGCGCCGATGATCCTGGCCACGGCCGGGGTTCACGGCCGCCTGACCCGGGCGGGCCTGCGGACCTACTGTTCCATCGTGGTCCGCACGGCCGAGACGCTGGACCCGCACGGCTTCGCCGTCCTGGTCGGGGTAGGCGCCACCACGGTCAACGCCTGGCTGGCCCAGGACCTGTTCCAGGAGCGTCTGGACCGGGGCCTGTATCCCGGCCTGACGCTGCGCGACGCCTGTCTGAACTACAAGGCCGGCATCGAGGCGGGCCTGCTGAAGACCCTGGCGAAAAAGGGCATCAGCATCATCTCCGCCTATCGCGGCGGCTGCGAGTTCGAGGTTCTGGGCCTGTCGCGGGCGCTGACGGCCGAATTCTTCCCCGGCGCCCCGTCGCGCATCTCGGGCATCGGTCTGGCCGGTCTGGAGCAGGCGGCGCTGAAGCGGCACCGCCTGGCCTGGGGCGAGGCCCTGCCCTCGCCGGCCATCGGCGGCTTCTTCAAGATCCGCGCGGGCGGCGAGGCCCACGCCCATGACGCCAAGACCATCCACCTGTTGCAGGACGCCTGCAATCGCGGCGACTATCGCCGGTTCAAGCAGTATTCGGACGCGGTGCGCGCCCAGGCCGACCTGTCCCTGCGCGACCTCCTGGACTTCCGCGAGGCGGCGCCCATCCCCCTCGACCAGGTCGAAAGCGTCTCGGACATCCGCCGCCGCTTCCTGACCCAGGCCATGTCGCTGGGCGCCCTGGGGCCCGAGGCGCACGAGACGCTGAACATCGCCATGAACCGCATCGGCGCCCGTTCGGTGTCCGGCGAGGGCGGCGAGGACCCCGAACGCTATCATCCCCGCCCCAACGGCGACGACGCCAACTCGGCGGTGAAGCAGGTGGCCTCGGGTCGATTCGGCGTCACGGCCGAATATCTGAACCAGTGCCGCGAGATCGAGATCAAGGTGGCGCAAGGGGCCAAGCCCGGCGAGGGCGGCCAGCTGCCCGGCTTCAAGGTCACGGAGTTCATCGCCCGGATGCGCCATGCGGTGCCGGGCACGACCCTGATTTCGCCGCCGCCGCACCACGACATCTATTCCATCGAGGACCTGGCCCAGCTCATCTACGACCTGAAGGCCGTCAATCCCGATGCGCGGGTGACGGTGAAGCTGGTGTCCGCCTCGGGCATCGGCGCCATCGCGTCCGGGGTGGCCAAGGCGAACGCCGACGCCATCCTGATCGCCGGCCACAACGGCGGCACCGGCGCCTCGCCCCAGACCTCGATCAAGCACGCCGGCCTGCCGTGGGAGATCGGCCTGGCCGAGGCCCATCAGGTGCTGACACTGAACAATCTGCGCGGCTCGGTCACGCTGAGGACCGACGGCGGGGTCCGCACCGGCCGCGACGTGGTCATCGCCGCCCTCTTGGGCGCAGAGGAGTATGGCGTGGGCACCGCCGCCCTGATCGCCATGGGCTGCCTGATGGTGCGCCAGTGCCATTCCAACACCTGTCCCGTCGGCGTCTGCTCGCAGGACGAGCGCCTGCGCGAAAAGTTCACCGGCACACCCGACAAGGTGGTCAACCTGTTCACCTTCATCGCCGAGGAGACGCGCGAGATCCTGGCCTCCCTCGGCGCGCGCACGATGGACGAGATCATCGGCCGCACCGACCTGCTGCGTCAGGTGCGTCGCGGCGGTTCGCACCTGGACGACCTCGATCTGAACCCCCTCCTGGTGCAGGTGGACGAGGGCGCGGCCGGGCGCTGGGCCGACAAGGCGGCGCGCAAGCCCATCGCCGACAGCCTGGACGCCCATGTGCTGAAGGACGCGGTCCGCTTCCTGGATCGCGGCCAGACGCTGGAGCTGTCCTATCCGCTGAACAACACCCAGCGCACGGTGGGCGCGGCCCTGTCCTCGGCCATCGTGCGGCGCTTCGGCGCCCAGGGTCCGGCGGGCCGTCTGAAGCTGCGGCTGGAAGGCATCGCAGGCCAGAGCTTCGGCGCCTTCGCGGCCAGGGGTCTGGAGCTGCACCTGACGGGCGAGGCCAACGACTATGTCGGCAAGGGTCTGTCGGGGGCCGAAATCTCGGTTCGCACGCCCGAATGGCGCGAGGATCAGCTGATCTGCGGCAACACCACCCTGTATGGGGCGACCTCGGGCCGGCTGTTCGTCGCGGGGGCGGCGGGCGAACGGTTCGCGGTTCGGAACTCGGGCGCGGAGGCCGTGGTCGAGGGGCTGGGCGCGCACGGCTGCGAATATATGACCGGCGGGCGCGTGGTCGTCCTGGGCGCGGTCGGCTGGAACCTGGCGGCGGGCATGAGCGGCGGCGAGGTGTTCGTGCTGGACCGCGACGGCGCCGCCCGCGCCCTGAACGGCGACCTGGCCGGGATCGCGGACCTGGACGAGGCGGCGGCCGAACGGCTGAAGGCCCTGATCGAGGCGCATCTGGCCGCGACCGGCTCACCCCTGGCGCGCCGTCTGCTGGGCGACTGGACCGCCAGCCTGGCGCGGTTCGCCCGGATCGCGCCCCTGACCGAGATCGCCGCCGCCAACGCCGTCCAGGCCGAGCGCCTGAAGACCCCCGCCTGACGACCCGCCTGATCGAGAGCCGCCGATGAACCGCCCCGCCGCCTTCGCCGCCGTCCTCGCAGCGGGGGCGGCGCTGGCCTCTCCGGTCGTCGCGGCCCCCGCCCTGCTGGCGCACCAGGCGCCGCTGGCGCTGGACCCGGCGGCGACCGCGTGGGTGCTGACGTCCACGGCCCTGGTCCTGATGATGACCCTGCCCGGCCTGGCCCTGTTCTACGGCGGCATGGTCAGAAAGAAGAACATCATCAGCGTCCTGGCCCAGTCGACCGGGGCCTTCGCCTTGGTGACGGTCCTGTGGTTCGTCGCCGGCTACAGCCTGTCGTTCGGGCGGGGGCCGGCGCCGGTCGACGGCCTGATCGGCGGGCTGCAGGCGGCCTTTCTGAACGGCGTCACGGCCCAGACGGCGCACAAGCTATTGCCCGGCCTGCCCGAACTGCTGTTCATCGCCTTCCAGATGACCTTCGCCATCATCACCCCGGCCCTGATCGCCGGCGCCTTCGCCGAGCGGATGAAGTTTTCGGCCAGCCTGCTGTTCTTCGCCCTGTGGCACCTGGTCGTCTATGCGCCGATCTGCCACCAGGTCTGGGGCGGCGGCTATCTGGGAAGCCTGGGCGTGCTGGATTTCGCCGGAGGGGCGGTGGTCCACGTTAATGCGGGGGTGGCCGGCCTGGTCTGCGCCCTGGTCCTGGGGCCGCGCCATGGCTTCGGGCGCGACAACATGGCCCCCGCCAACCTGGTCTATAGCGCTATCGGCACGGGCCTGTTGCTGGTCGGCTGGCTAGGCTTCAACGCCGGGTCGGCGGGGGCGGCGGACGCCCTGGCCGCCACGGCCGCCTTCAACACCATCCTGGCCGCAGGGGCCGCGGCGCTGGGCTGGATGACCCTCGAATGGTTCGACCGCAAGCGCCCGACGCTGCTGGGCCTGCTGTCGGGCGTGGTCGGGGGCCTGGTCGCCATCACCCCGGGCGCCGGCTTCGTCGACCCCAAGGGCGCCTTCTTCATCGGCCTGATCGCCGGCCCGGCCTGCTATGCGGGCGCGGTCTGGCTGAAGCACGCGCTGAAATACGACGACACCCTGGACGCCTTCGGTGTTCACGGGATCGGCGGCATCGCCGGCGCCCTGTTGACCGGCCTGTTCGCCACCACCAGCGTCAACGCCCTGGCCGAGGGCGCCGCCGTCTGGAAACAGGCGGTCGGCCTTCTGGGCGCCGTCGCCTGGAGCGCGGTCGGCACCTTCGTCGTCCTTATGATCTGCAAGTTCACCACCGGCCTGCGCGTCGCCAAGGACGAGGAGGTCGAGGGCCTGGACTACACCCAGCACGGCGAAGCCATCCACTGAGCCCACAGGCCGGACAGTTGATCCGGCCCCGCCCAGCCCCCATCTTCATCCGTGACGGACGGTCCTGCCGATCGCGGGGGACCGGCCGCCGGTCGCTTTCCTGCAAGGACCCAAGATGACGACGACCCGAACCATCCTGTTCGACAGCCCCTTCCTTTTGGGGTTCGACCACACCCGCGCCCTGATCGACCGCGCCGCCAAGGCTGCGGCCGAGAGCTACCCGCCCTACAATGTGGAGCAGATCGGCGACAGCGGCGTGCGGATCAGCTTGGCGGTCGCCGGCTTCTCGCCGACCGACCTGGCCATCACCCTGGAAGGGCGTCAGTTGACCATCGCCGGCAAGCGCGACGAAGCCGGCAAGGCCGAACAGGCCTTCCTGCATCGCGGCATCGCGGCGCGCGGCTTCGTCCGCAGCTTCGTTTTGGCCGACGGGCTGGAGGTCGAGGGCGCCCGGCTGGAACACGGCCTGCTGCACGTTGATCTGATCCGGCCCGAGGCCGACCGCGCCGTCCGGCGCATCCCTATCACGGCCGCCTGAACACGGCGTCGAACCGCCCGGCGCTCCGGGCGTTGTCAGAATGAAGGAGGCGGTCCTCATGACGCCGATGACCAAGGAAGACTTCGCGGGCCTGGGCGCCCCCGATCTGGTGTACGTCCGCGAGGTCAAGGCCTCGGACTTGTTCGATCAGCAGGTCAGGTTCAGGGACGTCGTCGCCGACATCGATCCCGATCAGTCCCTCTATGCCGTGCATGGTGCGGACGGCGAACGTCTGGCCGTCATGCTGGACCGCGACACCGCCTTCGCCGCCGCCGTGGCCCACGAGCTGGAGCCCGTCTCCGTCCACTGAACGCCGCGAGGCGCGCACGGCCTCAGGCGGCGGTGGCGGGCCGGTCCTTGACGAACAGGGCGCGAATGGCGTCGGTGGTGCGGGCCTGACGCAGCTGCTCGCGCAGTTCTGAAGAGCGCAGGGCGCGCGACACCGCCGCCAGGGCGCGGAGATGCTCGGCCCCGTCCTTGGGCGGGGCGAACAGGGCGAACAGCAGGTCCACCGGCCGATCATCCACGGCGTCAAACGCCACCGGCGTGTCAAGCCGCACGAAGACCCCCGTGACCCGCTCGATCTCGCGCAGGCGGGCGTGCGGCACGGCGACGCCCGATCCCAGCCCGGTGGATCCCAGGGCCTCGCGCTCCATCAGGGCTTCGAAAATGCGCGCTTCCTCGACGCCCAGCACATGGGCGGCCGCCTCGGCCACGGCGTGCAGCGCCTGGCGTTTGGAGGACGCGCCTCCGCGCAGGACCACGCCATTGGCGGCGAGCAGATCACCGATGTCCATGGGACAACCTCACACACGCAAAGTTGCGCGAGCGCCCCTTTAGAGCGTCCCGCGCCGAAGTCAAACGAAGCCGTTAAGGCCAGAAAGCCCCGGCGCGCCCGAAAGGAGCGCGCCGGGATCGGTTGTATCAGTGCGCCACGCCGTTGACCTTGGCGTGGCCGTTGGAGGACTTGGTCCGCTCGGGGTCGATCCAGCCCACATTGCCGTCCGGCCGGCGATAAACGACCGACAGGCCGCCGTGCGCCGCATTGCGGAACAGCACCACCGGATAGCCGGTCATGTCCAGCTCCAGCACCGCCCGGCCCACCGTGATGGTGCGGATTTCGTGTTCGGTCTCGGCGATGACCATGCCGACCGGAGGCGGGCCGTCTTCGCCGGCGGAACCGAAAGCGTCGTCGTCCACGCTGTCGGGGTCCCGCAGCACGATGCTGCGGGCGACTTCGCGGGCGGCGTTTTCGGTCTTTTCGGGCGACAGGCCCTTGGGCCCGATGTGGTGATCCTTGAGCCGGCGCTTGTAGCGACGCACCCGCGTTTCCAGACGGTCCAGCGCGGCGGTGAAGGCCGAATGGGCGTCCCCGCCGAAGCCGGTCGTCACCAGGGTCTGGCCCGACGCGAGGCGGACCCAACAGTCCACCTTGAAGCCATGGCCGTCCTTGGACACCACGACCTCGGCGTCGTCACCGCCGCGGGCGAAGTATTTTCCGACCCCGTCTTCGAGTTCCTGGGAGATGCGCGAGCCTAACGCTTCGCCGACATCCACTTGCTTGCCGCTGACTTGGACTTGCATGCGGATAGAACGCCCCGGTCCCGCTTTGGTGTCAATCGGATCACGGTTTTGTGGTCGCCTGGGTCAGGCGACGCGCATCATCCGGCGTCGTTCGACGGAGGACGGAATCCTCAAGGCTTCCCGGTACTTGGCGACAGTGCGGCGGGCGATGTCGATGCCCGATTCCTTCAGGATTTCGACGATCCGGTCGTCGGACAAAACGTCGCCCTCCACACCCTCCCCGTCGATCATGGTCTTGATCCGGTGGCGGACGGCTTCGGCCGAATGGGAGGACGCTCCGTCCACCGATTGGATGGCGGCGGTGAAGAAGAATTTCAGCTCGAACACCCCGCGCGGCGTCGAGACATATTTGTTGGAGGTGACGCGGCTGACGGTCGATTCGTGCATGCCGATGGCGTCGGCCACCGTCTTCAGATTCAGAGGCCGAAGGAACTCGACCCCGAAGGCCAGGAAGGCGTCCTGCTGGCGCACGATCTCGGACGCGACCTTCAGAATGGTCTTGGCCCGTTGATCCAGCGACTTGACCAGCCAGTTGGCCTGGGCCGCGCATTCCGCAACGAAGGTCTTCTCCGTTTCGGATCGCGCTCCGGCCTGGACCAGGCCGTGATAGCGCTTGTCCACGAGCAGACGCGGCAGGGTGTCGACGTTCAGTTCCACCCGCCAGCCGCCGGCCGGATCGGGGCGCACATGGACGTCGGGCACGACCGTCTGGGCCGGTTCGCCGCCGAAGCCCGCGCCCGGCCGGGGCGTCAGGGCCTTCAGTTCGGCGATCATCTCGGACAGGTCGTCGGCGTCGACGCCGCAGACCCTTCTCAGACCCGCCAGGTCGCGCCGCGCCAGCAGGTCCAGATTGTCCAGCAGGGCGCCCATGGCCGGGTCGAATCGGTTGCGCTCCATCAACTGCAGCTTTAGGCATTCAGGCACCGAACGCGCCATGATCCCCGTCGGCTCGAAGCCGTGACAGATCGCCAGCACGGCCTCGATCCGCGCCAGGGGAACGCCCAGCCGGTCCGCGAACTCGGTCAGTTCGCCGCGCAGATAACCGCCCTCGTCGGTCGCATCGATCAAGGTCAGGGCGATGCCGTGGTCCGCCGCCGAAAAGCCGGCCGCCGACGCCTGGGCCTGCAGATGCTCCCAAAGGGTCGGTTCATGGCTGTCGGGCCGGTCGCCCTCCCCCTCGAACACCTGCCCGCCCTTGCCGGCCGACGACCAGTCGGACAGGCCGGGCTGGGCCTCGTCGGTCAGACGGTCGCTGGTGCGTTCGCCCGGCGCCGCGTCGCCGTAAACATCGTCCGACCCCGCGTCCAAGGCCGAGCCGGCGACGTCGCCGACCCCGTCGCCAAAGCTCATCTCGGCGTCGGCGGAGGCGTCCGGAACCGTCGCGATCGGCTCGGGGCCGTCGCCTTCCGGCTCGTCGCGCTGCAGCAGCGGATTGCGTTCCAGCTCGGCCTCGACGAAATCCTCCAGTTCGAGGTTCGACAGTTGCAGCAGCTTGATCGCCTGCTGCAGCTGGGGCGTGATGACCAGCCCCTGCCCCTGTCTGACCTCCAGCCTCTGACCGATCACGTCCGAAAACCCCGTCCGAAACCCAACTGGCCCGGAACTTGCTGGGGCAGAATGTCGCCGGAGAGGTTAACGTCCGACAAACATCGTCTACTCCCCTGAAATGGGAAGATGGCGCGGCGCGTCTTCGCGGCGTGACGGAGGGGTCCTTCACCGCATCCCAGGCGCCCGCGGGACTTCAAAAGCCCCTCCACCGCTCCGCGGCCCCCTCCCCGCTTCGCAGGCAGGAACCCGAGGCTCAGACGTAGTTTTCGCCCAGATAGACCCGGCGGACCTCCGGATCGTGCACCGCCTCCTCGGCCGTGCCCTCGAACAGCACGGCGCCGCCCGAGATGATCGAGACCCGGTCGGTGATGTCCAGGGTCTCGCGCACATTGTGGTCGGTGATCAGCACCCCGATCCCCTGCCCGGCCAGATAGCGGATCACCGAGCGGATGTCGGCGATGGCCAGGGGGTCGATGCCGGCGAAGGGTTCGTCCAGCAGGATGAAGGACGGCCGCCCGGCCAGGGCGCGCGCGATCTCCACCCGCCGCCGCTCGCCGCCCGACAGGGCCGTGGCGCGGGCGTGGCGCAGACGTTCGATGTTCAGTTCGGCCAGCAGGCGGTCGGTCTCGGCCTCGACCTGCTTCGGCGGATAGTTCAGCTCCACCACCGCCTTGACGTTCTGCTCGACCGTCATGCCGCGGAAGATCGAGGCTTCCTGCGCCAGATAGCCCAGGCCCATCCGACTGCGCTGGTACATGGGCTGGGCGGTGATGTCCTCTCCGTCCAGCCAGATCGAACCCGAATCCGGGGGGATCAGGCCGGTGATCATGTAGAAACAGGTGGTCTTGCCCGCCCCGTTCGGCCCCAGCAGGCCCGCCACCTCGCCCCGCTGGACGGTCAGGGAGACGTCGCGCACCACCTGGCGCGGTCCGAAGGCGCGGGCGATGTTGCGCACCCGCAGGCCCTTTTCGGCGCGCGCGGGGGCTTGGACCGGCGCGGCCGCCGGTTCGTCCCGGTTCAGTGCGGAAAGCTCCTTGCGCGCCAAGACGGGGGACTCAGTTGCTGCTGGGGTAGAAAACGCCCTGGATGCGATTTCCGGCGGCGCCGCGCGGGGCGCCCGCCATGGTCGCGGCGTCGGTGTTGACGTTGTAGGTCAACCGCCCGCCGGTCAGCACGTTCTGGCCCTGGGTCAGGACCACGTCGCCCGTAACGACCACCTCGCCCGTACCGATGGCGTAAACGGCGCGGTCCCCGCGCATCGACTGGGTCGGGGTCACGAAATAGACCGTGCCCGTCGCCTCCACCCGGTCCGGATCGCCCGAGGCCTTGCGGTACAGGGTGATGGCGTCGGCCCGGATGCGGTTCTGGCCCTGCGTCACCTCGGCGCGACCGCGCAGGGTGATGCGCTCGGCGGTCTGTTCGCCGCTGTCGGCGCCGAAGGCGATCGGCTGGTTCGAGGCGACGCTGCGGCCCGCGCTTTGGGCGTCGCCCACCGCCGGCAGGGTCACGACCGCCAGGGCCGCGACCCCCGCCAGGATTTTCGATGTCATCGCCGTCATTCGCCTGATCCCGAGGGATTGATGGTCCCGCTTATCTTGGTGTCGCCGGAGCCGTTGAAAACCACCCGCCGTCCCTGATCGTAGATCGCATAGGACGAAGCGTTGATGGTTCCAATAGGGCCGACACCCTGAACGCCCTTTGAACCCGTGATGATTCCGGTGTTGGTGTCGACCACCGCCTCGGGCGTGGTCAGGACGAAACCGCTTCCGCCGTCCGAAATCCGGACGTTCGGGCCGATGGTCACGGTGCGCCCCTGTTCGTCGTAGGTCCCGCCGTCGGCCGTCAGCTCCGTCACCTTGCGCCCCCCCAGGTTCAGCCGCAGGGCCGGGCCGACCAGGCGGAACTGGCCGGTCCTGGGGTCGCGGATCGCCCCTTGCGCGCCCACGGTGAAGGCTCTGCCCTGCGCGTCCTGGCCGTGGAAGAGGGGCTTGTCCAGCCGCACTTCCTGACTCTGGCTGGCCTTGCGCTCCACCCCCGACATGACGGTGCGGAACACGGTCCAGGTCAGGGCCCCGCCCGCCAGCACCAGGATGATGATCGGCAGCACCCGACGGTACAGCCGCACCCGGCGCGAGCGCGCGCGCCAGCGTTCGCCGGCCAGGGCGACGCGGGCCTCGTCGGCCGCGATGCGGGACTGTTCGCCGGGATCGGTCAAGCGCGCCTCAGCTGTGGGCGAAGATGTCGACCTCGTCCCAACCGGCGAGATCGAGCGCCGAACGGC
Source organism: Brevundimonas sp. SORGH_AS_0993 (assembly GCF_030818545.1). NCBI lineage: Bacteria > Pseudomonadati > Pseudomonadota > Alphaproteobacteria > Caulobacterales > Caulobacteraceae > Brevundimonas > Brevundimonas sp. SORGH_AS_0993. Next base: position 1,606,070 of record NZ_JAUTAH010000001.1, read on the forward strand.
TCGGCAGGAAGTCGAAGCATCTGGCCGCCAGTTCGGTGCGGCCTTCGCGCGCCAGCATCTGGTCCAGCCTCGCCTTGGCGGCGTGCAGATAGAGGACGTCCGACGCCGCATAGTCCAGCTGCGCCGGGCTAAGGGCGTCCGCCCCCCAATCCGACGACTGCTGCGCCTTGGACAGGTCCACCCCGACGGTCTCGCGCACCACGTCCTTCAGCCCGTGCCGGTCAGTATAGGTGCGCGCCAGTTTGGAGGCGATCTTGGTGCAATAGACCGGGCGCGTCTCCACGCCGAGATGAAGCTGGAACATGGCGATGTCGAACCGGCCGAAGTGGAAGATCTTCAGCACCTTCGGGTCGGCCAGAAGCCGCTTCAGATTCGGGCAGTCGTAACCGGGCCGGCGCATCCGCACGACATGGGCGTTTCCGTCGCCGGACGACAGCTGGACCACGCACAGCGGATCGCGCCGGAAGCGAAGCCCCATGGTCTCCGAATCGACGGCGACCTCGGCCCCCAGATCCAGATCGTCGGGCAGGTCGCCCTCGTGCAGATAGACAGTCATGCGCGGTTCTTACACGGCCAAGGCCCGCGACGAAACGGCCTCAATCAGCTGGCCGCCGCGCGTGTTCCAATAGGCCAAACGACAACGGCGCCGCACCCTTCGATACGACGCCGTTTGAAAAGTGGCGCCCATAAGACTGCTAGACTCAGGACTCATGGCGCCAGCGCAGGCCGTTTTCGGCCTAAGATTCGGCCCGCCCCTGATCCAATCGGGGGCGAGCCTTGGTTTGTAGCGGCTCAGTAGGAATAGGCCAGGCGGACCAGGAAGTTACGGCCGGGCTCCATGTAGTCCTTCTGATAGGAGGGGCTTTCGCCCTTGGTTGTGTAGTAGCGATGACCGTCCAGGATGTTCTGCACGTCCAAGTCCATCGTCAGGCCGGGACGGGAAGGTGTAGCGCGAGTGGAAGTCCAGGCTCTTGTTGGGCTGGACCCACTTGTCGATGGAGTTGTCGCGCAGGTCTTCGATATAGGCGCCCTGGTACTGATAGGACAGGCGGGCTTCGAAGCCGTACTTCTGATAGGTCAGAGAGGCGTTGTAGATCAGGTCCGGGGCCTGGATGAAGGAGATCGGACGGCCGTGGCGATAGTCTAGGCCCGTCTCGGCCTCGCTGACTTGGCGGGTCAGATTGGCCTCCACGCCGAAGCCATCGAACGGCGCCGCCATCCCTTCGAAGGATTTGATCAGGTTCAGCTCGACGCCGGTGATTCGCGCCGTTTCACCGTTCTTGGGCTGGGTGACAGTGATTGTGCCTTCTTGGGTATCGGCGTCCACGGCGCTGCCGTTGGTGAAGATGAAGTGATCGATCTTCTTGTGGAATACGCCGATCGACACCAGGCTGGAGCGGTCGGGATAATATTCCGCCGAGACGTCCAGGTTCAGGGCTTCGGCCGGCTTCAGGTCCGGGTTGCCCCGGCTGATGGAGACGATGTCGCCCAGGGTCTGACCCGGACGGGGCGCCGCCCGGCCGATGCTGACGCCGCGCGAAATGTTGCTGAACTCCGGCCGCGAGAAGCTGGTCCAGATGGCGCCGCGATAAACGAAGGTCTCCGACGGACGATACACGGCAGTGATGCCGGGCAGGACATTGGTGTAGTGGCTGTTGGTGTCGCCAAAGTCGGCCTGTGCGCCGTCCTCGATCCAGTTGGTGTTGGTGACTTCGGTATGTTCGACGCGAACGCCGGCGATTACGTCCAGAGCGTCGAACTGGAAGCTGGCCAGGCCGTAACCCGCGTAGATCGTCTCTTGCCCACGCTTGTCGCCGGAGTTCAGATCCGCATAGGAATAGCTGATCGGATTGGCCTTCTGGGCCGCTTCGATGGCGGCGGTCACGCGGTCGCGGTTCAGGATGGCGCCGTAGTAGTAGCGGCCGTTCAGAACAGTGGGGACCTCGCGGTCGATCAGGCCGGACTGGGCCAGGGTCTTGCCGGCCAGAGGCGTTTTGTCGAACGAACCGCCCCAGATCGGCGTGCTGTCGTATTCCCGCTCGGACCGCAGAACCTTTACCCCCGCCTTCAGGTGACGGACGACGCCTTCCATGTCGTAGATGGCGTCGAAGCGGAAGGCGGTGCGGGCGTCGGTCTGCTTGTCGCTGCTGCGGCCGCCGCCGTCATAGGGCAGCAGATCGGGATCGTTCGGCGCACTCTGAGCGAAGGCCGGAAGCTGCGGCATGGGGAAGCGCGGATCGTAGGACGACCATAACAGGCCCGTCTGCGTGAAGGGCGCCGAACAGGCGTCGCAGTTGTAGGAGACCGAATAGTTGTCGGGCCCGCCCTTTTCCCCGGCGCTGTAGCTCAGGTCATAGTCCAGGGTCAGGCGGTTCAGACGGCTCTGGCCGCCCAGATTGATGGTCCCTAGGGTCGAAGTCTGATCCAGGGTCTGGAAGGTGCGGGCGAACTGGAAGGTCTCGGGCTTCCACACGCCCGACCGGCCGAACAGCGACCAGTAGGACGAACTGCTGCCGCGGTCAGCGTCGGTGATCAGACCGTCGCCGTCGAAGTCTTTGATCTGGGCGGTGGTGTAGCCGTAGATGCGGCCCTTGGCGCCGTAGCCGACCACGGCCTTGTCCGGCTGGATCAGGCTGACGTCTTCCAGATCGACCTGCTGGAGGCGCTTGGTCTTGCGGCTGCGGAAGTCGGTGTAGTCGTTCGTGCCGGTTCGCTCCAGGCGGCTATACTGTCCACGCAGATAGAAGTCGTGACGGTCGCCGCGATAGTCGAACGAAAAGTTGCCGCCGAACCGCTCCTGTTCGATGCGGCGGTAGTCGAGGTCGATGCCGGGCAGATACATCGAACGGGCGTCGATCTCCTCGGTGCTGTTGCGGCGCCAGCGATAGGGCTCCCACTCGCCGTCGTTCTCGGTCTCCTCGTTCAGGCCGTTGCTCTTGCCATAGTTAAGGGACACAAAGGCGCCGAAACGGCTGTCAGACGGCAGGCGGCTGGCGAAATCCAGCTGGACCTGACCGACGCCGTCCTTCTCGCCCTGTTCCTGAGCCCGGTCGTTGATCCCGTAGCTGAGGAAGGCGCGTGCGACAGACTTGGCGAAGTCGAAGGCCGTCGGGGTCTGGAAATTCACCGAACCGCCGATGGCGTCGCCGTCCATGTCCGGCGTCAGGGTCTTGGAGACGGTGATGCTCTTCAGACCGTTGGGCGGCAGGACCGTCATCGACATCTTGCGGCTGTCGGGATCGGTCAGTGCGACGCGGACGCCGTTGATCGAATAAGCGTTGAAGGTGCCAGCTAGGCCGCGGACGGACACATACTCGCCCTCGCCGGTCTCCTGGTTGACCACGACGTTAATGCCCGGCGCGCGGGCCAGGGCGTCGGCGACGTTGGCGTCGGGCAGCTTGCCCAGATCGTCGGACGAAATCACACTGGACACCACGCCCGAGCGGCGCTGGGCCTCGATGGCGTTGGCGGTGCTGAGGCGCTGACCGGTCACGACGACCTCGTCCACCTCGGCGGGCGTCGATTGCGGCGTGATGGTCTGGGCGTGAGCGGCCGTGGCGACCAGGGCGGCGGACCCCGCCATGAGAACGGCGCGCAGGCCGGCCCCGGCGAAGGGGTGACGGTGAATGGCCCGTTCCCGGGCGATAAGATGACGCGACATGATTGTCTCCATTGATCCTGATGTGTGTTCGGATCGGCCGTTCGGGTCAGCTCAAGGCAGGCGTCAGCAATCAGTGACGCGCGGACGCGCCCTGGCTGCATCAACCGCTCGGCCCGGACCGGCCGAAATCTATTGGATTGCGACGGCGCCGCCGGAAACGACGGGCCGATCTATTAATCTCCGCCTAGCCGGAGCGGCGACGATTGAACCCTTCACTCATTCAACAACCCCCATTCGTTGAAATGACAAATCAGCTTGCGCCGTGCGCTCGATCAGATCGCAGAGAAGCGCGCGATAGGCCTCGAAGCCGGCGACCACGACGCCCTGAGCCTTGCCCAATTCGTCGTATCGGCGCAGCCGAAGCGCGGATTCGGCCGCCGGCAAGGCCATGAATTCCTCTACTTCGGCGGAGGTCATCGGGCCGCCCTGCAAGGCCAGACTCTGAAGCGAGGCGACGCTGAGTCGATCGACGTAGCCGGGCGCAGTCGCCGCCAGACACCGCTTGGCCGCGACGTGCAGCCGGACTGGCTCGGTCACTTCGGGACCGAATGCGCGCGCCAGATAGCCGGCGCTGATGTGTTCATGCCGGGTGTCGATGCCCCGGTCGGCCGCATCTTCGCCAGCCTTTTGCATCATGTGGCCGACATCATGCAGCAGAGCCGCCGCGATCAGGGCGTCCGGCGCGCCGTCGACCCGCGCATGGTGCGCCGTCTGCACTGCATGCTCCAACTGGGTGACGTCTTCGCCGTAATGCAGGCCGCCCAGCCGGATGAACAGGTCCGACAGTTCTGAGACGAAGGCGTCAGCATCCACGGGATAGGTCATTGAGTATCCGTCTTGAGGGGCGGTCGAAAAAGGAAATGCGGCCATGAGGGTCACAGACGCATGCGGCCGATGGCGGGATCGGTGCGGCTTGGGGCGCCGGTCTCCACATGGCCCGCCAGGCGCTGGATGAAGCCGGGGTCGCCCGCCAGGGTCACGGTCAGGTCGTACCAGTGGTCGCTGCCGCGCAGATCCCAGACCGCACGCGCTTCCAAGCCGGGATGCAGAGGTAGCCGACGACGCGCCTCGCCTTCAGACAGGGGATAGGCCGGGTCCATGTCCAGAACCGCCATGACCGAACCCTCGACGTCGCTCGTAAGACCGACGGTCAGCACCCCCTTGACGTCAGCGGCGACCGTCACCTGGGGCTGAGGTCGAGAAGCGTCGCCGGCGAACCGGCGATAGAAGCCGTTGGGACCGTGAACCGTCAGATCATAGGGGCCCGGCGCGCCGTGGTTCCAGTGACCCGCCGCATAGGCTTCGCCGGCGGCGAGGGTGAAGCGCCACGGCCCAGCCCGATCGGTGCTGTCGAACACCTGAAAGACGGCGCCGGCCCGACCACGGTTTATGAGATCGATCCACACCGCCCCTTCGGCGACCCGCGCCTGAGCGCCCAGATCATAGGGCAAGGGCCGTGCGCCGCGTTGCGGCCCGTCCTGGACGGCCGGACTCTGGTTTTCGGGAATCTGCAGGCTAGGCGAGACCTTGGACCGGGCGGCCCGCAGCATGTAGTCGGCCGTGGCGGGCAGCGACAGGGTGGCCCAATCCTGGTTCGGGCGCGCGAAGTCGAAGGCGGAGGTCAGGTCGCCGCAGACGGTTCTGCGCCAGTCACTGATGTTATCCTCACGGACGCCGAAGCGTTTTTCCAGGAACCGAAGCGTCGAGGTGTGGTCGAACACCTCCGAACAGACGAATCCGCCGCGGCTCCATGGCGAGACCACGATGGCGGGCACCCGAACGCCAAGACCCAGGGGATGGGCGCCGCGGTGGTCGGGATCGGCGTCGGCGCCATAGACCTTGGCCTCGCCGGCGACCGAGACGGTGCTGTGACCCTGATCCGGCGTCAGCGGCGGCATCGGGGGCTGTATGTGATCGTAGAAGCCCCCGGCCTCGTCATAGTTGACGATGAAGATGGTCTTGGAGAAGACCTCGGGATGATCGACCAGGGCTTCGATCAGCTTGGCGCAGACGTGCTCTCCTTTGGACGGTTCGGCCTGGGGATGTTCCGACAGATCCGCCGCCGTGACGATCCAGGACACCTGGGGCAAACGTCCCCCAGCGATGTCGGCGCGGAAGGCCTCCACCAACTGCTCCCCGTCCGAACGGGTGCGGTCCGCGCCGGTCTTGTCTTCCGACACCCAGGATCGGCCGCGCTCATATAGGGGCGAGTCCTTCGGGCATGGCCTGAACGGCTTGAACACCGACAGGATATTGTCGCCGAAATTGTCGTACTCCTGATAGACTTTCCAGCTGACGCCCGCCGCCTGAAGTCTTTCGGCATAGGTGGTCCAGTCGTGCGGACCGTAGGCCATGGACTTGTCTTCGGCCATGTCGGCGCTGGGCGTCTCGTCCTCGCCGTAGTTGCTCATCTCCGGGTCGCCCCCGACCTTCCCTCCGCCGTTGCAGCCGGTCCACAGATGGAGCCGGTTCGGATAGGTCTGTGTCAGCGTCGAGCAGTGATAGGCGTCGCAGACGGTGAAGGCGCTGGCCAGGGCGTAGTAGAAGGGCAGGTCCGAGGCCTTGTAATAGGCCATCCGCTTGTGCAGTTCGCCGGAACGGCCCCAGCGATCATAACGCCCTCCGTTGACGATGGTGACGGCGGCCTTGTGTCCCTGATCCGAGCCGTCGACCGTATAGGCGTCGGTGGTGCGCGAATCCCCATGGAAAGGGATGACGAAACCGTCCGGGTGCTGGTCGCTGGGCTGACGCCAGACGTTGGCCCCGCCGGGCAGGCGCTGCGGGCGGGGATCGCCGAAGCCGCGCACGCCGTTGAGCGTCCCGAAATAGTGATCGAAGGCTCGGTTCTCCTGCATGAAGATAACCACATGCTCGACATCCATCAGGGTGCCGGTGGCGTTGTTGGCGGGAATGGCCATCGCCTTGCGCACCGTCGCCGGCAGCAGATTCAGCGTCGCACCGGCCGCCACGCCCCCCAGGGCTCCTCGCAGGAAAGACCGACGATCTTTTGGCATGGATCAAATCTCCCTCTTCAATTTTGGTATAGACCAGATCGGGGCCGATCCTCGGCGAAATTTTCATGAAGCTTGAGCAGCGGATGTCTGACGGTACGCCGGGACGAACGTCGCTTGACCCTCGGAACACGACTTCTCATTTTGCAGTCAGGCGGGACTCGACCGTCGATCGAGCGATGCCATGGGTCAGCCGGATAGTCTCCATTACCTCGGGGTGCGCGACACCATCGCCGCGCGGATCGCGGGGGGAGAATTGAGGCCTGGCGAACGCCTGCCCTCCGAACGTCAGCTGCAGGTCGGCGGCGGTGTGGCCCGCGGCACCATCCGCGAGGCCCTGTTTCAGCTTGAAGCCGAGGGGATCATCTATCGGAAGGACCGCAGCGGCTGGTACGTCTCGCCCCCGCCCATCGTCTATGATCCGACACGGTGGGAAGGCTTCATGTCCTATGTCGAGGCGCAGGGACGCAGTCCGACGACCGAGACGCTGAGCAAGACCGCAATCGCCTGCACCCCGGCGCTTTCCTCCGTCTTCGGCCGTCCGATCGGCGCCCCGCTGTACCGCATCCGCCGCCGCCGTTCCGTCGATGGCCGTGCGGTTCTGGTCGAGACCATCGTCGTTGACGCCGCCATGGCCCCAGACCTGCTCAGTCATCCGCTGGACGGCTCACTGACCAGCGTCCTAAAATCCACCTACAATATCGCCGTGGCCCGCAACCGGGTGGACATGCAGCCCTGCGCCCTGACCCGAGACGAGGCCGAGGCGCTGCAGGTCAAGTCCGGCCTGCCCGGTCTGAACGTGGTCCGGACCAGCTTTGACGCCCAGGGACAGGTGGTCGAGTTCGACCGCGAGTACTGGCGCCACGACGCCCTGAAGATCAGCGTCGACATCCGGGTGCGTTAGAGGATCGACGTCAGGCGGTCAGCCGCGCCGTCTCGGCCTCCAGGGCGGGGATCAGATCCGCGACGGTGTCGATGACCAGATCTGCTCCCGACTCGCGTAATCGGCCGGCGGCGGCGGCCAGTCGGGCCGCCCGCTCATCCGAGTCCAGTTCCGCCAGGCCTTGGGCCGTCAGTCCTGTCAGATTGCCGGACGCCGCGACCCCCACGGTGAAACAGCCGGCGTTGCGCCCCTCGGCGACGCCCACCTCGGCGTCGTCCACCTTGACCACCCGCGAAAGGGGCCAGACGCCCAGATCGGCGCAAGCCTTGTAGATCATCAGGGGCGACGGGCGCCCCTGGGCCGTCTCATGGGCGCAGACCACCAGATCGGGCGCGTAACCCTGATCCGCCGCGCGGGGCAGGATCGCCTGCATCATCTCGCGGGTATAGCCGGTGCATGAGGCGATCTTCAGGCCTTCTTGCCGCAGCCGGGCGACGACATCGACGCCACCGGGGATCAGGTCCGCCGTCTCTCGGGCCATTCGGATCATCGGCGTCTGGAGTTCGGTCATGACCCGCTCGACAGCCCCAAAATCCGGGGTCGCGCCGTGAGCCGTGCGCCAGGCGTCACTGACACGCGGCTGTTCGAACAAGGCGCACACATGATCGGCCTTGGCCCGGCCCATGTCGCGGCGCGCCTCGTCCTCGGTCACGGGGACGCCCAGGATGGCGAACGCCTCCATCAGGGCCAGAACGGGCGCCCGGCTGCCGAAATCGACCATGGTGCCAGCCCAGTCGAAGACGACCATGTCGAATCTATCGCGGAGGGAGGTCATGGTTTGAAGGTTTCCTGAAACAGGTCTGAAATCACCGCCTCGCCGAAGGCGAAACCGGTGGAAGCGCCGTTGCCGGCTGTAATGAGGGCCAGGCGCACGTCAGGGTGCGGCGCCGCGATCAGATCGGCCTTCGGCCCGTAGGCGTAGGTTCCGGTCCAACGCTGGAGAACCGCTGGCGCTGGTCGCCCTGTTGCGGCATGCCATTCGTCCAGTATCAGTTGATCGACCGCCGCACTGGCGAAGGGATCGGGGGTGGCGGCGTCATGATGACTGTCGCCGACGACCAGAGCCCCGTCGGCGTCTTGCACCGCGATCAGATGGACGCCGTCGGCCAGGGCCTGGCCCTGCTCCGCTTCCAGGCGCGCACGCAGGGCGGCCGCCTCCGGCAAATCGGCGTAACCGCCGTAACGGACAAGGCCGAGGTCCGACATGATCGGGGCTGGTAGGACGAAACCGGGCGACGCTAGCCGCATCATCTGAAGCTTGCACCGCGCCAGACCCGCGTCGGTCATATAGTCGGGGAACAGGCTGACCAGATCGTCGCCGGGACAGACCACGATCCGCTCGGCCTCTATAATCCCCCGGCTGGTCAGGACGCGCGGCGGCTCGACCGCCTGAACGGCGGTCTGACGCAAGAACTCCACGCCGAAGCGGGCCGCCAGCCAGGCGGCCAACCGGGGTATGGCCGAGCGCGAGTCCACGCGCAGGTCGTGCGGGCTCCACAGGGCGGCGACGGTGTCGGGGCCGATGATCTCCGGTGCGCGCGCCCTTGCCTCGCCCGCCGTCATCAGCCGACAGCCTTCGCCCATTTCGGTGGCCATGAAGGCTTCCAGCACGGCGGCGGCCTCGGGACGGCGGACCGGCAGCCACAGACCGCGTTGCAAGATCGACACGTCCGCCTCGCACGCAATCTCGTCCCAGACGGCGCGGGTACGATGCGCCCGGCTCCAGATGTTCCCCCGAGGCTGGCCCGTGACGGTGACGAAGCCGAAATTGCGGATGGAGGCGCCGTTGGCTTGTGCGTCGCGATCGATCACCACGACCGACAAACCCCGCCGTGCAGCCGCCAGGGCGCAGGCCAGGCCGACGATTCCCGCGCCCACCACGGCGACCTGATAACGTCTCGCCATTTCCACTTCCTCGTCACCCAAGCGTCGCAGCTGTGGTCTAGACCACATGCGTGCAACGGGATGATGTCAAACGATGAAACGGATTCGATCGTGGCTGGCTCAGGCGAAGCCTGTCGTCTTCGTCCTGTTCGCGGGCCTGGCGGGTTTTTGCGCCTACTTTTCCATGTACGCCTTCCGCAAGCCCTTCACGGCCGCGACCTTCGACGTCGTGCCGGGCTGGGACTTCGCCCTGGATTACAAGATCGCGTTGGTGATCGCCCAAGTGGCCGGCTACGCCTTGTCCAAGCTGATCGGGGTCAAGGTCATCGCCGAGATGAAGGCCCAGCGCCGCGCCCTGGCCATTGTGCTCCTGATCGGCGCCTCCTGGATCGCCCTGGTTCTGTTCGCGGTCATGCCAGCGCCGTGGAATGTCGCCGCCCTATTCCTGAACGGTCTGCCGCTGGGCTTGATCTGGGGCCTGGTGTTCGGCTTCATGGAGGGACGACGAACCAGCGAGGTTCTGGGCGCCATACTGTGCGCCAGCTTCATCCTGTCCTCAGGCGTGGTGAAGTCGGTCGGCAAGGTCTTGATTGAACATAATCACATCAGCGCCTTCTGGATGCCCGCGGCGGTCGGCGTCGTCTTCATGCCTCTGCTGGCCGTCTCTGTTCTGGCTCTGGCCGCCCTGCCTGCGCCCAACGCCGCCGACGAGGCGGAACGGGTGGCGCGCCGTCCGATGATGGCTAGGGAACGCGCCGCCTTTCTCGGCGCCCATTGGCCTGTGCTGCTTCTGTTGATCACGGCCTATGTGCTGCTGACGGCCTTCCGCGACCTGCGCGACAATTTCGCCGCTGAGATCTGGCGAGCCCTGGGCTATGGTGACGCCGCCTCGGTCTTCACCGCCAGCGAAGGTCCGGTGGCGGCTGTGTCGCTGGTCGCGATGGGCGTGCTGATCCTTGTGAAGAACAACGGTCGCGCCCTGCTGTTCATGCACGGCGTCATCCTGGCGGGCTTTGCGCTTCTGGGTGTCTCGACCCTGGCGTTTCAGCAGGGACTGCTTTCGCCCATCGCCTGGATGATCGCGGGCGGCGCCGGGTTGTACCTGGCCTATACGCCGTTCAACGCCATGCTTTTCGACCGTATGATCGCCTTTTCCGGAACGGTGGCGACCGCGGGTTTCCTGATCTACGTCGCTGACGCCACAGGCTATATGGGCAGCGTCGCCCTGCTGCTGTTCAAGAATTTCAGCTCCATCAACCTGCCGTGGCTGCCGTTCTTCGTATCAGCCGCTTATGCGACAAGTCTCGCGGGCGTGGTCCTGGTCGCAGGCGCGGCCATCCTGTTCCTGCGCAGACGCAGGGCCTGACGATACCGGCCTCTGTCAACCGCCTCAGGCGATCCAGATTTCGGTCTGGCTGTCGGCGGCGGCGCGCGCCACGTCGGCCGGAGGCGCCTGATCGGTGACGAACAGGTCGATCTGGTCCCAGCCCGCCGCCTGTACCCGTCCCGCCGCCTGAAACTTCGTCGCATCCGTCACGCAGACCCGCCGACGGGCGATCGGCAGAACGGCCCGCGCGTAGTCGGCCTCCGCCGGTTCGTGATCCAGAAAGCCGCGCGCCGCATCGACCGCGACGAAGGAGAAGATCGCGAGGTCGGGCACGAACCGACGCACAAAGGCGATGGCGTCCGCATCGAAGACCGCTCGATAGGTGGCGTCGACCGCCCCGCCCGACAGGAAAACCCTTGCGTCGGATCCCGCGCAGAACTCGCCCGCGATTTCCAGACTGTTGGTCACGACGATCAAGTCGCGCACGCCCACGACTTCCTGCGCCAGCCAGAAGGCGGTTGTGGAGCTGTCGAACAGCACGGTCATGCCGGGTTCGATCAGGCACGCCGCCCGAGCGGCGATCCGGCGCTTGGCGTCGGCCTGTATGTTCAGTCTTTGTCGCCAGGGCGCCTCGGCGCGTCGGTCGGGCAGGCGAACGCCGCCGTGGACCTTGCGGACCGCACCGTCGCGTTCGAGCCGACGGATGTCGCGCCTAACGGTTTCTTCGGAAACCCCGAAAGTCTCGGCTAGCTCCGCGATCCCGCAAGACCCCTGCGCCTGCAACAGTGTGATGATGCCGTCGAGACGAATGGCTTGGTTCATCGGCATGATCTCCCTGAACCGTTCTTAGAATGCACGCACGCGCGTCGCAAATGACCGTTTCTTCTCGCCGATGCATCAACTCGAACAAAATACCACAAAAGGTCACATGGACGTCACGGCGGCGGCTTAGAGGCCGAAATCAGACGGACGGGGCCGTCGCTTCATTTTCGGGATACAGTCATGAGACATTCGATCAGCCGCGTCCGCATGGGCGCGCTCTTGGGCGGCGTCGCGCTCGCTGTCCTGCCGGCTCAGGCTTTGGCGCAATCCGCCGTGCCCGAACGGGCGACGGAAGCGGCCACGGAGGTCGAGGCCATCATCGTGACGGGCGCGCGCAACGCCACCCGCCGCGCCGAGACCGAGCAACACCGCGCCGACATCGTCTCGGAAGTCGTGTCCGCCGACGAGCTGTTGACCATTCCGTCCACCAGCGTCGCCGCCGCCCTGAAGCGCCTTCCGGGCGTCAGCACGGTGAATGATCGCGGCACGGGCGACGCCCGCTATGTGACCATCCGCGGCCTGGACGGCGCGCTCAACGTCTACACGCTGAACGGCGTCCGCCTGGCGACCTCGAACCGCGGCGATCGCGCCGTGGCGCTGGACCTGTTGCCGCCGGACGGACTGGATACGGTTCGCGTGGTCAAGAGCGTGACGCCCGACCTGGACGGCGATGCGGTGGGCGGCACGATCGACTTCCGCCTGCCCAGCCCGTTCGACTTCAACGAACGGCTCGCCAGCCTGTCCGTCCGCGCCAGCCGCGAGAACATCGCCGACAAGACCGCCACCGATCTGACCGGCGCCTTTTCCACCTTCCTGAACGCGAATGAGACCCTGGGTCTTTACGGCGTGGTCTTCCACACGAAGCGGACCATCACGGGCGAGCGTAACGAGAACATCAGCTACAACACCAGCTGGCGTCCCGACGGCGCCCTGCCGAACAGCGAGGTGGTGCTGCCTGAATCCACCCCGCTTCGTCTGATTTCCCACGGCCTGGATCGGTTCGTGAACGACATCGACCGCACGGGCGGTAATTTCACCCTCGAATACCGCCCGAACACCAACGACGCCTTCCATCTGCGCGGCCTGTACGCCCAGTGGAAGAACGCCCAATTGCACGACTACATCGACATCAGGACCAGCCTGGGCAACGCCGGCGCCATCGACGGATTCTCGTCGTTGATGGGCGCCGAGGTCAAGCAGGAGGACAACCGCCTGGGCGTGCTGGATCTGGGCGGTCGCAACGTGCGGGGAGCCTTCGCCCTAGACTACGACATCGCCTACACCTACGGCCGTACCGAGACGCCGAACCAATGGTATATGGAGTTCGTCACGGGCGACAGTCTGCCGATCTTCGGCACGCCGATCCGTTACACGATCGGCGCGCACAGCACCTGAAAGCGACGTGGTCTCTTCAGGAGAACGCGGGCCGCTATGACCTCTGGATTCTGGGTCCTGTCGACTTCCACGCCAGCTTCGTCGGCGTCGCCTCTGCCTAGACGCGCCTGAAGGCGCCCCCGCTGCACGACAGCGGGGGCTTTAGCCGCAGTCAGTAGCGGAACAGAGCGCCGACATAGAAGGCGCGGCCGTTATCCAGCTCCTCGCGGAGCAGCCCGAAATCCGGGCCGAACATACGTTGGCGCCGCGTATTCGTCAGGTTCTTGGCCTGGGCCACCACGGTCAGGTTGGGGGTGATCCGGTAGCGGGCCTGGGCGTCGAAGCGGTCGTTGGCCTTGACGATCCGGTCCTGCGTCGGATCGCTGTTGGACACGGAGTAGAGCATGTCGCCGACATGGTTCCAGGCGCCCTGAAGTGTCAGGGCGCCGAAATTGTAGAAGAGTTTGACGTTGCCGATGACGTCGGAACTCTCGAACAGGCTCGGAAGGCGACGCTCGGTAAAGTCGCCCATCGTCACGCTGGGCGGAACGGCGTCCAGCAGGGTCAGGTTGGCCGAAGCGCCCAAGCCCGCCAGCGCCCCAGGCAGGAAGTCCATCCGTCCCACGACCAGGTTCAACTCCAGCCCACGCACCTGGAAATCGCCAGCATTGACGGGCCTGATCCGCGTGACGGACTCAAGCGCTCCGTTGTACATCTCGTCGGCGGTGGTTCTCAGCGTCAGGATTTCGTCGGCGATCCTTTTCTGGAACGCGCCCACCGACATCATGACGTCGCGCCCGCCGTAGTATTCTAGACTGAGGTCCAGATTGTCGGAACGCCTGGGCTTCAGGTTCGGATTGCCGCCCCGAATGGTGAAGTCGCCGTCGGTGTTGACCGAGACAGTCTCACGCGCCGCCAGATCGTCGTAGTCGGGTCGTCCGATGGTTCGGCTGGCGGCCGCGCGCAGTTTCAGCCTGTCGGTCAGGTCGTAATTCGCCTGAAGCGACGGCAGCCAATCGTCATACTGCGACGTCTGCGCGCCATAGACATAGGCGGAACCGACCAAGGCGGCCGATCCGGTTTCAAGGCGCGTTCGTTCGAAGCGCAGCCCGCCCAGAATCGTCAACCGATCGGTCGCGAACCGCGCCAGGGCATAGCCCGCGTCTATGTCCTCCTTCACGTCGTAGTCGGAGGAGATACTGTTCGCCGTATTGGTCGTGGTCGCCGAGAATCCGGCCTGATTGACCTCGAAGAAGCTCTGCGCCAAGCCCGGATCGACGATCAGCATCCGTGTGCCTCGTCCGTTATAGGGCGCATAGTCCGACAGCCGCCCGACCGCCGACAAACGATAGTCGCTGGCTGACAACGGGCGGTAGTTGTCCACCTGCCGATCATAAGCCCGCTCCAGACGACGCGCGTAACCGCCCAGTTGAGCCCCCCATCCCCGATCCTGAGACTCGACGTTGAAGCCCCAGTCCAGATTGGCCGTCCGGGCCTTCTCGCGAGAATCGTCCAGGGCCGTGCCGTATTCGAACTGGCGATAGTTTGCGGGAGACAGAAGGAAACCGGGATTCGCCGGCGCGAAATAGGGAAAGTCGCCCTTGGACACCTCGTAGGTGAAGGCGAGATTGGGCGTGTTGGCGATGCGATAGGTCGCCAACCGCGTATCCTGGCGATAGGAGGCGACGGCCGTGTTCACGCCGAAATCCAGAAACTGGCGCGGACCCGGCGTCCAGCGCGCACGGAAATCGACGTAGTGGATGCCCCGATCCTGATAATATTCGGACAGATCGACCTGGGCGTTGGCCGAGGCGACCGAGCCGCCGGTGGCGGTGATCGATGTCGCAACGGGATTGCCGTTGGCGACCAGGATGTTGGACTGGCGATCCTCGTCGTTCGTATGGCTGAAGTCGGCCGCCGTCAGTCGGGCCTCCAGCGGGCCATGCCGATACTCCAGCTTGCCGAAGACGCCCTTGCGTTCGCGCACATTGTCATAGGCCAGCCAGCGGCGACGCTGCGGCGAGACGTCGGCGTCGGCCAGACCGGGATCCCCGGCGGCCAGGCGCGCATGCGTCGTCGGATCGAAGAAGCTGTAGTTGTCGACCGCCGAGTTCAACGAGGACGAGTCGCGCACATAGCGGCTGGCCGACACCACGAAACCGAAACGTCTGTCCGGGCCGAAGGTGTCGGACACGACGAACTCGCCCTGTCCTGACAGGCCGCTGCGGGCGAAGTTGCGCTCATTGCCCCAATGGCCCAGATCGACGCGCCCAGCCACGAACCGACGGCCCCGACCGTCGAAGGCGCTGCGCGTCACCAGATTGGCGACGCCGCCGATGGCGTTGCCGTTCATCGCCGCCGTCACCGACTTGGCCACGTCCACCCGGCGCGCCAGGGACGAGGGAATGACGTCTAGCGACACGTTGCGGCGCCCAATCTCATTGGCTGGCAGGGCCACTCCGTCCACTTCCACCAGATTGTAGTCGGCGTTCAATCCACGGATCGACAAGAATTGCGCCTCCCCGCGATCGTTGTTTTGAACCGTGGACACGCCGGGCGCGCGCTCCAGCGCCTCGCCTAAACCGAAGTCGGGCAGGCTGCCGATCTCGTCCGCACTGATGGAGTCCTGGATAATCGCGGCCTCGCGCTTGGCCGCGATCTCGTTGCGGGCCTGAAGGCGGGCGCCGGTGACGACCACCTCGTCCAGTTGGGCGGGCTGCCCCCCCGTCCGGAGGGGCGCTGGAAGAGCGGTCTGGGCGGCGGCGGGTGTGGCGACGAACAGGGTCGTGGCCAGACAGACGGAGCGGAAGGAGAACTGACGACGAGACATGACCACCTCTGAAAAGAACCCCTTTGGGGGCGCAAAAACTTCAGGCGGCTATTTACTCACCCATGGTGAGATAATTGTGACATACGGATCGGTTAGAGGGTTTTCCATCCTAGGAGTTCTCGATGATCCTTCCGCTTCTCGCAGCCTTGTCCGTCTCCTCTTCCGCCGCGCCTGCCTTGCTGGCGTGCGGCGACGACGAAGTCAGGCGCTATCAACTGACCGCCGACGGCGCCCGGGAAACCTGGCGCTGGGAGGCGTCCACGGCGGCCGATCTGCCGGCCGACTATCGCGCGGCGCTTCTCGAAAGGATCGACGAGTGCAAGCCGGTCGGCGGCGACCGGATCCTGGTCACGGCCTCGACCGGCGGCGTCGTTCTTCTGGACGCGACGTCCGGCGCCGTTCTGTTCCGAACCAACGCCCCCATGGCCCATTCGGCGACCCTCCTGCCGAACGATCGGGTCGCCGTGGCCCTGTCCATCCATGAACAAGGCGACCGCCTCGACGTCTATGATCTCGCCGACGGGGACAATCCCGTCATCACCCTGCCCCTGCCTTCGGGCCACGGCGCGGTTTGGGATCCGGATCGCCGGGCGCTGTTCGTCCTGTCGCACGATCTGGTGCAGGTCTTCGCCCTGGCGGACTGGGACGGCCCCGCGCCCCGGCTTCGGGAAACGCAGCGATGGACCCTGCCCGGCGAACGCGACGGCCATGATCTTTCGCGCGCGGCGGACGGATCTGGCTATGTGGTCACGACCAACGACGGCGCCTGGCGCCTTGATCCCGATAGTGGAAGCTTCACGCCGCTGGAACCGCTGAATCCGGCGCTGCAGGTCAAGGCTGTCGACATCGACGCCGCCGGCCGACTGGCCTGGGTCAAGGCCGAGGAGCGCTGGTGGGCGTTCGGCTTCTTCGTCCGTCAGGACGGTCGCGTTCTGCGCGTCCCGACCGGCGACCTGCATCTCTACAAGGTGCGTTGGCTACGTCCAACGGAGTGAGTTTGCGACAGGACGCCGCCCTGTCCTGACGCTATGATCCAAAGGATGGGAGTCGGTTACGGAAGATTCGCGCCGCAGTTCTTGCGGGACGACGGCGTGCGCACGGCGACGACCAACGAACGCGCGATCCTGTCCGCGCTGCGACGGGGCGGCCCCAAGACCCGGGCCCAGCTGTCACGCGCCCTGGACCTGACCGAACAGTCGATCACCCGGCTGATCGAACCGCTGGTGCGGCGCGGCCTGGTGGTGGAGGACCGCCCCGTCGTCTCCGGTCGGGGCAAGCCAGGAGCGCCGCTTCGGCTCGACGCCCGCGCCGCCCATGCGGTGGGCGTTTCGGTCATGACCGACGCGGTGGCGGCGGCGATCATGGATCTGAGCGGGGCGGTTCTGGCCCGGCGCGAAATCCGGTTGCAAGACACCGCGCCGCCCTCCGCCTTTCGCAAGATACTGGCCCTCGCCCAGGCCTTGGAGAACGAAGTTGGAGCGGCGCCCGAACGCCGGCTCGGCTTCGGCGTGGCCGTGACCGGCTATTTCGTCGGCGACGGCGCCCAGGTGAACCCGCCGCCCGGCCTGGACGCCTGGGCGCTGTCGCCGCTGGATCGCCTGCTCTCGGACGCCTTCGCCGGACCTGTGTGGATCGAGAACGACGGCGCCGCCGCCGCGATTGGCGAAGCCATGATCGGGGCGGGACTGCGCTATGACAGCCTGGCTTATCTTTACTTCTCGGCCGGCTTCGGCGGCGGCGTCATCCTGAACGGCGAACCGATGCGCGGCGTGAACGGCAACGCCGGCGAGTTCGCCTCGATCCTGCCGTCCGACTGGTTCCAGCCCAACCTGACCCAGCTTTTGCGGATGATTCAGGAGCCGGGCGGCGGTCCCGCCACGATCGCGGAGATGCTGGCCGCCTTTCCGAGCGACAGCCCTGCGGTCGCCCGCTGGGTGGCCGCCGCCGTACCTTCCCTGAACCTAATTGTTTCGGCCATATCGGGCGTTCTGGATACCCAGGCCATTGTCCTGGGGGGGCGTCTGCCGACGCCACTGGCCGAAGCTTTGGCGTCCCGTCTGTCTTTTACCAACCCCGAACGCCGCGGGACGTCGTCGCCCGGTGCCAACGATCATGGCCTCGCCTATAGCCGGCGACGTCTCCGCCATCGGGGCGGCCGCCCTGCCGCTGCGCGCCGCCTTTTTCTGACCAGCGCTGAGCGGATTACGCCGTCCTTTTGCCTCAATATGGATTGCGTCGCAGTTGACCTTGAGCGGCTGGGCCATAAGGCCAGCGACTTTCCACACGGCATCATCTTCCCTCGCAGCTTGTCGCTCGATTAAGTCCTTGGTGGCGAAACTTTTGGAAAAGTACGTCGCTCACCCTGCGATAGCGATCACTGTCGGCTGCTAATCGCCGCCACCGTCAGGGCGTAGAGCCGACTTGCGATGACGTGCTGCGGACGGGCCGGCAGCCCTGCTTATCGGTCCAGCGCCGGTTCGATTTGTTGCGCGGATACCGATGGAGCGCTGGCTGGAGCGGCGGTCGGAGACAGCAGCAGGCCGCTGTCTGTCGCATAATAAAAGGCCTCCACTATCTCGCCCGTCGTCACCGTCAGCACGCCGTTTGTCATATCGTCGGCGACGGTGATGCGCTGTTCGTCCACGCCGGGACAGATGACGACCGCGCCATCGGCGAAACCTCCCGCCGCGACGGGACGGATCAGGCAGGTGCGTCCGCAGCCGTCGCCGATCTCCAGCCAGCCGCGTTCTGTGATCCGGTGCGTGTAGGCGGTCGCACCGTCCGGCGCGATCGTGGCGAAGGTTTCGCCGCGACCGAACCGCCGATCGGGCGCGCCAAGCCCCTTTACCCCCACCACGTTGTACGACAGCAGCCCATCGTCATCGATATAGTAATGGCCGATCTGCGTGCCGGTATTGTCCGGCCAGCGCAGGTGCATGTGAACATGCGGCGGCGCATCGACATGGCCGTGCGGGGCGTTGGTGTCGAAGCCCATGATCTGAATGACGCCCCAATTTCGTCGCGTCGCCTCCTCGCCCAGCCCCAGCGTCCGGACGACCTGGCGCTGCGCGAATTCCAGCACATTGGCGGCGCGCCGTTGCCGGTCGGGAAAAGCGCCGGCGGCATAGGCGCCGGCGCGCCGGGCCGGGTCGGCGTGCTCGAAGCGCAGCACCATGCCCGGCTCGACGATATGGGTCGCCACCTCAGCCGCGGTGATCGCGTCCTGTGCAAGCGGCGGGAGCGCCACGACGATATGGTCGCCGTTCTCCCGCAAGGCCACTTCCCCGGCCTCCAGCAGCACCCGACGAACCGTCCCCGAACGCGCCTCGAACGCGAGTTCGATGGTGCGTCGGCGCGGCACGTCGAGCGCGATCACCGTCTCTCGTGCATTGTCGGCATTGAACAGCGGTTCGTCGACGACGCGACAAACCTTGCAGGACGTCGGATCGAAGCGGACAGGTGGGGTCTGCGCGCCGTCGCGCTTCACGAATTTCAGGACGATCCGCACCTCGTCGCGATGGTCGATCCCCGCCGCCATAACGGCGGCGGGGACAAGGGCGAGCGCGGCGGAGACGGCCACGACAAGCCGCCTCACCATTGGGGTTTCCACGACAGGCCCAGCCAGAAGGTCCGTCCGACCGGGAAGAAATAGTTCAGATAGGCGCGGTCCACCCCCTGACGGACGATGAACGGCGATTGGGTGAGGTTCTGCACCTGTCCGACCAGTTCCACGCCATCACCCAGCCTCCAGCGCGCCTGCACGTCGATCTGCTCGCGCGGTTCCTGATACAGGTCGCGGGTAGGCGTATCGCCGTCCGCCGATTGCAGCGCACGACCGATGCGATTGTAGGAGCCGCGCAGTTCGATCGGCCCGATCGCGTAGAACGCGGTCAGGTTGGCGATATAACCGGGTTGCTGGGTAAGCCCGCTTGTCTTGCGCGTCGATGGCAGGCCCGATGCGACGCCCGCGGCGCTCACCGGCTGGCGATAGGAACCGTCCAGCAGGGTGAAGTTCGCATTGAACCCCAGCCCCGGCAGCGCGGCGATGTGATTCATCGTGTAGCCGATCTCAAGTCCCTTCACGTTGGCCTCCGCCGCGTTGCGCGGCGTGCTGACGACGACATTCTGGTAGGTGACGCCCTGGAAGGTCGCGGCCGGTCCCACCTGACTGCTGGTGAATATCTCGTTGCGGATGTCCTTCACGAAACCGGCGACGGATATCATGCCGACGGGCATGTACCATTCATAAGACAGGTCGTAATTCCACGCCTCGCGCGGCTTCAGATCGGGGTTGCCGGTGCTGACCATCAACGTGCCGTCGGCGCCGATCCCGAACGAGGTGCGTGCAGCGTACTGGCTATAGTCGGGCCGTCCGATCGTCTTCGACACGCCGGCGCGCAGCCGCATCCCGTCGCCAAGCTGATAGGTCGCCAAAGCCGAGGGCAGCCAATAGCCGTAATCGGTCGTGCGCCGCACCGGCTCATACGCGGTCGAGCCGAGCGTGGTCGGCGCCTGGTTGGTGTCAACGACCAGATGCGTGCTGTCGTAGCGAACGCCGAACTGCGCGTCGAAGCGATCGACGCGGACCAGCCCCTGCGCATAGACCGCCTTCGTCGTTTCCAGATCACCGAAATCGTCGGCGGCGTTGTTGGCGATCTGGTTGGTGGTCGTGAACGACCCGCGATTGGCCTCGAACCGCTGCCACGCTGCCGGCCGATTGATAAGCAGATAGGGCGCCGCAGGGGTCAGATACGCTGTGGGCCGCTTGTCGTAGAAGATGCCGGTCAATGTGCCGATAGTCGCCTGACCGGCGCTCGTGGCGGGGACATATTCGACATAGCGCTGGTCGTAGGACAGGTCGGTCCGCGTGACCGCCGCGCCGACATTCGCCCCAAAGCCTCGATCGTCGGCGGCCGCGTTGAACCCCATATTGACCTTGGCGAAGTCGACGGTTGAGTCGAGATCGCGATTGATGTTGCGATAATAGAGCGCGCGGTAGCTGTCGGGATTATTCGCGGCGGCCGCGTCGTTGAGCGTCAGTCGCGGACGCCCGTCGACGATGGCGTAGCCATAGCCATAGGCCGGCAGGAACCCTGCCGACGACGTTCCGGCGCGCGGGTTGGTGTCGTACTTTATCATCTCGCGCAGTTCGCGATACTGCGACTGCGACCGCGCCAGGGTGGCGTCGAGAACGATGCCGCCCCCGAAATCATGACGCCCCTTGGCGTCGATCAACCAGGTGTCGCGCGCGACGGGCTGATAGGTCAGCCCTTGCTGCAGATCGCCCTGCGCGAACGCGCCGCTGGTCGCGGTGACTGCCGTCGGCGTCCCGGTCGGCAGCGTCAGGATCTCGTAGCGGGTCTCGACATCCTTGTCGTGATAATCGCCGCCGAACAGCGACACTTCCGTCGCATCGTCTGGGCGCCATTCCAGCTTCAGATTGCCGCTGAGGCGCGTGCGCATGTTCTCGAAGAAATAATCTTGGTTACGCACCGGCACGAGAAAGCCGTTCGACAGGTTCGAAAACGGCGTGCGTGCGCCGGCGGCGGTGAAGTACGACCAGCCCGCACCGTTGCTGTCGCCCGGCAGTTCGGCCCGCGCGGTCGAGGGCAGTCGCTGATATTCGACCGAGGCGACGATGCCGAAGCTCTGTTCGGGGCCGAAGCGCAATGCGCCGGTCGCATCGGCGCGGATTGACGGCCCGCCCTTCTGGATCAGCTTTCCGACGGTATCGTTATAGCCGCCGTTGGCGTTGACGACAAAGAAGCGGTCGTCGAGCGCGTCGAACGCGCTCTTCGAAACGATGTTGATCTGCCCGCCCAGCGCATGTGGATCATACTGCGCGGTGACGCTCTTGATCGCTTCGATCCGCGACACCAGCGAAGAGGGCAGCATGTCGAGCCGCGCGCCGCGATAGACCCAGTCGGGCGAGGCGAGAGGGATCCCGTCAATCGTCACCAGATTGTAGCGCGGATCCAGGCCGCGGATCGTTGCGCGCTGATAGATGTCGCGGTTCTTGGTCGGATCGGCGCCGCCCACCACCGACACGCCGGTGATCCGCCGGCTCGCCTCGACGATGTTGAGATCGGGCAGACGTCCGACATCGTCCTGCGAAATGGCGTCGAGAATGACCGCCGACTGGCGTTTGACCCGCGTCGCCGATTGCTGTGACGCGCGGAACCCGGTGACGACGATGTCATCGACCTGCGCCGGATCAGCACCTCGGACTTCGCTCGGCAAAGCGGCGGTCTGTGCGAAAGCCGGCAGCGCGCAACTCAGCGACGTGCCGAGCAATAGGTGACAAGCCAAGCTTATTTGATGTGCGGCTTTCATTGTAATACCCCGTTTGGAACTCTCCTGTTATATATCGTTCAGCATGATATTTATTTGACAGCCGTGAGGACTTGGCCGCCTTTTCACTCGGTCATGACTTATTGCATTGAATTGAAAGGTTATTTATGTCGCCGCCCAAATTATCGGCTCGTAGCAGGACGACGCTTGCCGCGATCAGACGACGGGGCAGCGCGTCGCGATCGGAGCTGATTCGCGATCTCGGACTGTCGGGCACGGCCGTGTTCCGGGCGACCGAGGAACTGGAGGCTGCAGGCTTGGTCCGCAGCGGGGAGACGGTCGCGACCGGGCGCGGCCAGCCCAGCGTGATGATTCATATGGAGCCTGACGCCGCTTTCAGCCTGGGCCTTTCGGTGATGACCGACCGCGCTGATGTGGTGTTGATCGACCTGGCGGGATCGGTTCGTGCACGGCGCCAGATCACCTTGCCGGGGATGCCGCGCGCGGCGATGGTGGACGCAGCGGTCAGCTTCGGACTCGATCAAATGGCCACAGTGGGTATCGACCGCCGCCGACTGCTGGGAATGGGGGTCGCGGTCGCGGGCTATTTCGTCGGTCCATCGATGGTGAACCCCGGCCGCGAACTGGAAGAATGGGCGCTCGTCGATCTAAAGGAGGCGACCGAACGGCAGACGGGGCTGCCGACCTCGGTCGAGAATATCGCCAACGCGGCGGCGCTGGGCGAGCGTATGCTGGGCGTCGCCGCGCGCTATGACAGCTTTTGCTACGTTAACGTCGCCGCCGGCTTTGGCGCCGGAATCGTGATGAACGGCACGCTGGTGCGCGGGCGTTACGGCAATGCCGGAGAGATTGCAGGGTTGTTCACGAGCAGCGGCCGCGCGACCCCGAATCTTATGACGTTACGCGACCGGCTGGCCGACCATGGCATCGCCTGTTCGGGTATGTCGGATCTGATCACGCACTTCGATCCCACTTGGCCCGGCGTGGATGAATGGCTGGCGGAGCATCAGGAGTCCTTTTCCTATCTGTTCGGCGCTTTGCGAATGACGTTAGATTGCGAGGCGCTGATCCTGGGCGGGCGACTGCCCAGGGTGCTGGCGCGACGGATCGTCGATGCGATCGACCTGCCGGAAAATCACTGGCCGGTCCGCCGCGAGCGCCGCGCACCGCCCACGGTGATGGATGTCGCTAGCCTTGAGCCTGAACTGTCGGGACCGCTCGGCGCCGCGTCGTTGATTTTCCACCAGACGCTTTTCGATTGATGGACAGAATGATCGCCAGTGCGAGGCACACGACGGCGATCGCGGCAAGCGCGCCGGTCATCATCAGCGATGGCGGCGACCAAGGATCGCGCATCGTCAGGCGGTAGGGCGACGCCGCCAGCATGTGCCCGGCGATGACGATGGCGGCGGCCTGCGCCGTTTTCGAAACGCAGGTGAATATCCCGACATAGCGGGTGGCGCGTCCCTGTGCGGCGAGCGCCGTCATCGCGCTCCAGAGCATCAGCCATAACCCGCCCGATCCGATGCCGAACGTCATGCCCGCCAGAGCGGCTCCGACCGATGCAGATCGCAAAGGGCTCAACAACAGCGCCGCCGACCCCGCCAGCGTGACGGCCGCCGCGACTAGGCTCAAGACCGCAGACCGGCGACGACGGCGCCATGCCCAAAGGGGCTGGCTGATCGTCCCCCCGACCGCCGCCCAGAGCAACAGTCCCGCACCGCCACTGACGAACGCCGAATAGTAGGGCTCTACCAGGCGAAAGGCCGCACTGGCGGCGATCATCATCGCCAGCGCACAGAGGATCGTCGCAAAACCCAGATCGCCTTGGGGACGCACCGGCGCATAGCGTGGAAGCGTCCCGCTCGCCATAGGCGCACGCGCCAGCCAGCATGCGGCGCCGCAAACGAACAACGACAGCACCAGCGCCCAGACCATCCAAAGGTTGGTATCGCCTCCCCGGATCAGAATCGGCGCGGCGATCACGCTGACTGCGATCGTCGCGACGCCCGATGCGACATTGCGATTAGCAAGGAGCGTGCAGCGCGCATGATCGTCGAGCGAAAGCAGAGCCGGCAGTGTGTTCTGCGGGATGTCGATCAGCGGATAGCTGGCCCTAAAGCCAAGCAGCATCGCCAGCGCCCAGGCCGACCGTACATCCGCCGCGACGAACGGCGTCGCACAGAACAGAAGGAAGAACGCGCATGTCAGCGGCCCGCCCAGCGCCTGAACGCGCCGGGCATGCGCCTCGTCCGTTATCCGGCTCCGCCCCCACATCCCCATGACGAGATCGGCCAGCGCGTTAAGCAGCAGGGACGCCGCCATGATCCAGCCCATCGACCTGGCGTCGATTCCGCAGAGTTCGGTCAGGAAGAAACCGAACAGCAGGGTGCTCGCATGCCAGAGCTGGCTCTTGGCATAGTGCGCGATCAAATAGACGGGAAACAACGTCTCCAGACCGCGTGGCGAACGTTCGGGTCGATACGGAATAGGATGTCCTATGCACACAGCAAGGGAGCGAACGACGTCGCCCCGATCACGTTATTCCCTCGGTACGGATAGGCCGAGTTCATGATGCCGACATGACAGCTGGAACGATGGTCGGTCTCCCCTACCTGGATCGGCAAGCCCAGTGGACCGCAACCGGCCGAAGTCTTGCGGGCAGCGCATATGACGCGGCCCGCCACGCCTGCTTGGCGGTGGAGGGCCACATCCCCTTTTTGAGAAGGCTCGCCGCCGCGCGGTGCGGCTTAACGCCGTCCACTTTTGCGGGGGAAGATCACAGGCCGTATCATCCGCCTGAAAACCGTCTTGGTCCGCACGGGCCTTAGCAGAGCCACGATTTACCGGAAGATCAAGCAGAGGACCTTTCCCGCCCAAGTGAAGATCACAGTGAGGGGAGCGGGCTGGCATGAACCCGAAATCAATCGGTGGGTAGCTGATCCGGTAGGTTGGAAGCCGACAGCGCAGACGCCGTCGAACTGGTCTGGATCACCCCTGTTAGACCCACGGGAGTTGACGAGATGGCGGCGCAGATTGGCTGATCGTCTCGCGGCAGCGCAGACCGTCGCAGGCAAGCGCGAACTATGTGTGGGAAGGCGTATGGACCCCGAAGGGCCAGTCAAGTGATTTATCGTGCAAAAACAACGCGATAAATCACTTGACTGGTGCCCAGAAGAGGACTCGAACCTCCACGGCCGTTAAGCCACTGGCACCTGAAGCCAGCGCGTCTACCAATTCCGCCATCTGGGCCCCGTCGGCAGCGCCTTGCGGCGTTTCCATCGGGAAGGCGCGGACCTCTAAGGGAGGGGCTGGGCGAGGTCAACAGGGATTTTCGTCTGGATGCCGATTTCTTGCGCAAGCGGCGCCTTTCGCTGTCTGAACGCCGATTAAGCCTGTTCCCTTACCGTGTCTTGAGGGGCTCTGGACTAGAGCCTAGGCATGACGGAGACGTCCCTGCCTTCCCACGCGCGTGACCGCCGCGCCGCCCCGCGCCGGGCCTTTCGCAAGGCGCGGCGGTCGCGCGAGCGCGTGCGCCTGCTGGGTCAGGCGGTGGATCTGGTCAAGCCCGAGGAGGTGATGCACCACCTGCAGCAGGCCGTGGCGGAGGGGCGCAAGAGCCTGATCGCCAATCACAATCTGCACAGCCTGTATCTGCTGACCCGACGGCCCGAACTTCAGACCTTCTACGACCGCGCCGACATGGTGGAGGTCGATTCCACGCCCCTGCTGTGGTTCTCGCGCGCTCTGGGCCTGCACAGCCGGCCCTTCCACCGCTGCACCTATCTGGACTGGCGCGATCATTTCTGGAG
Organism: Brevundimonas sp. SORGH_AS_0993; assembly: GCF_030818545.1. NCBI lineage: Bacteria > Pseudomonadati > Pseudomonadota > Alphaproteobacteria > Caulobacterales > Caulobacteraceae > Brevundimonas > Brevundimonas sp. SORGH_AS_0993. Next base: position 1,632,046 of record NZ_JAUTAH010000001.1, read on the forward strand.
CCTGGCCGACCGCAAGGCCTGGCGCGTGCTGTCGGTCGGCGGCGCTCCCGGCGTGGGCGAGGCGGCGGCGGCGAAGCTGGCGGCCCGCTATCCGGACGCCGAGATCCGCACCCGTCACGGCTATTTCGAGGCCGCCCCCGGATCGGCCGACAACGCCGCCGTTCTGGCCGAGATCGCGGACTTCCGACCCCATATTCTGTTCGTCGGCATGGGAATGCCGCGTCAGGAACTGTGGATCGCCGACCATTTCGACGCCCTTCCCGATTGTGTCGTCCTGTCGGTCGGCGCCGCCTTCGACTATGAGGCGGGGGTGCAGAAGGCCGCGCCGCGCTGGATGGGGCGGGCGGGGATCGAATGGGCCTATCGCCTGTTTCATGACCCGCAACGCCTATTCGTCCGCTATTGCGTCGAGCCCTGGTTCCTGCTGCCGCTGATCGTCGCCGACATCCGCACGGCCCTTCGGCGTCACGGCGCCTGACGCCTATCGCCATCCGCCGTCGGGTTCGCCATTGTGCGCCCGTACAGGATGATGGAGGCTGGATGACGGTGGGTGGGGAACGCGCGCATGTCGCGGTGATCGGCGCCGGCTTCAGCGGCCTGATGACGGCGGTGCATCTGACGACCCTGTCGGCGGACCTGCGCGTCACCCTGATCGAGCGGCGTCCGGTCTTCGGGCGCGGCGTCGCCTATGACACCCGCGACCCCGGCCATCTGCTGAACGTGCGCCTGGACAATATGAGCGCCTTTCCCGACCGGCCGGACGATCTGGCCGACTGGCTGGCCGCCCGCGATGCGCCGCCCGCGCCGCACGGCTTCATCGGCCGGGGCCTTTACGGCGACTATCTGAGCGAGATCCGCGACCGGGCCGTGGCGGCGTCGAACGGCCGCCTGACCCTGATGCCGGCCGAAGCCCAGGCCCTGGACCGCACGGCCGAGGGCTGGAGGGTCTCCACCTCGGACGGGCCGCCGCTCGACGCCGACGCCGTGGTACTGGCGCTGGGCAATCTGGAGCCGGGCACGCCGCCGGGCATCGATCCGACCCTGCGCGCCTCGCCCCTCTATATCGAGAACCCCTGGTCCCTGGACCCGCAGGCCCTGGCCCCACAGGCTTTGGACGACGCCCGCCGCATCCTGGTGATCGGGACCGGCCTGACCATGGTGGACACAGTCCTGTCCCTGGGCGCGCCCGGCCGGCGGTTCGTCGCCCTGTCGCGCCGGGGCCTGACGCCGCGCGCCCACGCCGCCGAGGTCCAGCCGCCTGGCGACGGCCTCTTTTCCGGCGGCCCGTCTCAGGTCCTGGCCCAGGTGCGGGCGGCCTCGGCGCGTCAGGACTGGCGACCCGTCTTCGACCGGCTGCGGCGCCTCGCCCGCGACCTGTGGCGGAGCTGGACCCCGGTGGAACGGTCCCGCTTCCTGCGCCATCTGCGCCCGTTGTGGGACGTGCATCGCCACCGCCTGGCCCCTTCCATCGCCGCCCAGATCGAGGCCCTGCGGAAGACGGGCGATCTGACGTTGCAGGCCGGCCGCCTGACCGAAAGCCGACTGACGGACACGGGGGTTCAGGTCTGCTGGCGTCCGCGCGGCGGCCAGGATGCAGTCTGCGAGGACTTCGACCTTGTCGTCAACTGCACCGGCCCTCTCGGCGCGGTGGCGCGCAGCACCCGCCTCTTGATCCGCGACCTTCTGGCCAAGGGGTTCGTCCAGCCCGATCCGCTGGGCCTGGGACTGACGGTCGACGAGGAATGCCGGCCGCTGGACCTGACCGGTCGCCCCGTCCCCGGCCTCTACGCCATCGGCCCCCTGACGCGCGGCGCGGCGTGGGAGATCACGGCCGTGCCCGACCTGCGCGGCGCCGCCCTGGACCTGGCCCGGCGGGTGGCGGCCGACATGGCGGTCTGATCCGTGGGCCGCCTTACAGCGGCATCGCCATGATTTCCTTGTAGGCCGAGATCACCTGGTCGCGGACCGAGATCACGGTTTCCAGGGACGCCTCGGCCGAGCTCAGGGCCGTCACCACGTCGATCAGATTGCCCTGGCCCTGGACCGACCGGGTCATCTGGGTCTCGGCCGCGCGCGACTGCTGGGCCATGTCGGTCATGGCGTTCTTGACCAGGTCGGCGAAGCCGCCGTCGCCGACGGCCGGGGCCGAGGCGACGCTGGGCATTCCCCCGCCCTGGACGGCGGCGTAAGCCTTGGCGGCCATCATCGGATTCATGGCCTAGCTCCTCAGCGTTTGATGATGTCGAGGGTGCGGCTGTCCATCGACCGCGCCGTCTCGATGACGTTCAGATTGGCCTCGTAGGCGCGCTGCGCCTCGCGCATGTCCATGGCCTCGACCAGGGTGTCGACATTGGGCCGCATCACATAGCCTTGCGCGTTGGCGGCCGGATGGGACGGGTCATAGTCCATCTTGAAGTCGCTGGCGTCGGGCCGCACCTCGGCCAGGGCCACCCCCGTCGCCCCGTCCACCTCGCGGGCCTGAAAGACCGGAATCTGGCGGCGATAGGGCTCGCCACCCGCCGTGCGGGCGGTCGACTGTGCGTTGGCGATGTTCTCGGCGATGATGCGCATCCGCGACTGCTGCGCCTTGAGGGCGGAGGCGGCGACGGCCATGGCGCTGTTCGACGGAGGGATGGTGTCGGGCATGGATCAGATCTTTCTCAGCCGGCGCCGGGCTTGCGGGCGGCCATGCGGATCATGGACATGGACTTCTGGTAGAAGCCGATGGCGGCGTCATAGGCCATGCGGCTCTCGGCCATCTTCAGCATCTGCTCTTCGACCACCACCGAATTGCCGTCCAGGGTGGTTTCCGAATCGGGGGCATTGGTCGCGTCGAACCGGACCGAGGGCCGCGCGGGCGCGATATGGGCGGCGTTGGTGCGCGCCATCTGCAGCCCGCCGCCGTTTCTCAGGGCGGCGGCGAAATCGGCCGGCTGCTTCAGGTCGCGGCCGATGAAGCCCGGCGTGTCGGCGTTGGCGACGTTCTCGGCGATGACCCGCTGACGCGAGTCCAGCCAGTTCAGCCGGCCCTTGATCTGACCCAGCAACGGTATGTCGGCGACGCCCATGGCGGTCTCCCGTGCGGCGCAAAGGCGCGCGATGGGCAGAAAATGCCGCCTGCATGGTTAACAGGCCCTTATCTCAACGCCTCGTTAACCGCGGTGGTTAAGACTTCGCCCATCGGCGCGAATTGCGCGGGGCCTCTCAGCGTATGAATTTTCTCGATCTCGCCCGCGCCGTCTTCGGCCTGGCCTTCACCCTGGGGCTGATCGGCCTGGTCGCCTGGGCGACGCGCCGCTACGCGCCCCAGCTTCTGGCCCGACTGAACGCCGAGCGCGGCGCCCGCCGGCTTCAGGTGGTCGAGACCCTGGTTCTGGACCCCGCCCGTCGCCTGGTCCTGGTCCGCGTCGACGACGAGGAACGACTGATCCTCCTGGGCGAAGGCCGTGAACTGATCGAGCCCCGCCAGGTCGGAGGCGGCCAATGAGGCCCGCCCTCTTCGTCAAGCCGACCGGCCCCGAGCTGAAGCGCGCGGCGGTCCTGTCCCTGTTCACCACCCTGGTCTGCCTGGCCTGGCCGGTCGCGGCCCTGGCCCAGCAAGCGGCTCAGGGCGGATCGGCCATCAACATCGACCTGGGCTCGGGCGCGGGGCTGACCCAGCGGGTGGTCCAGTTGGTCGGCCTGATGACCGTGCTGTCCCTGGCGCCCTCCATCGTTATCATGACCACCAGCTTCGTGCGAATCGTGGTCGTCCTGTCCCTGCTGCGAACCGCCCTGGGGCTTCAGCAGTCGCCGCCTAACGCCGTCCTGATCTCCCTGTCCCTGTTCCTCAGCGCCATCGTCATGGCCCCGACCTGGCAGGACGCCTATGATTCGGGCATCCGCCCGCTGATGGATCAGCAGATGGAGCTGCCCCAGGCGTTCGATGCGGCGTCCGAACCCGTGAAGACGTTCATGCTGGCCCAGGTGGACCGCGGCGACCTGGCCCTGTTCACCCGGCTCAGCAAGATTTCGCCGCCCCAGAACGTGCAGGAGCTCCCCCTGCGGGTGGTCACGCCGGCCTTCATGATCAGCGAGTTGAAGAAGGCGTTCACAATCGGATTTCTTCTTTTCGTTCCGTTCCTTGTGATCGATCTGGTGGTGGCCAGCGTGCTGATGTCCATGGGTATGATGATGCTGCCGCCGGTGGTCGTCTCCCTGCCGTTCAAGCTGATCTTCTTCGTGCTGGTGGACGGCTGGCGACTGGTCGCCGGAAGCCTGGTCGAGAGCTTCCAGAAGGCGTCGGGAACCGGATAATCCCCGGCCCTGCTGGGGTTGTCGCAGCATCGGCGCTTGCAAAGCCGTGCAAAATCCGTGTTGATCCCCCGGTCCTCGCCCGGTCTCGGGCGATCAAAACACTGGAAACGCTTCTTATGACCACTCAAGCCGAACTGATCGCCGCCGTCGCCAAGGACGCCGGTGTCTCGCAGGCCGACGCCGGCAAGGTTCTGACGGCCATCGTCGAGAACATCCACAAGTCCCTGAAGTCGGGCGGCGACGTCCGCATCTCGAACCTGGGCGTCTTCGACACCGCCGAGCGCGCCGAGCGCGAAGGCCGCAACCCGGCCACCGGCGCGACCATCAAGATCGCCGCCTCCAAGGCCGTGCGCTTCCGCGTCTCCAAGCCGCTGAAGGACGCCGTCAACGGCTAAGCCTTTTCGATCCCGATCGGGATCGAGCAAAGCTCTGACGGGCGGAGGTCGCGGCGCGATCTCCGCCCGTTTTCGTTTCCGGAGATCGGTCAGGCGGCGGGTTTGGCCGCTGCGTCCCTGCGGAACGCCTGTTTGGCGCTGTTGACCCAGCCCACGAAGGTGTCGGCCTGGCTGGACAGATTGGCGAAGTCGCCCACGCCCGCCACGCCGGACAGATTGTCGTCCAGGGCCACGCGGATCGCCGCCCCCGACCGCGCGCCGGCGATGAAGGACGAATAGCGCGCGTTCAGCCTTTGCAGCGATGCGCGCTCCCCCGCCAGCGAATAGCCCACGCCCGCCCGGATCAGCCAGCTTTCCTCGGCCGGCGTCAGCGGCGTCGGCGTCTTGTAGCGTTCGCCCAGACGCGCCTCGTAGATCGGAGCCGCCTCGCCCCACTTCTGCTGCTTCCAGACAATGTCGGCCCGCACCTCGCGCGCCGGGGCCGACTGATCCTTGTCCAGCACCTCCAGCGCGTGGTCGAACCGGCCCAGGTCCATCAGGGCGCGGGCCTCCAGCGCGCGACGCTCGCTGTTCATGGCGGCTGGCAGAAGGGTGGTGCGCGATCCCCAGATGGCCTGCAACGCCTTCTCGGGCTGGCGGTCCATCAGATAGACGGTGGCCAGGTTGGTGGCGACCTGGGCCTTGGCCACCCCGTCCAGCCGCTCGTCCACCTGATGCTTCAGCAGTTCGGCGGCCTGGTCCAGCAGGTCCACGTCGATCAGGCGGCGCGACAGGCGGCGCACCATCTCGTCCCCGTCGGCCCCGATCGGCGTCAGTTCGCGGAAGTCGTAGAACAGGGCCAGGGCCTGCACCGGCTGCAGCCCGTCGGCGGCCCCTTCCAGGAACAGGGCGCGGAAGGCGTCAGACTGATCCTGCTGGATTTCGGCCGCGCCCGGAATGTCGGCCATCCGCTTGCCGGCGCTGCGCAGGGCGTCCAGCGCCTCGCGGTAGCGGCCCTGTTGCAGATAGATGTTCGACAGTTTGCGGATCACCGCCATTTCGGTCGCGTCGCCGCGCCAGCGCCACTTCAGCAGCTCCAGCCGCTGGGCCGCCTGGTCGGGGGTGATGGCGCCCTTGTCCAGCTCCAGGGTCACGGCCCCCAGTTTGGCGGGGGTGGCGACCCCGTCGAGAGAGGCGCGCGACACGGCCTTGTAGATGCCCAGCGCCCGGTCCTTGTCGCCCGTCATCTCGAACAGCCGCGCCTGCACCAGTCGCGCCGCCAGCTGGTCGGCCGCAGGGGCGTCCTGGCTGAAGACATAGGCCAGCAGTTTCTGCGCGGCGGGCAGGTCGCCCAGTTGCACCGCCGCCAGGGCGTGGGCCGTGCCGAACCGCGCGCGCCAGACCTTGGGAAAGCTGTCGATGGCCGTGGCGCCGGCGGCGAAGTTGCGCCGCGCCCCCTCCCAGTCGCCCTGTTCGGCGGCGATATAGCCCTGCCAGACGCGGGCGGACGGGTCGTCGGACAGGCCCCCGATGGCGAAGTCGGCCTGGGCCTCCTCCAAGCGGCCGACCCCGACGCGGGCGGCGCCGCGCAGCCCGCGCACCTCGGGCTCGCCCTGAAGGTTCGGCGCCTTGGCGATCAGGGCGTTCAGTACGCCGATCGCTTCGTAGTTCAGGTTCGATCCGACCAGAAAGCGCGCCAGGGCCAGCCGCGCCTCGATCGGGGCGCGCGGATTGTCGTCGGCCGCCAGGGTCTCCTGCGCCGCCGCATCCTGCAACCGACGATAACGGTCGGAAAAGCCCGCCTCGCCCACGGCCGCCCAGTCTTCCAGGATCAGGGCCGGGCGGGCGGCCCGGCGCGGCGCGTCCGGCGCCTGATCGCCCGTCTCCAGGGCGGCGGACGGCGCCGACAGGGTCAGGCCGTTCGGCCGGCTGATCGTGACCAGGTCGCCGTCGGCCTCCACCCTCAGATCGTCGGTCGGCGTCTCGACGGCCAGGCCCTGCGCCGTCGGGATCAGGGTCAGATCGACGGTGGAACGTTGGCCCGCGAACCCCTTGCCCGGCGCCAGGGCCGTGACGGCGGCGAATCGGTCGCCCACCAGGGGGTCGGTCAGCCAGACGGTCTTGGTCGCCCCGGCCATGCGCGCCACCAGCGCCGCAGAGCCGTCGTCGGCCCGGTTCACCTCGACCTCCTGGCTCACGCCGGCCACGCCGCCGATGGTCACGCTCCAGGTTCCGCCCTGCCCCTCGGCCGCGACGGCCAGGCCGTCCGGCGCCGCGATCCGCACGGCGGTGTAGTCGGGGCCCGCCGCCCAGCGCGCGTCCTTGGCCGGCCCCAGGGCCTTGGCGCCCGTCATGTCCATCCGGGCGGCGGCGTCGAACACGATCCAGACCGCCTCGCCCCGGCGGAAGACGGCGGCCCCCACCGGCGCGCCCCACTGGAAGGTCAGGACGGTCTTTTCGGGACTGGACACGGCGCGCACCGGCACGACCGACGGGGTCGCGGGTTTTGCGGCCTCAGCCGTCTCGGGCGCCTTGCCGGGGGCGTAGAGGTTCAGCCAGACCGCCCCGTCCGCCACGCCCGAGCGGGCTTCCGCGCCGGGGGCCAGGGTGATGACCAGGTCCGTGCCGCCGCCGCGCGCCATGCGCGTTTCGACCCCCTTCACCGCCGGCGGCGGGTCGACCTTCAGGCGCGAGACGTCGGGCGCGGCGTTGACGCCCAACCGGACCACCACCTGGTCGCCGTCGCGGCTGACGCGAGAGCGCGCGCCGATGACGCCGCCGAACTCGACCCGGGTAAAGTCGCCGGTCTGGCCGATGTCGATCGACAGGGGATCGCGTCCGCGACCGGCCTCCTGGGCCAGGGGGGCCAGGGGCGCAAAGGCGACGGCGCCGGCCGCGGCGGCGGCCACGGTCGTCTTCAGAATGCGCTTGCTGTGCGGAGCCCCGGACATATCCTCCGACCCATGCCCTCAAAGCCCTTTAATCGCAGTTAACCGCGTCCGTCCGTCATGACGTCCCGCCGCTTGGACAAGTCGCCCACGCGACAAGACGGCGCCAGACGCGCATAGTGTCCCGCATGACCGACTATCCGCGCCTCAGCACCCTGAAGACCGGCCTGGCCTGCCGGTGTCCGCGTTGCGGGAAGGGCGCCCTGTTCAAGGGTTATCTGACGCTCAGGACCGAATGTCCCGAGTGCGGTCTCAGCTACGGCTTCGCCGATCCGGCGGACGGCCCGGCCTTCTTCGTGATGACGGCGGTGGGTCTGGTCGGCATGATCCTGCTGATGGCGTTCGACTTCATCGTCCACCCGCCCATCTGGGTCCACGGCGTCGTGACCCTGCCGATCCTGGTGGCGATGTGCATGGGGTGCCTGCGCCCCTTCAAGGCTTGGCTGGTCGCCGAACAATATGTCCACAAGGCCGCCCCGCCCGAGTTCTCCTCCAACGGCAAGCACGGCCCCTACTAGGTTTCGATCACCGTCAGTTCGGGCCAGCGGGCGCGGGCGCTGTCGATGGCCCTGGCCCAGCCCTTGGCGCGCGGCCGGGTCGGATTGGGCCGGATCGTCAGGGCGAAGACGTCTTCCAGGCCGAAAGGCGCCGCGACCGTGATCCGGTCGTCCGGCTCCAGCCGCACCCCCACCGCAAAGGCCGGCGCCACGAACCGGCCCAGCGCCGCATCGGTCGCGGTCACGGCCTCATAGGGTTCGCCGAACCGGCCCTGGAACCATAGATGGACCCGCGCCTGGTTGCGAACCTCCACCTGGCTGCGCAGCGGCTCTTCGAAGGCGGCGGCGACGCGCCGGATGACCGCGTCCTCGGCCTCCCAGGACAGGTCCGAGGCGTCGAAATAGGCCAGGTCGTAATCCTTGACGCCATAGCCGTGCGGCCGGCCCGTCTGGGCGTTCCACACCGCCTGATAGACCGCGCCCGACACCAACCGCCAGTCGGGCAGGTCCAGCGCCCGCACCGTGGTCAGCACCTGCATCAGCCCCGGATCGGCGCGCACGATGGCGGCCAGTTCCGCTTCAAGATCGCTCATCCGCGCACAGGCCAGGCGTGATCCAGAGGGCCGTGGCCGGCGCCCAGGCCGGGCGCCCGGCGGATGGCCTCGCCGACATAGGCCCAGGCTTCGGCGACCACGACCTCCAGCGGCCGCCCCATCGCCAGTCCCGCCGCGCAGGCGCTGGCCAGGGTGCAGCCGGTGCCGTGGGTGTGGCGGGTGTCGATCCGCTCGGCCTCCAGCACCGTCTCCCCTTCGGGCGTCATCAGAAGATCGATCACCGTCGGCCCGTCCACATGCCCCCCCTTCATCAGCACGGCCTGGGCCCCCAGCTTCAGCAGGGCCTCGCCGGCCCGCCTTTGACCGTCAAGGTCGCGCACCGGCAGGCCCGTCAGGGCCTCTGCCTCTGGCGCATTGGGGGTCAGAAGCGCGGCGCGCGGGATCATCAGGCGCTTCACCGCCTCGACCGCCGCATCGGGCAACAGGGAATGCCCCCCCTTGGCCACCATGACCGGATCGACCACGGCGGGGGCCTCGGCCTCGTCCAGCAGGGCGGCGACCGTCTCCACCACCTCGACCGAGCCCAGCATGCCGGTCTTGACCGCGTCGGTCCCGATGTCCTCCAGCACCGCCCGCGCCTGGGCCGCAATGATCTCCAGCGGCAGAGGATGGACGCCATGAACCCCCAGGGTGTTCTGCACCGTGATCGCCGTGATCGCCGTGGCGGCGAACCCGCCCATCATCGTCACCGCCTTGATGTCGGCCTGGACGCCCGCGCCGCCGCCCGAGTCCGACCCCGGCCAGGATCAAGACTCTGCCCATTCCTTTTCCGCTACCGCCGCCCGCGCGGCGGGCGTCTGCTTCAGCGGGCGTTCCGCTACCGCCGCCCGCGCGGCGGGCGTCTGCTTCAGCAAGGCTCATGCGTGCGTTCCGGAAAACAGCTTCAGCCCCACGATCCCGGCCACGATCAGCAGGATGCACACCGCCCGCACCGCCGTCGCCGGCTCGTCATAGACGACGATCCCGACCAGGGCCGCGCCCACCGCCCCGATGCCGGTCCAGATGGCGTAGGCCGTGCCGATCGGCAGCTTCTGGCTGGCGACCCACAGCAGGGCCATGCTGGCCGCCAGGGCGGTCAGCACGCCCAGCGAGGTCAGCGGCCTTTGCGGGCTGACGTTCTTCAGGCCGGACGCCCACAGAACTTCCAACAGACCAGCGACGACCAGCGTCGCCCACGGATTGATCGACAGAATCCAGGACATCGTAATCAGATGGCCCAGCCCGTCCACGGGGGCAAGGGGCCGCGCCGCCTATCCGCCCAGCGGCCCCTTGAAGATGAAAAAGGCGCCCAGGCCGATGAAGGCGAAGCCGACCAGATGGTTCACTGTCAGCTTCTCGCCCAGGTACAGCACAGAAAACCCCGCGAAGACGATCAGGGTGATCACCTCCTGCATCGTCTTCAGCTCGGCGGCCGAATAGACCTGATGCCCGATCCGGTTGGCCGGCACCGCCAGCCAGTATTCGAAAAAGGCGATGCCCCAGCTGGCGATCACCAGCAGCCATAGCGGCTTGTGATCGAACTTCAGATGCCCGTACCAGGCGAAGGTCATGAAGACGTTCGACAGGGCCAGCATGAAGATGGGCGCGATATAGGGGATCAGGGTCGGGGGCATGGGGTCGGGGCCGCGTTGGTGTTCCGCCCCGCCATAGCCCAGCCGCGACGCTAGGTCGCGGGTCTTTCAGTCCGCGCCGTCCACCGCCGCGCAAAGTTTCAGGGCCTGGACCGTTTCGCGCACGTCATGCACCCGCACCATCCGCGCCCCCCGCCGCGCGCCCTCCAGGGCCAGCGCCAGGGAGCCGCCCAGCCGGTCCCCCGCGTCCGTCGCCATAGGATCGACCGCCTGGATCAGCCGCTTGCGGCTGGCGGCGTACAGGACCGGAAAACCCATATCGACCAGCACGCCCAGCCCCGCCGTCAGGGCCAGATTATGGCCCGCCGTCTTGCCGAAGCCGATGCCGGGATCCAGCCATATCCGCCCCCGCGCCACGCCCGCCGCCATCGCCGCCTCGGCGCGGGCGGCCAGATGGTCCCGCACCTCCGCGACCACGTCGTCATAGATCGGGTCCGCCTGCATGGTGCGCGGCTCGCCCTTCATGTGCATCAGCACCACGTCGCAGCCCAGTTCGGCCGCGACCGCCGCGCTGTCCGGCGCATGGCCCAGGGCCGTCACGTCGTTCCACATCGTCGCCCCGGCCGCGACGGCGGCGCGAGCGACGGCCGGTTTCATCGTGTCGATGCTGATGGGTCCGCCCCAGCGGGCGCGGACGCCTTCGATCACAGGCGCAACCCGGTCGATCTCATCGGCCTCGTCGACCGGCCGTGCCCCCGGCCGCGTGCTCTCGCCGCCGATGTCCAGCACGTCCGCCCCGTCCGCGACCAGCCGCATCGCCTGATCGATCGCGCCTTGCGTCGAGGCCCACCGCCCTCCGTCAGAGAAGCTGTCGGGCGTGACGTTGACGATGCCCATCACCTGCGACAAGGCGGCCGTCCGCGCGGTTTGACTTTCATGAGGCATGCGACCAGCCTGTAACCGTGATCGCGCATTTCGTCAGCCAGGCTCGACGCCTTTCCCACGCAGGCCGCCTCGTCGCAGGCGCCTGACCCGGAACGGCCGCGCGCCTTTCGCCCCGTTCCGGGCATCGATCCAATCCTTGAAAACATCCGGCGCCCCGCCGACGCGAAACTGCGCGCGGGCGTTTCCGATCCAGCGAAAGACACGCCATGCCGCACTCCGCCACTCCACCCGTCCGTCCCGACATCTTCCTCAGCGTCGATGACTTCGACGTCCTGTCCCGCCTGGTGGGCGATATGCCCGGCGAGGGCGTCGCGGGACTGCTGCAACAGGAGCTGGACCGCGCCATCGTCTGCGCGCCTGCCGACCTTCCCTCCGGGGCCGCCCCGCTGAACCGCTGGCTGCACTATGTCGACAGCCGCTCCCCCGAACCCCGCCGCATCCAGATCGTCCTGCCGCACCAGGCCGACATCGACGCGGGCAGGGTTTCGGTCCTGTCGCACGTCGGGGCGGGCCTGATCGGCCTGGTCGAAGGCAGCACCATCGCCTGGAGCGACCCCTCGGGCGCAGAGCGCCGCCTGACGCCGGTCATGATCGAAGACCCCGAGCATCCGGCCGACGTCTGAACGGCGGGCGCCGCCGACAATGAAAAACCCGCCGGGTGATCGCTCTCCCGGCGGGTCCTCTCTTTCAGACCTGAACCTCGGTTCAGTGCACCGTCGGCACGCTGGTGGCGGCCGGTTTTTCCACCGGGACCTCGATCTCTGTTCCATCCGACACCGGCGTCACCGGCACCGAGACCGAAGGCCCGGCGTTGGGGAAGTTGTTCTCGTCGCGGTTCGGGGCGACGCCCTTCTCCAGCAGGTCCTTGATCTCCTCGCCCGACAGGGTCTCGTATTCCAGCAGGGCCTGCGACAGCTTCTCGTGATCCTCGGCCTTGGTCGTCAGGATGCGGCGCGCCTCGTCCCAGCCGGACGTGACCAGACGACGAACCTCCTCGTCGATGGTGCGGGCCGTCTCTTCGGAGATGTTCTGGCTGCGCGCGACCGAATGGCCCAGGAAGACTTCTTCCTGGTTTTCACCATAGGCCACCGTGCCCAGCTTCTCGGAAAAGCCCCAGCGCGTGACCATCGCCCTTGCCAGCTTGGTCGCCTGTTCGATGTCGGAACTGGCGCCCGAGGTGATGTTCTCCGGCCCAAAGATCAGCTCTTCCGCCACCCGGCCGCCGGCCATGATGGCGATCCGGTCGATCATCTGCTGGTACTTCATGGAGTAGCGGTCGCCTTCCGGCAGCTGCATCACCATGCCCAGCGCCCGGCCGCGCGGCACGATGGTGGCCTTGTGGACGGGGTCGGCCATCTTGACGTTCATGGCGACAATGGCGTGGCCGGCCTCGTGATAGGCGGTCAGGCGCTTTTCTTCCTCGTTCATCGCCATGGAGCGACGTTCCGAGCCCATCAGGACCTTGTCCTTGGCGTCCTCGAAGTCGCGGTGCGTGACCATGCGCCGGTCCTTGCGCGCCGCCATCAGGGCCGCCTCGTTGACCAGGTTCGCCAGGTCGGCGCCCGAGAAACCGGGCGTGCCGCGCGCGATGGTCTTCACATTGACGTCGGCGGCCAGGGGCACATCCTTCATGTGGACGCGCAGGATGCGTTCGCGGCCCGAGACGTCGGGGTTGGGCACCACCACCTGGCGGTCGAAACGGCCGGGACGCAGCAGCGCCGGGTCCAGCACGTCAGGACGGTTGGTGGCGGCGATCAGGATGATGTTCTCGGACGCCTCGAAGCCGTCCATCTCGACCAGCAGCTGGTTCAGCGTCTGTTCGCGCTCGTCGTTGCCGCCGCCCAGGCCGGCGCCGCGATGGCGACCGACGGCGTCGATTTCGTCGATGAAGATGATGCAGGGCGCGTTCTTCTTGGCCTGTTCGAACATGTCGCGCACACGCGATGCGCCGACGCCGACGAACATCTCCACGAAGTCCGAGCCCGAGATGGAGAAGAAGGGCACGCCCGCCTCGCCCGCGACCGCGCGCGCCAGCAGCGTCTTGCCGGTGCCGGGAGGGCCCACCAGCAGGGCGCCCTTGGGGATCTTGCCGCCCAGACGCTGGAACTTGCCGGGGTCCTTCAGAAACTCGACCACCTCGGTCAGCTCTTCCTTGGCCTCGTCCACGCCGGCGACGTCGTCGAAGGTCTTGCGCCCCTTGTGTTCGGTCAGCAGCTTGGCCTTGGACTTGCCGAAGCCCATGGCCCCGCGCGCCCCGCCCTGCATCTGGCGCATGAAGAAGATCCACACCCCGACCAGAAGCGCGATGGGCAGGATGCCGATCAGCAGGCTCATCCAGATCGACTGGCCGCCCGACTTGGCGTCGATGTCCACGCCGGCCTGCAGCATGGCGTTCATCAGCTGTTCGTTGGGATAGACGGTGGTGGAGGTGAAGCGCGTGCCGTCCTTCAGCTCGCCGTTCACCTTGTCCACGCGGACAGTGACCTGCTTGACCTCTCCGGCCTGGACCTTCTGGACCAGTTGGGAATAGCTCAGGGTTTCGGTGCGGGCGGCGCCCGACTGGCCGGGCATGCCCGTCATCAGTCCGCCCTGCGACAGGGCGCCGAAAAACGCCAGCAGCAGCAGGATGATGACGCCGGTGATCGCCAGATTGCGCAGGTTCATAAGGGTCCTCGGTCGTCCGCCGTCCCTTGGGGGGGCGACGGTCTGAAATGGTCTGGCCAGGAAAATAGGCGCTTCGGGGGCGTTACGCCATCGGTCGCGGGATTCAGATCGTCTTCATGCGTCGTTTCGTCCAGCGCCAGCCTGAGCCGTTCCGCGACAAGCCCGCGCCGTTCGACGCCCTCTCCTGCAAGAACCGGAGCCAGTTCGCCGTCCCGCAACAGGACAGGCGCCGCCCCGCGCGCGCCGGGCGGCAGGCGGTTCAGCCGGGCGCGATCTCCTGGCGAAAGGCCCGCCAGACGCCCCCTGGCCGCGACCACGCGCCAGCCGGGATCGGCGGCGGTGAAGGCGAACCGTCCGTCCCACACCGCCTCGACGCCAGGGGTCAGCCGCAGAGGCGGAACGGGCCGACGCGCCAGTTCGCCCGCCTCCCGCATGACCAGAACCTCGCCCCCCGCCGCGACGACGCGCGCCCCGCTCAGCACGGTGGTGAAATCCGCGTTCGCCCGCAGCCGCGCGATCAGCCGCGCCAGACGGTCGCCGCGCGGCAGCGCGTCCCCCGCCCCCGACCGACACCAGGGCCGCCGCCAGGGCGGGCGCGCCGATGTCCCGCCCCGTGCGGACCAGCCCGTCGTCGCGGACGAACAGCGGCGCGTCCGCCTGGGCCTGGCCTGAAAACGTCGCCAGAGGCGGCGCCGGCGCCGCCTCCCCCTTCGCCAGGGCCAGGGCCGCCAGCGCCTGACGCGCCCGGCTGCGGCCGAACCGCGGATCGACGTTGGCCGGATCCTCGATCCAGTTCAGCCCCCGCGCGCTCAGCCACCGCCGCAGCGTCGCGCGCCGTTCGTCCAGCAGGGGCCGCAACAGCATCAGCCCCCGCCCCTCGGGCCAGACCGGGGACGGCGACCATTCGCGGACACGTCCCAGGGTCGCGCCCTCGGCCCGCATCCAGTCGGCCTCGGCCACATCGTCGGCGGTGTGGGCCATCAGGATCACCCGCGCGCCCGCGCCCCGCGCCGCCTCGGCGATCAGCCGATGCCGCGCCGCCCGCGCCGCCGCCGTCAGGCCGGTCACGGGCTTGTCGCCGTCCCACTTCAGGCCGCGCCAGTCGGTCCCCGCCGCCCGCGCCGCCGCGGCCGCCTGCTCGGTCCAGCGCGCGCTGTCCCGGTTCAGTCCATGGTCGACCGTCAGGGCCAGAAGCGGCCGCTGGCGCGCCCGCGCCCAATCCGCCGCCAGATGCAGCAACGCCATGGAATCGCCGCCGCCCGACAGGGCCAGGGCCACGGGCGCGGCGCGCCCCGACGCCAGCCGCCGGTCCAGCCGCGCGATCAGCCGGCGGCTCAGACCCGTTTCGCTGTCAGACCGGGACGGGGTCAGCCGCAGCCGCCCGCCGTCCGCAACTGGGTCGCCCGCGCCTTCTGGGCGTCGCTGGCGGTGGGCGCATAGCGGCGCGTGAACTCGCCCAGGGCCGCGCAGCCCTGCGTCTTGCGCTCGGTGGCGAACAGGGCGTCGGCCAGCTTCAGCGTCGTGTCCCCGGCCCAGCCGATGCGCGGCCAGTCCTTCAGGGCCGTGGCGTAGTAGGGCACGGCCCCGGCCTTGTCGTTGGCCGCCACGCGCAGGTCGCCCAGCCGGGCGTTGGCCTCGCGTCCCTCCGGAGTGTTGGGCCAGGTGATCGCCACCGTCTCCAGGGCGCGCACGCCGCGCGGCCGGTCGCTGGCCGTCAGGCGCACCGCCGCCGCCAGGTCCTGGCCCGCGTCCCCGGTCGGAGAATTGGCCTCGATGGGCGCATTCAGTTCGGCCGCCGTCTCCAGCTTCCGGATGCGGTTCTCGGCCTCGGTCAGGCGGGTCCGCAGGGCCGTATTGTCGCGCACCGCCTCATCCAGCTGGAAGGTCAGCCGCTCGTTGTCGCCGTTGATCCGGCGCACCGTGGCCTCCAGATCGTCCAGCCTCTGGCTGACCAGGCCCATCTGCCCCTGCAGGGTCACGACCTCGGGGTCGGGCTCGACCAGAACGGGCTGGCCGGCGGCGTTTCTCTGGGTCAGGGCACGCTCAAGCCGCCGCACATTGCGGTCTAGCTGGTCCAGACGCCGGTTGTCCCACTCGGTCCGCTCCATGATGTTGGGCTGGGCCTGCTGGGCGACCGCGCCGCCCCCGATCAGCAGGACGCCAAGGGCGGCGGCGGCGAGGAGATGAGCACGAGAGAGAGAGAGCTTGGTCATCCCTCTAGCTTCCACCGATTTGGGGCCGCCGCAAGGCGTCAGTGGCCAAAGCCCAGATACAGGACCGCCACCAGGAACAGGCTGGCCACGAACTCGCAAAACAGCACCAGCAGCACCGTCCGCCACAAGGCCGAAAACACCCGCAGACCATAGGCGCCCTTCAACTGGACGAACATATGCACCGGCGCGGCCAGCAGGGCGATCAGGCCCGCGACGACGCCCGCCCCCTTGAACGCCGTGGCCAGCAGCACCACCACCATCAGCAGCAGCGACATGAAGGTCAGCGAATACAGAACGAAGACCCCGTGGTCGTACAGGGTGAAGCCCCGCTTCCACAGGAACAGCAGCGCCATGAAGGGGATCGACAGCGGGACGAGGAGGAAGGCGAACTTGTAGATGGTCTGCTGCAATTTGTAGAGCGCCAGGTCCGGGTTCTTCAGCTTCTTGGCGACCATGCCGACGATGCCGTGGGCCTGGCCGCTCTTGCTCACCTGCTGGGCCATGTCGGCGACCTGGGCCTGCCATGTGCCGGTGGTCAGGCCGTCCTTGCGGCCCTCGACCGCCTCCTTCTCGAGACTGGCCAGCTTTGCCTTCTCGCTATTCAACGCGGCATTGGCGCCCGCCAGCACGCCTGCCGTCGCGCCTGCCCGAATGCCGATTCCGGACGGCGGTTCGGAGCCATCGGCGGGCTCGGCGTCCTGCTGCACCGCCGCGACCTCCTGCTCGGCCGCCGCCAACACCTTTTCGGCCTCGGCCACCGTCTGACGCTGGGCCTGGATCTGTTGCGGCAGCGGCAGGGCGTGCTCTTCCTTGTGCGGCATGAAGCTCAGCGCGAAGAACATCACGAACAGGGTGAACAGGAACATCGCCAGCGGCGAGACATAGCGCGTCCGCCGCCCTTCGACCCATTCGCGCGTCAGCTTGCCCGGATTGAGCAGCAGCAGCGGCAGGGTGCGCCACAAGCGGCCGTCGAAATGCATGACTCCATGCAGCAGTTCTTCGCCCAGGTGCAGCAGGGTGCGGTGAACATGGGTCGGCTGGCCGCAGTTGGCGCAGAAATTACCGCTGGTCGGCGCGCCGCAGTCCGAACAGACGCCGTGGCCGTGGCCTTCGCCCGCCCGGCCGGTCGGTTTCTCGATCGCGCCTGCGACCAGACCCGCCGTGACGACGCCGCCCGCTCCCTCGATGTCCATTCGGTGATCCCCAACTCCCTGCCGCGACCTTCTGCCGTCGCGCGCCGCCGGGGACAAGCGCCGAAACGAAAAGAGGCGCCGGGCCTGCGACCGACGCCTCTGTCGATATCAAGTCGCTCCATCCGTCATCCCAGGCTGCGCATAGCCTGGGATGACGAACCCGTCGATCTCAGCGCGGGGCGCCCGACACGATGGCTGTGTGGGCGTTGCGGTTGCGGGCCCAGGCGTCTTCGTTGGAGCCCTCCGCGATCGGCCGCTCCTTGCCGAAGCTGATGGTGTCGATCCGGCCGGCGGGCACGCCGCGGTTGATCAGATAGTTGCGAACGGCCTCGGCGCGGCGGGCCCCCAGGGCCAGGTTGTATTCGCGCGTGCCGCGTTCGTCGGCGTTGCCCTCGATCCGCACCGTGACCTGCGGATAGCGCAGCAGCCACTGGGCCTGGGCGTCCAGGCGCGGCATGGCCTCGGGGCGCACCTCGATGCTGTCCAGATCGAAATAGATGCGGTCGCCGATGTTGACGACGAAGTCCTGTTCGCTGCCCGGCTGGGCGGCGCCGACCTGGCCGCCGGTGATCGGGGCGGTCGGGACGGTGGGATAGCTGGGGCCGGTCGGCGTCGTGGCGCCGGTGTCGGTCACGCCGGAATCGACGGGGGGCTTGCGCGTGCAGGCGGCCATGGCGGCGACGGCGCAACCGACCATCGCCACGGTGAGGATGCGGGATTTCTTCATTGGGTCGTCTCCTGACTGATCTTTCTGAGGACGGCGGCCTCAAGCTTGACTTTAGTCTTAGCCTTGGGCGTTTTCAGGGCGCTAGACGCGATAACGCAGTGTTGAGCGCAAAGGCTCCCGCGCGCGAACACCTCAGTTCGGGCAGCTGTCCGCGCCCTGGTTCAGGCCCAGATTGGCCGGCGGCGAATCCAGCAGCGGCGACCAGGCCGGGTCGGTGCCCCGTCCGGCGTAGCCCGCCTGCGCCACCACCCGGCCCGACAGGTCCACGGTCCACAGCCGCGTGTCCCCGCCCCGCGTCTGGCGTGCGAACATCACATAGCGGCCGTTGGGCGCCCAGCTGGGCCCCTCCTCGAAATAGCTGGAGGACAGGATGCGCTCGCCCGATCCGTCGGGGTTCATCACCCCGGTCGAGAACCGCCCCCCGCTGGACTTGGTGAAGGCGATCAGATCGCCCCTCGGGCTCCACGCCGGGGCGGTGTAGGAGCCGCCCCCGCGCGAGATCGGCCGCTGGCCCGAGCCGTCGGCCCGCATGACGTAGAGGCGCGCCTGACCCGAGCGGTCCGAGTTGAACACGATCTGGCTGCCGTCCGGGCTGAACGACGGAGAGGTGTCGATACCGGGGTCCGACGTCAGCCGGCTCAGCTGACGGCTACGCAAATCCATCACATAGATGTCGGTGTTGCCGTTGCGGATGATCGAAAAGGCGATCTTGGTCCCGTCGTTGGAAAAGCGGGGCGCCAGCACCTGGCCGTCGAACTCGCCCAGGCTTTCACGCCGGCCGGTGGTCAGGTTGTACAGATAGATGCGGCTGTAATCCTTGCCCAGCGCCACATAGGTGATCTCGTCCGGCTGGGACATGGAGAAGCGGGGCGACATGATCACCTCGTCCCCTTGCGTCAGATAGATGGGCTGGAACCCGTCCTGATCGGCGATGGTCAGGCGGTTGATGCGGTTCAGCGCCGTCCCCTCTTCCGAGACGAAGATGACGCGGGAATCGAACAGGCCCGCCTCGCCCGTCATGCGCTGATAGACGATGTCCGAAATCTTGTGCGCGATCCGGCGCCACTGCTCGGGCGTGGCGGTGAACTGATAGCTGACCAGCTGACACTGGCGGTACGGGTCGTACAGGCGGAAGCCCACGTCGACCCGGTTGTCCGCGCGCGGCGTCACCGCCCCGTACAGCACCGCCTGCGCCCCGATCTGCGTCCACTGCGGAAAGTTGGGCGCATTGGCCAGGGTCAGGCCCGTCTCGATGAAGCTGGCGGGATTCAGCGGCTCGAAAAAGCCCGACCGCTTCAGATTGGCGCTGACCACGCTGGTGATGTCCGACCCGTGCTCGCCGCTGAAGGGCGCCACGGCGATCTGCAACGGCCGCAGCACGCCCTGATCGATCTCGACCTCGACCGGCTGAGCCTGTTGGGGCGCCTGGGCCTGCACCATCAGGGGCGCCGTCATCGCCAGGGCCGCGACCGAGGCCATGAGAAGGTTCAGACGCATGGGAGTCTCCGAAAGTTCAAGGCATCACGGCGTCCCTTATCGCCGGGACGCCGGACACGCGCCAGCTTCCCGGCGAATAGGGCGACTTTGCGGACGACGCCTCAAGATTGATGCGTGATGAGCGATGTCGTATATGGGTTTCATGCGCACGACCCTGGCCATCGACGACGACGTCCTGAACGCGGCGCGCGCCATCGCGCTCCACCAGGACCGCACGATCGGCGAAGTCGTGTCGGACCTGGCGCGTCAGGCGCTGGAGAAACGCCCGTCGACGGTTCGGTTTCGCAACGGCGTCCCGCTTCTGCCGGACCGGCCCGGCCCTCTCGTCACCATCGAAGACGTTAACGCGCTTCGTGACGAACTGCCGTGACCTATCTGCTGGACGTGAACGTGCTGATCGCGCTCGTCGATCCGCGTCACGTCTTCCATGACGCCGCCAATGACTGGTTCCAGCGCGAGGCTGTCCACGCCTGGGCGACCTGCCCGATCACCGAAAACGGTCTGGTCCGCATCGTCGGCAGCCCCCGCTATCGCAATCCGGTCGGCCCGCCCTCCGAGGTGGCCCGCATCCTGAACCTGCTGCGCGACATGGAGGGCCATGTCTTCTGGCCCGACGCCGTCAGCCTGGCCGACAAAGACCGCTTCGACATATCGGCCCTGACAGCGGCCGAACAGGTGACGGACGCCTATCTTCTGGCGCTGGCGGTATCGAACGGCGGTCGCCTGGCGACCTTCGACCGTCGCCTTTCCCCGAATGCGGTCAAGGGCGGGCGCGAAGCGCTTCACTTGATCGCCGCCTGAACCCTACCGATTGCGGCACGCCCGCTCGGTGTTGAACGTGGGGCGATAGACCCCGCCGGGGAAGCCCTGCGGCACGTCGAAAGGCGCGGTCTGGCGCAGGGCGCGCAGGGCGCCGTCGGCGGCGGCGCGATAGACGTTCGAGGACTGGGCGTTGATCAGGGCGGGCCCCCGCGTGATGCGCCCATCGGGCGACAGGGTCAGTTCGACCTGGATCCTCAGTTGATCCGCGCCAGGGATGTCGCAAGGCAGGATCCAGTTCGGATAGACTTGGTTGAAGATGGCCGTGATCTGCGGCCCCGTGGCCTGGGATGCGGTCCCCGCGCCCTGCTGGCCCGCCGCGGGGCGGCCGGTGTTCGGGGTCGGGCGGCGCGGGCCGGCCAGGGCGTTCAGGTCCAGGCTGGGTTCGGGCCGCTGAGGCGCCGGCCGGTTGGGCGCGGGCGTCGCGGGACGCGGCGTCGGCTGGGCCTTGGTCGGCGGCGTGGGCGCGGGCGGCTGCGGACGCGGCGGCGTCGGCTGGGGTCGCGCGGGGGTCGGCTTGGGCGTGGGCGCCGGCGCGGGCGTGGGGCGAAGCTGCGGCCTGGGCGGCGTCGGACGCGGCTGAGGTTGCGGTTGGGGCGGGGTCGGCTGGGGCGTCGGCGGCACGGGATCGGGCTGCTGCACCGGCGCGGTCGCCGCGTCGTCGGGCGAGGGTTCGGGCTGCGGATTGTCGACGGCCGCCGCCTGGACCGTCTCTTCCGACACGATGGAGACGGGCACCGAGGCCACCAGCGGCGTCGGCTCGTCGGTCTTTCGCGGCCAAGAGACGAAGGCGAGCGCAACCACCCCGGCGTGCAGGGCGAGGGATCCGAGGATCGCGGGGCTCGGACGGCGCAAAGCCTCAGGCCTCCGGCGCCGTGTCGGTGATCAGATTCAGCTTGGTGAAGCCCGAGGCGCTCAGCCGCGCCATCACCCGCGCCACGGCCTGATAGGGGGCGCGCCCGTCGGCCCGCACGAACACCGGCCGGTCGGCCGCCTTGTCCGCGCCGCCCGCCTCGGTCAGCAGCCGCGCGGACAGGGCGTCGAACGCCGTCTCGCTGTCGCCGACGAAGATGGCGCCCTGCTGGTCGATGCTGACCGACAGGGGTTCGGACTTGGTCTCGACCGCGCTGGCCTCGGTCTTGGGCAGCTCGACCGGCACCCCCACCGTCAGCAGGGGCGCCGAGATCATGAAGATGATCAGCAGCACCAGCATCACGTCCACCAGGGGCGTGACGTTGATCTCGGTCAGGGGGCCCTTGCGCCCCCGCCGCCCGCGACGCGACCCGCCGCCGCCGGATGCTCCGCCCAGGGCCATGGCTCAGCCGCCCCGCTTCAGGTCGAAGCCTTCGACGGGCGGCGGGGGCGGCGGCGCCGAGGGGCTGCCCAGACGGCGCGCCACGGCGGCCTGCAGGTCGTCGGCGAAGGCTTCCAATCGGCCCGTGAACTTGCCCGCGTCGATCGAGAACTTGTTGTAGGCGATATAGGCCGGGATGGCCGCCGCGAGGCCGATGGCCGTGGCGAACAGGGCCTCGGCGATGGCCGGCGCCACCGTCGTCAGATTGGTGTTGCCCGCCGCCGCGATCCGCCCAAAGGCGTTCATGATGCCCCACACCGTGCCGAACAGGCCGATGAAGGGTGAGGCCGTCGCCACCACCGACAACACGCCCAGACCGTTCTCGACCCGCTGGCCCTCGCGCGCGATCAGGCTGTTCAGCGCCCGGTCGATCCGCGTCATCAACAGGTCGCCCTGATGATCGTTCAGCGCTCCCTTCTGACGCGCCTCGCGCCATTCCGACAGGGCGATGCTCAGCATGCGCGGCAGGGCGTGTTCGGGCTGCGGCCCGGCCTGGGCGGCGACATCCTCCAGCGACCGGCCAGACTGGACCGCCTTTTCGAAGTCGTCGGCCCGTCTGTTCAGCCCGGTGAAGCGCACCGCCTTGTCGATGATGACCGTCCACGACCACAGAGAGGCCGCCGCCAGTCCGATCATCACCGCCTTCACCACCCAGTCGGCGGTCAGGAACAGCTGGACCGGGTTCATCATCGCGGCGTCGACAGGCGTGGTCATTCAGGCGCTCCGGGCGGAATCGGGATCGTCACGTTCCTCTTCGACCGAGCGGACGTGACCATTGTGTGGCGTCCGGCCCGTTTAGCCCCGACCCGTCCGCCCGTCATCTGACAGGCGCGTCATAAGGGTTAACAGCAGGTTACTCGGACGCCGCCCGGCGCGCATTCGGATCGACCGCCACCGACACCGGGGCGCCGACGCTGATGATGACGCCCTCGTGGCCTTCCTTGGCGATGGAATAGGTGGCGGCGTCGCGCAGCAACTGCTCCTCGCAGGTGCGGTCGCCCGGCCGGCCCAGTTCGGCGCAGCCGCGCTTGGCCGCGTCGGTCCAGCCCAGCACCCGGCGCGTCGCCGCCTCGGCCCGCTTGATCGCCGCCTCGTCCTCGGCGGCGGCCTGGGCGATCAGCGCCTGGCGCGCGCCCTGCTGGTACTGCAGCTCGGCCTGGCCGGCCATCTTGCGTTCCCAGACCTTGTAATAGGGACAGCCCACCAGCCCGCCGCCGACCAGCAGCACGAACAGCAGGATCGTGACGATCACCGCGCTGGCGGACATCTTGTAAGTTTCCGAACCCATGACGTTTTCCCCTTGTTGGCGCGATCCTAGTCGGCGCCGCCGCTGGCCGCCAGCCATGGCGTCACCTTCTCTATCAGCCCCTTGGACGGTCTGCGCGGCCGCCCGTCCAGATGGATGCACACCGCCGTCACCTCGGCCCGGCACAACACCTCGCCCGCCCGCTCCACGCTCTGACGGATGATCAGCCGCACCCCCTTCACCTGCTCATAGACGGTGCGGACCACCAGGGCGTCGTCGATCCGGGCCGGCTTCAGATAGCGGATGTTCAGCTCCGACACGACGAAGGCCAGGGGCTCGGCCTCTTCCAGCAGGTCGGCGTGGCCCACCCCGATGGCGCGCAGAAAGTCCGACCGACCCCGCTCGAAATAGCGCACATAGTTGGCGTGATAGACTAGGCCGGTGAAGTCCGTGTCCTCGTAATAGACGCGCACGGGCAGCAGATGGTCGCGCCCTTCGAAACGGCCGGCGGTGGGAAGGTCGGGGGGCTGGGTCATGCCGGTCTTTTACGGCGCGCCGCCGCCAAGGCCAGACCGATCGTCATCCGCCAGCCGATCACGGGCGAGGCGCCGTAGCCCGCCCCGGCCGATCCAGAACCCGGCCAGGCCCAGCCCGTTCGTCCGCCTGCCTGCAGCAGAGGCAGGGGCAACACGAAGAACAGGCCCCAAAGGCCGACCGCGCCCAGCGGCCTGCGAAGTTGCTTGATCATCGCCGACCGCTTGGTGCGATTCGGCCCGGCCCTTCCATCAAGCTGGGGCAGTACCGCTGGCGCAGTTCGCGGAACTCCTTGGGCAGGGGGTCGTCGCTGAACAGGATGCGGTTGGGGATGGAGACGAAGCGGACCGGCGGCCCGTCGTGGGTCCGGCCGATATAGCCGCAGACCGCCCGTCTCTGGCCCGCCTCGGCGTATCGCAGCTCGGCGCCCGGCCCGGCCAGGGCGCGAATCTGGCGCATCACGCGCGCGTCGGACGGCTCGGGCGGCGGGGCCGCGACGGGCCGCCAGCGCATCCAGGCCCCGACCGCGCACAGGGCCAGAACCGCCGCCGCCAGGGCCAGGGTCCAACGCTGTCGCGGGGTCTGGGCGCGCATGGACGATCAGGCCGCGGGGCCGTCCTCGATGAAGGTCAGCGGCGTGTCCGCCGGCGGCAGGCAGCTGCGGTCCACCGGCTTGGACGGATCGCGCAGGAAGTCGCGCGCCATCTTGCGGGTGCAGGTGCTGGCGTTGATGACGCCGTGGGTCGCATTGGTCACGATCACCACCTGGCTGCGCGAATAACCCTTGGCCGCCGCCTCGGTCAGGGGCGGCGGGCAGCCGGGGTCGATCTCGGCGGCGACGAACAGGGTCGGGATGTCGGTCTTGACCGGCAGGTTCTCGATCGGCGCGGCCGGCCGTTCGCCCACGGCCGCGCAGACGTCGAACAGCCGCGACAGAGAGGGGACCAGCACCTCGGCGACGGGATCGCCCGCCGCGCCGGCCGCCAGCCGCGCCTTGGATTCGAACGGCAGCTCTTCCTTGCACAGATGGGCCATGTGCTGGCCCTCGAAATAGTAGGTCCGGTCCTCGGCGATCTCGGCGACCGGGCTCAGGTCGCCGGCGATGATCTTCTCCAGGTCCGCCGGCAGGCGCCGCACCCCTCTGGCGCTATAGGTCGTGTCCATCAGAAAGGCCGACAGGTCGTCGACGGTGAAGGTCTTGCCGTCCTTGCCCGTCACAGGACCCGCCAGCCATTTGCGCGCCTCGGCCTCGAACCGGGCCTGAAGGTCGGGATGCCGCGCCGCGCAGACGGCCTGCGCCTGGCATTTGCCCAGGATGATCTTCACCGCCGCCGACACCTGCTCCGGTGTGCCGACCGCCCAGTTGCCCTCCGGCGGCCAGGGGCTGTCCATCACGGCGGCGCGCACGATCTGGGGCTGGTGCGTAATGACGGCCGCCTCGATGCGCGGCCCGTACGATCCGCCCCACAGGTCGATCCGCCCCAGGTTCAGCGCCTGGACCATGTCCTTCACATCCATGGCGGTGGCGGCGGCGTTGTACTGGTCCAGGTCGACGCCCTGCGCCCGATACCCCTTCAGACAGGCGATCAGCCCGTCCCGGTCGGCGTCCGACGGCGGCCCGGCGTCGGTCAGCTGCACCCCCGGACAGTCCATGGAGGGCGCGCTGGCCCCGCCGCCGCGCTGATCGAACAGGATCACGTCCTGATCCGCGGCGAAGGCTTCCGGGTTGCGACGCAGCGCCGCCAGCATCCGCCCTGCTCCGCCGACCATGGCCCCGCCCGGCCCGCCGTGAAACATCACCACCGTCGGCAGCGCCTGACCCGAGGCGTCCTTGTACGGCGCGCTGGCCTTGACGATCACCAGTGCCAGGCCGATGCGCCGGTCGCTGACCGTCCCGTCGCGCGCCTCGTCCACCGTCAGGGTTCCGCACCGCACCTGGCGCACGTCGGTGGGCCAATCGGCCGGACAGGGCTTTTCGGTGAAGACGGGCGGCGCGGCCTTTGCAGGCGGCGCCAGGCTGGTCAGGCCGGCCGCAAACGCCATCACGGCCAGGGTGCGCAGGATCATGGGACGACAGCTCCGGTTCGCCCCCAGCAAACCCCCGCCCGCTTCGCTTGGCAACCGCCTATCGGAGATCAGGCCGCGTGCTTCTTCCGCGCCGCCTCAGTCAACGCATCGGCCATCCGCTCGCGCCAGTCGTCGCCTTCGTCAGCAAAGGCGCGGATGGTGGCGGCGGGTAGTTTTAACTCCACCTCACGCTCGGCGTCGAATTGGGCATACAGGTCGGGCAGCACGTCTCGTAGAGGCTGCGCCTTGGCGAAGTCCTCATCGGTCCATTCCGGATTGTCGTGATCGTCGATCTCGACATCCTCGTAATCGCTCGGATCAAGGCTGAATTTGGGATCAGCCATAGCGTTTGCTCTCCTTGGCGTTCGCGCGCCGCAGACTGATGGCTCTCAACGTCCCGTCTCGAAAGGTGAAAGCCAGCATATGCAGTCGCCCATCCAGCATACCATAGGCTCGCCATCGTTGCTCGCCGTAATCTTGGCGGTCGTCGGCGAGAATGTGGGAGGCGCGAAGATCGATCTCGCCCGCCCGCTCAAGCGACAGCCCATGCTTCTCGCGATTGCTCGCATCCTTGCCCGGATCGAAGGCGACGTTCACTCGAACAGGTCGCCCGGCACGGGTCCGGCGGCGGGCTGGGCGGGCGCGCTCAGCCCCAGATGGGCATAGGCCCTGGCGCAGGCCATGCGGCCCCGGGGGGTGCGCATGATGAAGCCCTGTTGCAGCAGATAGGGTTCGATCACGTCCTCGACCGCGTCGCGCGCCTCGGCGATGGCGGCGGCCAAGGTGTCCATCCCGACCGGCCCGCCGCCATAGTTCTCGATCAGCGCCTTCAGGAAGCGCCGGTCCAGGCTGTCCAGACCAGCCTCGTCCACCTCCAGCCGCGCCAGCGCCCGCGCCGCCACCAGTTTCGAGATGGTCTCCGCCCCTTCGGCCGATGCGAAATCCCGCACTCTACGCAACAGGCGCCCGGCGATGCGCGGCGTGCCGCGCGCCCGCGACGCGATCTCGCGCGCGCCGGCCTCGTCGATGGCCGCGCCCATCTTACGCGCCGTGCCGCGCACCACCGCCGTCAGTTCGTCGGGGGTGTAGAACTCCAGCCGCAGCGGAATCCCGAACCGATCCCTCAGCGGCGTGGCCAACAGACCCGCCCGCGTCGTCGCGCCCACCAGCGTAAACGGCGCCAGGTCGATCCGCACCGAGCGCGCCGACGGCCCCTCGCCGATGATCAGGTCCAGCACATGATCCTCCATGGCCGGATACAGGATTTCCTCGACCTGGGGGCTCAGTCGGTGGATCTCGTCGATAAACAGGACGTCGCGCGGCTCCAGATTGGTCAGGATCGCCGCCAGATCGCCCGCCTTGGCCAGGATCGGCCCGGAGGTCGCCCGGAACCCCACGCCCAGCTCGCGCGACACGATCTGCGCCAGCGTCGTCTTGCCCAGTCCCGGCGGTCCGAACAACAGAACATGGTCCAGCGCCTCGGCCCGTCCGCGCGCCGCATCGATGAAGACCTTCAGATTGCCCTTGGCCTGCGACTGGCCGACGAATTCCGACAACGTCTGCGGCCGCAGCGCGCGGTCGAACGACTCGCCGGTCTCGGCCTCGGGGGAGAGGATGCGGGTCATGGCTGACCCGAGTGGCGCGTGGCGACTGGCGACTGGCGAGTGAAAAGTGAGCCGAGAAGTGAGCGCAGGGGTGAGCGAGTACGGACGACCGCAGACGCGCCGCAGCTCACCTCTTGCTCACTAGCACTTTTCACGTCTCGCCACTCGCCACTCGCCACTCGCCACTCCAGAATCACCGCCCCAACTCCTGCAGCGCCGCGCGGATCACCGCCGACAGCTCCGCCTCTTCGCCCAAACGGATCAACGCCTGATCCACGGCCCGGCGCGCATTGACCTCGGCGACGCCCAACCCAAGCAGGGCGGACACCGCCTCGCCGGTGATGGACGGAACCGGCGGCGCGATCTCGACGTGCATCCCCGGCGCGGTCGGCGCAAAGCCGATCTCGCCCAGCGGTTTGCCCTTCAGTTCCGTCACGATCCGCAGCGCCAGTTTCGGCCCCACGCCGTTGGCGCGCGCCACCGCCGCCTTGTCCTCGCGCGCCACCGCCGACGCCAGTTCGCCGGGCGGCAGCACGTCCAGCACCGCCAGGGCCGCCTTGGGCCCCACGCCCTGGATGGCCAGCAGGTTCGTGAACGCCCGCCGCTCGTCGCGCGTCAGAAAACCGTACAGGCGCGGCCCCGCGTCCTCGCTCCATTGCGAATGGATGTGCAGGGTCGCCTCGTCGCCCGGCGCCGGCAGCCGCCCCAGGGTCCGCGCCCCGCACGACGCCACATAGCCCACGCCGCCGCAGTCGATCAGGCAGTCCGCCTCTCCGACCTCGGCCAGCACGCCGCGCAAACGCCCGATCACGCCGCCCCCCGATGCATCGCTTCCAGCAGGGACCGTCTGCGCAGCTGGGCATGGGTGATGGCCACCGCCAGCGCATCCGCCGCATCGGCCTTCACGTCCCCGGCGGTCGGCAACAGACGTTTGATCATGAAGGCGATCTGGCTCTTGTCCGCATGGCCTGCGCCCACCACCGCCTTCTTGATCAGGTTCGGCGAATATTCCGCAACCGTCAGACCCGCCTTGGCCGGGGCCAGCATCACCGCCGCCCGCGCATGGCCCAGCTTCAGGGTCGAGGACGGGTTCACATTGACGAACACCTCCTCCACCGCCGCCTCCTCGCAGCCGTGGTCGGCGCAGATGGCCCCGACATGATCCAGCAGATGCACCAGACGCTCGGCGAAGGGCGCGGTCTCGGGCGGCGTCACCACCCCGTGCGCGATCCAGCGCAGCCGCGCCCCGTCGGCCGCGATCACGCCCCAGCCGGTGCGCCTGAGACCGGGGTCCAGGCCGATGATTCTGATCGGTTCGTTCGCCATCCGTTCCCCTCATGCCGCAAAGAGGGTTAGCGGGCAATGAACGGTTTCAGTCGTCGCGCGGGTCCAGGCGATAGGCGACGACGCCGGGGATGGCGCAAAGCCGCTCGGCCAGGGTCTTCAATGGTCCCTCGCCCGTCGCGCTCAGCCGCCACGTCCGCCGCACCCGGGTCCCGTCGTCGATCAGTTCGAACAGGTCGTGGCGCGCATCGGGATCGACGGTTTTCAGCGCCGCCTCGACGGCCGCCTCGGGCGAGGGGTCGCGCCGCTCCCAGCGGACTTCGGCGTCCACCACTGTCCGCGCCGGCAACCGGCTGCTGATCAGCTTCAGCCCGATCAGGATCAGCGCCGTGACCCCTGTCGCCGCCGCGCCCAGAGCATACATGCCGGCTCCAAACAGAATGCCGATCGCGGATGTGATCCACAGCGACGCAGCCGTCGTCAGCCCGTGGATCGAAAATCCCGTGCGGAAGATCACGCCCGCGCACAGAAAACCGATCCCCGTCAGGACGCCGTGCGCCATCCGCGTCGGGTCGGTGACGATATTCTCGTCCGGCAAGGCGCGGAACGCCCAGTCCGCCTGCGACATCGCCGCCAGCATCAG